>NZ_JANJES010000008.1:0-142068 GCF_044878465.1 Rothia sp. BD8 | reverse complement strand
TGGTTATGGCAAGAGGGGTACACCCGGTCCCTTTCCGAACCCGGTAGTTAAGGCTCTTAGCGCTGATGGTACTGCACCCGGTAGGTGTGTGGGAGAGTAGGTCGCCGCCGAGATTCATTTTTTGATGTGGTGGGGGTCCCCGGTCGGGGATCCCCACCCTTTTTTTGTGCCCGTGGGATGTGCGGGGCTTGGCGGGGTCCGTGGTTGTGGGTGGTGGGGGTCCCGGTTGGGGCCCCCTTTTTTTCGTGCCCAGGACCCTTCCCGACCCTCCGGGGCGGCGCACCCACAGGCCCGTGCTGCTCCGTGCCCGCACTCGGCCGTCAGGTTCCCGCACACCGGTGGCGATGCACCGGTGTCCGGTTCCGTAGACTGGTGGCGAGCAGCGACGCGGTCGGCCTGAGCCGTGGGATCCCCCGTGGTCCCGGTGGCCGGACCGCGTCGAGAGAACGTGAGCAGAAGGAGCACAGCGTGGCTGAAGACCGTCCGCACGAAGGGCATCGGTCGGGGGACCGGAGGCGCGATCGCCCCAGCGGTGCCTCCGATCGAGGGCGGGGCCGCTCCGGTTCCCCGCGCTGGGGCCGCGACGAGAGCCGCTCCGACGGTCGTCGCGGCTCCGCCGGTGCAGGCCGTGGCTCCTTTGATCGTCGCCGCGGGTCCGGTCGGTTCGAGGACCGGGGGGATCGCCCCCGGCAGGATCGCCGGGATGAGCGCTTCGGCCAGGACCGTCGTCGCGATGACGGTCCGCGTCAGGATCGCGATCGTCAGGACCGTCCCCGTCAGGACCGGGATCGCCGCGGGCCTGCGTCCCGGCTCGGCGGCGAGTTCCGCGGGGGGGGATCCCGCCCGCAGTCCTGGCAGGACCGGCGGGGCGAGGACGCCGAGCGCAACCCGCGGGGCCAGTTCGACCGGCGTCGGGAGCAGCGTCGGGAGGATGTGCGCAGCGGCTACCGGCCCTCGCGCGGACCCGCCCCGGAGATCGACGAGGAGGTCACCGGCAAGGAGCTGGACAAGTCCGTGCAGCGGGAGCTGCGGGTGCTCGAGCCGGACAACGCGGAGGTGGTCTCCCGGCACCTGGTGATGACCAGCCTGTACCTGGACGTGGACCCGGACTTCGCCCTCGAGCACGCCCAGGCCGCCGTCGCCCGGGCCGGACGGGTTGCCGCGGTGCGCGAGGCCGCCGGCGTCGCCGCCTATGCCGCGGAGGACTGGGAGACCGCCCTGCGCGAGCTGCGCACCCACCGGCGCATGACCGGATCCCACGAGCACCTGCCGCTGATCGTCGACGCGCAGCGGGCCCTGGGCCGCACCGCGAAGGCCCTGGAGGAGGCCCGGGACGAGGAGGCCCTGGAGGGTCTGAGCGCCGAGCAGAAGGCCGAGCTGGCCATGGTGGTCTCCGGGATCCACCAGGACGCGGGAGACCTCGAGGCCGCCCGGCGCGCCCTGGAGATCCCCGAGCTGAACCCCCGCCGCGCCTTCTCCTACAGCCCGCGCCTGTACTCCGCCTACGCGGACGTGCTCGAGGCGCTGGGCCGGGAGGCGGAGGCCGCCCGGTGGTCCCGGCTGGCCGCCGTCGCCGAAGCCGCCCTGGGGCAGGGACAGTTCGCGGAACCGGAGATCTACGACATCGACGTGCTGCCGGATGAGCAGCCCGAGGACGAGGAGGGAATCGAGATGGCCGAACAGGAGCCCACCCCCGAGGAGATGGAGGAGGCCGCCGCCCAGCGCCGCCGCGCCGAGGCCGAGACCGACGATGACGAGCGCCTCGCGGCCGTCGCCGAGGACCGCACCGGCTTCGGCGGCGCGCTCGAGGACGTCGAACCGGACGTGGAGCGCACCGGCGAGGAGGAGCTGCGCACCGAGCTGGGCGACGTCGTGGAGAAGACCGACCTGGAGGATGAGGATCCCGGGGACCCCGAGGCCACCGACGAGACCGAGATCGAAGGCGACGTGGTCACCGAGGACGTCGCCGATGACGACGCCGCCACGACCGGCGGGATGCCGCCGGAGCTGCGGGAGGTCGAGGAGGACATCGCCCGGGACAACGCGGGGGACGCCGGGCGCGCATGAGCCACCTGCTCGCATCCTTCGACGCGATCCTCTCCGACCTGGACGGGGTGGTCTACGCAGGCCCCGATCCCATCCCGGGGGCCGTGCCCGCGCTGAACCGCGCCCAGCGGGAAGGTGTCGCGGTGGCGTACGTGACCAACAACGCCTCGCGCTCCGTGGGCACCGTGGCCGAGCACCTGAACGTCCTGGGTCTGCACACCGACGCCGAGCACGTGGTCAGCTCCGCGCAGGCCGCCGCCCGGCTGGCGGCCGACCGGCTCGGCGCGGGCGCGCCCGTGCAGATCTGCGGGGCCGAGGCTCTGGCCGACTGCGCCCGGGACGCCGGACTGCGCGTCGTCGCGCCGGGGGAGGAGCCCCGGGCCGTGCTGCAGGGCTTCGAGCCGACGCTGCGCTGGCAGGACCTGGCCGAGGCCGCCTACACCCTGGCCGACGAGCAGGTGCTGTGGATCGCCTCCAACACGGATCTGACCATCCCCAAGGAGCGGGGCATCGCCCCCGGCAACGGCACCCTCGTGCGGGCCGTGGCCACCGCCACCCGGCGGGAGCCCCTCGTGGCGGGCAAACCCGGCGCGGCGATCTTCCACACCATCGTCGAGCGGCTGGACGTGCGTCGGCCGCTGGTGGTCGGGGACCGACTGGACACGGACATCCTCGGGGCGCACCGGGCGGACCTGCCCAGCGCCGCCGTCATGACCGGGGTGCAGACCTGGGAGGACGTGCTGCGCGCCCCGGCGGACCAGCGACCGGACCACCTGCTGGCCGACCTGGGCGAGCTGTTCGAGGACTACGCCGCCCCGCGGGTGAACGCGGACGGCGGTGAGGCCCGCGCCGAGCTGCACGGGATCACCGCCCAGGCCGACGCCGCCGGCGTCACCGTGCGCGGGGATGGCCCGGAGGTCCTGCTCTGGCGGGTCGCCTGCGCCGCCTGGTGGGCCGTGCATCCCCGGGCCGAGGAGCCGACGGAGCCCGAGCTGCGATGGCGGTGAGTCCGGAGCCGACGGGGGACCCGCGGGCCGAGGAGGCGTCGCGGGTGGTGCAGGAGGCGGCGCGGCGGCTGGCCGAACACGGCTCCGCCGAGGAGCTGGAGGCCCTGCTGCAGCGCTTCGACGCCGTCCCGGTGGCCGAGCACGCCGCCCTGTACGACCAGCTGCATCGGGCCCTGCGGACCCGCCTGGACGCCGAGCCCAGCCCCGCGCCGGCGGCACCGGGAGAGGCCCGCGTCGACCCGGAGACGCGCGGATGAGGCTGGACCGGCATCTGGTGCACGCGGGTCTGGCCCCCTCGCGCACCGCGGCCGCCCGGCTGATCCGGGAGGGGCGGGTCCTGGTCCACCACCGGGAGGTTCGCAAGCCCGCCCTCGACGTCGCCGCGGAGGTGCCCGTGCGCATCCTGCCGGGCCCGGGGGCGGACTGGGTCTCGCGGGCCGGACACAAGCTCGACGGCGCGCTGCGGGCCTTCCCCGACGTCGTCGTGGCCGGGCGGCGCTGCCTGGACGCCGGGGCCTCCACCGGCGGGTTCACCCAGGTGCTGCTGCACCGCGGGGCCGCCCGGGTGGTCGCGGTCGACGTCGGCCACGACCAGCTGCACCCCAGCCTGCGCGCCGATCCCCGGGTGCAGGTGCACGAGGGGCTGAACGTGCGCCACCTGGACCCGGAGGCGATCGGCGGGCCCGTGCAGCTGACCGTGGGGGATCTCTCCTTCATCTCCCTGACCCTCGTCCTGCCCGCGCTGCGCGCCGCGACCGCCCCCGGCGGGGAGCTGGTGCTCATGGTCAAGCCGCAGTTCGAGGTCGGCCGCTCCGGGCTGGACAAGCATGGCGTGGTCCGCGACGAGGCGACCCGGCAGGCCGGCATCCGCGCCGTCCTCGAGGCCGCCGCCGACCTCGGCCTGCAGATCCGGGCCGCGGCGGATTCCGCCCTGCCCGGCCAGGACGGCAACCGCGAGCACTTCCTGCACCTGCACCGCCCGACGGGAGACCTCGGATCTGTCAGTCCCCTCGCCTAGGCTGGGATCCGGTGCGCCGCGCACCCCGACCCCGCCCGACGCCGCCCGCGATCCTCCCCGAAGGAGCAAGGCCCCATGACCCGCAAGATCCTCCTGTTCGCCCACACGGGGCGACCCGAAGCCACGGCGGCCGCGACCCAAGCCTGCGACCGGCTGCTGGCGGCCGGGCTGACGCCCGTCATGGGTCGCGGGGACCTCGAGACGATCTTCGGCGCCCCGCACTGCCCCGGGATCGAGGTCATCCACGAGTCCGTGGCCCTGAACGACGTCGAGCTCGGGGTGGTGCTGGGCGGGGACGGGTCCATCCTGCGCGCGGCGGAGATGATGCGCCACACCGACATCCCGCTGATCGGGGTGAACTTGGGCCACGTGGGCTTCCTGGCCGAATCCGAGCGCACGGACCTGGATGAGACCGTGGACCACATCGTCAACCGCACCTACACGGTCGAGGAGCGGATGGCCATCGACGTGCAGGTGTGGAGCGAACGGCGGGTGCTGCACCACGACTGGGCCCTGAACGAGGCCTCGGTGGAGAAGGGCAACCGGGAGAAGATGGTCGAGGTGGTCATCGAGGTGGACGGGCGCCCGCTGAGCAGCTTCGGCTGCGACGGCGTCGTGATGGCCACCCCCACCGGGTCCACGGCCTACGCCTTCTCCGGGGGCGGGCCGGTGGTGTGGCCCGAGGTCGCGGCGATGCTGCTGGTGCCGTTGAGCGCCCACGCCCTGTTCTCCCGGCCCCTGGTGGCCGCGCCCGCCTCGACCATGGCCGTGGAGCTGCTGCCGACCAACGGGCACTACGGCGTGCTGTGGTGCGACGGGCGCCGCAGCGCGGACCTGCCGCCCGGCGCGCGCATCGAGGTGCGCCGCTCCGGCAAGCCGGTGCGCCTGGCCCGCATCCACCCCGCCCCGTTCTCGGAGCGGCTGGTGAAGAAGTTCCAGCTGCCCACCCGCGGGTGGCGCGGCCCCGTCGTGGAGGGCGAGCCCGCCCCCGCCCCCGAGCCTGGGAAGGAGAACCGCAGCGCATGATCGAGGAGATCAACATCCGTGACCTCGGGGTCATCACCGGGGCCACCCTGCCCTTGGGCCCCGGGCTGACCGTGCTCACCGGGGAGACCGGAGCCGGCAAGACCATGGTCGTCACCGCCCTGGGCATGCTGCTCGGCGCCCGCTCCGATGCCGGCGCGGTGCGCGCCGGGGCCCGCTCCGCCCTGGCCCAGGCCGTGGTGCGCCTGCCCGAGGGCCACCCGGCCGTGGAGATGGCCGAGGAGGCCGGCGGCGAGGCCGTGCGGGTCGAGGACGGCACCGAGCTGCCCCAGGAGCTGATCCTCTCCCGCACGGTCAGCGCCTCGGGGCGCTCCCGGGCCACCGTCGGCGGGGCGGCCGCGCCCATCGGGACCCTGGCCGCCCTGGGGCAGACCCTCGTGGCCGTGCACGGGCAGACCGATCAGCTGCGGCTGAAGTCCGCCGCGGCCCAGCGTCGGGCCGTGGACGCCTACGCCGGGGAGGAGCTCGCGGACCTGCTGGACCGGTACCGCGCGCACTACGCCGAGTACCGGGAGGCCGCCCAGGAGCTGCGCGAGGTCCGGGAGAACTCCCGGGCCCGGGCCTTCGAGGCCCAGTCCCTGGCCGCGGCGCTGAAGGAGATCGACGACGTGCGCCCGCACGTGGGGGAGGAGGAGTCCCTGGACGCGGAATCCGCGCGGCTGACCAACGTCGAGCAGCTGCGCACCGCCGCGCGCACGGCCCAGTCCGCGCTGGTCGGTGGTGCGGACCTGGAGGCGAGCACGGTCTCGGTCCTGCTGGATCACGCCCACCGCGCCCTGCTGCAGGAGGCCGAGGAGGACGAGGCCCTGGCCGGGCTGGCCGGGCGGGTCCGGGAGCTGATGATCCAGGCCGCGGACATCGGGGAGGAGCTCTCCGGCTACCTCTCCGATCTGGAGACCGAGGGCCCCGGGCGCCTGGCGCAGGTGGAATCCCGCCGGGCCGCCCTGAAGAAGCTGACCCGCAAGTACGGCGCGGACATCACCGAGGTGCTGGACTGGGCCGCGGCCAGCCGCAACCGCCTGCAGGCCCTGGAGGACGACCCCTCGCGGGCCGAAGCCCTGGAGGAGCAGCTGCGCGGACTGCGCGGTCGCCTGCAGGAGGAGGCCGACCGGCTGCGGGCACTGCGCGAGGAATCGGGCCGCCGGCTCAGCGCCGCCGTCTCCGAGGAGCTCTCCGCCCTGGCGATGCCCAACGCCCGTCTGGTCGTTCAGGTGGAGGAGACCGAGAAGTTCGGGCCCGAGGGCAAGGACGCGGTGAGCCTCATGCTCGCCCCGCACCGCGACGCCGTCCCGCGCCCGCTGGGCAAGGGCGCCTCCGGCGGCGAGCTGTCCCGGGTGATGCTCGCCCTGGAGGTGGTGCTGGCCGAGGTGGACCCGGTGCCGACCTTCATCTTCGACGAGGTCGACGCCGGGGTGGGCGGGAAGGCCGCCGTGGAGATCGGCCGGCGCCTGGCGATGCTGGCCCGGCGCGTGCAGGTCCTGGTGGTCACCCACCTGCCGCAGGTCGCCGCCCACGCGGACCGGCACGTGCTGGTCCTGAAGTCCGAGGACGCCACGGTCTCCGAGGTGCGGGTGCTGGATCCGGGCGAGCGCGTCGTCGAGCTGGCGCGGATGCTGGCCGGGCACGAGGACTCCGCCGCGGCCCGCCAGCACGCCGCGGAGCTGCTGGCCGACGCCGGCCAGGCGGCCCCGCAGCCCGCCGCCGAGCACCCCGGCGCATGAGATCTGCGCCACCTTCGCCCCTGACCCCGCATGATAGGCTCGAGACCCGTGGTGAATGAATCCAAGACAGCGTCGGCACAGCACAGCACGGACCGGAAGATCACCCGGCAGATCTTCGTCACGGGGGGTGTGGCCTCCTCCCTCGGCAAGGGGCTGACCGCCTCCAGCCTCGGGCGCCTGCTGCGCTCGCGCGGGCTGTCCGTGACCATGCAGAAGCTGGATCCCTACCTCAACGTGGATCCCGGCACCATGAACCCCTTCCAGCACGGCGAGGTCTTCGTCACCGACGACGGCGCCGAGACGGACCTGGACATCGGCCACTACGAGCGCTTCCTGGACGAGAACCTCGACGCCTCGGCCAACGTGACCACCGGCCAGGTCTACTCCACCGTGATCGCCAAGGAGCGGCGCGGGGAGTACCTGGGGGACACCGTGCAGGTCATCCCGCACATCACCGATGAGATCAAGGCGCGCATGCGCCGCCGGGCCACCGGCGAGCCCGACGCCCCGGACATCATCATCACCGAGATCGGCGGCACCGTCGGGGACATCGAATCCCAGCCGTTCCTGGAGGCCGCCCGCCAGGTGCGCCGCGACGTCGGGCGGCGCCACGTGTTCTTCCTGCACGTCTCCCTGATCCCCTACATCGGGCCCTCCGGGGAGATGAAGACCAAGCCCACCCAGCACTCCGTGGCGGCCCTGCGCGGGCTCGGGATCATCCCGGACGCCCTGGTGCTGCGCTCGGCCAAGGAGGTCTCCGAGAGCCTCAAGGCCAAGGTCGGCAGCGCATGCGATGTGGACACCGAGGCCGTCATCGCCTGCCCGGATGCCCCGAGCATCTACGACATCCCCAAGACCCTGTACCGGCAGGGCCTGGACGCCTACATCCTGGACTACCTGGGCCTGGACTACCAGCCCGCGGACTTCACCGAGTGGGACAAGCTGCTGCGCACCGTGCACCAGCCCTCGCACGAGGTCACGGTGGGGCTGGTCGGCAAGTACATCGACCTGCCGGACGCCTACCTGTCCGTCTCCGAGGCGCTGCGCGCCGGCGGCTTCGCCAACGACGCCAAGGTGAGCATCAAGTGGATCGCCTCGGACCTGTGCCAGGATCCCGAGGGTGCGGCCCGGCAGCTGGCGGACGTGGACGCGATCTGCGTGCCCGGCGGCTTCGGGATCCGCGGCCTGGAGGGCAAGCTCGGCGCCCTGCGCTACGCCCGGGAGCACCGCATCCCGACCCTGGGGCTGTGCCTGGGCCTGCAGTGCATGGTCATGGAGTACGCCCGCAGCGTCGTCGGCCTGCCGGAGGCCTCCTCCACCGAGTTCGACCCGGAGACCTCCACCCCGATCATCGCCACGATGGAGGAGCAGAAGCAGTTCGTGGACGGCGCGGGGGACCTGGGCGGCACGATGCGCCTGGGCCTGTACGACGCCAAGCTCACCGAGGGCTCCGTGGTGGCCGGCGCGTACGGGGCCACCGAGGTCAAGGAGCGCCACCGGCACCGCTACGAGGTCAACAACGCCTACCGCGAGCAGCTGGAGGAGGCCGGCCTGGTGATCTCCGGGACCTCCCCGGACGGCTCACTGGTGGAGTTCGTGGAGCTGCCCGCCGAGGTGCACCCCTACTACGTCTCCACGCAGGCCCACCCGGAGCTGCTGTCCCGGCCCACCCGCTCCCACCCCCTGTTCCGCGGGCTGATCGCCGCGGCGCTGGCCCGATGACGACGTCGGAGCGCCGGGGCGGGCAGGCGCGGGAGCCGCTGGCGGACCGGATCTGCCCGATCGAGCCCGAAGAGCAGCGGGAGATCTTCTCCGGGAAGGTCTTCGACGTCGTGGAGGAGGGCTTCCGGCTGGAGCCGGACGGCGCGATGATCCGCCGCGAGTTCCTGCGCCACCCGGGGGCCGTGGCGATCGCCGCGCTGAACGAGGAGCAGGAGATCCTGCTGATCAGCCAGTACCGCCACCCCGCCGGCATGCGGATGTGGGAGATCCCGGCGGGGCTGCTGGACGTCGCGGGGGAGGCCCCCGTGGACGCCGCGCGCCGGGAGCTGCGCGAGGAGGCGGATCTGACCGCCGCCCGCTGGGACACCCTGCTGGAGTTCCAGAACACCCCCGGCGCCTCGAACGAGGCCACCCGGATCTTCCTGGCCCGCGGCATCGACCCGGTGCCCGAGGCCGAGCGCTTCACCCGCGAGGAGGAGGAAGCGCAGATCATCACCCGCTGGGTGCCCATCGAGGAGGCCGCGACGGCCGTGCTGGGCTCGCGTCTGCACTCCCCGTCCGCGGTCAACGCGATCCTCGCCGTGTGGGCGGGGCTGCGCCGGGACTTCGCGGATCTGCGTCCGGCCGAGGCCGCGTGGCCGGCGCACCCGGGGTTCCGGGAGGACGACGTGGCGTGAGCCGCCCACACGCCGCGCCGGCCGTCGCCCCGGCCCCGGAGCTGAACGACGGCCTGCGGCGGTACCTGCAGCACCTGGAGATCGAGCGCGGCCTGGCCGCGAACACCCTCGCCTCCTACCGCCGGGACCTCGGGCGCTACCTGGCCTTCCTCGCCGACCGGCGCGGCGTGCGCGCCCCCGGCGAGGTCGTCACCGAGGACGTGCAGGAGTTTCTGCGCCACCTGTCCCGCCCGCGCGCCGAGGGCGGGCGGGGGCTGTCCGCGCGCAGCGCGGCCCGCGCCGTCGTCGCGGTGCGCGGGATGCACCGGTTCTGGACCCTGGAGGGGATCACCCCCGCGGACCCCGCGGAGGCCGTGGCCCCGCCGCGCCCGGGACAGCGCCTGCCCAAGGCCCTGCCGGTGCAGACCGTGGCCCGGATCCTGGAGGCCCCGGATCGGCAGACCCCCGCCGGGCTGCGCGATGCGGCCTTACTGGAGTTCCTGTACTCCACCGGCGCGCGCATCTCCGAGGCCGTCGGGGTCGACCGGGATGACCTCTCCGCCCCGACGCCGCCCGGTCAGGAGCACGCCACGGGCGTGGTGCGCCTGTTCGGCAAGGGCGGCCGGGAGCGGATCGTGCCGGTCGGCTCCTACGCGCGCGAGGCCGTCTCCGCCTACCTCGTGCGATCCCGGCCCCTGCTGGCCGCCCACGGCCGCGGCACCCCGGCGCTGTTCCTCAACGCCCGGGGGGGGCGCCTGACCCGCCAGGGGGCGTGGCTGGTGCTGAAGAAGGCCGCCGAGCGGGCGCAGATCACCCAGGAGGTCTCCCCGCACTCCCTGCGCCACTCCTTCGCGACCCACCTCCTGGAAGGCGGGGCGGACATCCGCGTGGTCCAGGAGCTGCTGGGCCACGCCTCCCTGACCACCACGCAGATCTACACCAAGGTCACCGCGGACACGCTGCGGGAGGTCTTCCTCTCGGCCCATCCGCGGGCGGTGTGAGACTCACTCGGGCAGATGCCGCTCACCTGGCCCGTCGTAGGCGGACAGCGGGCGGATCAGCGAGTTGTGGGCCAGCTGCTCCATGATGTGCGCGGTCCACCCCGTGACCCGGGCGGCCACGAACAGCGGCGTGAAGGTCGGGGTGTCGAAGCCCATCAGGTGATAGGTCGGCCCGGCCGGGTAGTCCAGGTTCGGCTGGATGCCCTTGGCCTCGTCCATGGACTTCGCCAGACCCTTGTACAGCCCCATCATCTCGCCGCGGTCGACGTGTTCGATCATGTCGAACAGCGCCGCCTGCATGGTCGGGACGCGGGAGTCGCCGTTCTTGTACACCCGGTGCCCGAAGCCCATGACCTTCCTCTTCTGCCCCAGGGCCGCGTCCATCCACTCCTTCGCGCGCCGCTCGGCGTCGGCCTCGGACTCATCCTCCCGGATGCCGATCTCGTCGAAGGTGTGCATCACGGCCTCATTGGCCCCGCCGTGCAGCGGACCTTTCAGCGCGCCGATCGCCCCGGTCACCGCCGAATACAGGTCCGACAGGGAGGAGGCGATGGTGCGGGCGGTGAAGGTCGAGCAGTTGAAGGAGTGCTCGGCGTACAGGACCATCGAGACGCTGAAGGCTCGCTTCACCTCGGGGGCCGGGACCTCCCCGAAGGTCATGTGCAGGAAGTTCTCGCACCAGTCCAGGTCCTCCCGGGGCTGGATCAGCTCCTGGCCCCGACGGCGCCGCTGATCGTAGGCCACCACCGCGGGCAGGGCCGAGAACAGCTTCTTCGCCTTGAGCAGGTTCGCCGCGGGGGAGTCGTCCTCGGCGGCCGGATCCTGGGCCCCGAGCACGGAGACGGCGGTGCGGCACACGTCCATCGGGTGGCAGGCGGTCGGCAGCGCGTCGATGACGGTCTTGAGGGAGCTGTCCATCGCCCGGTGGGCGGCGTCGAACTCCCGGAACTCGGAAAGCTCCCGCTCGGTGGGCAGCTCGCCGTTCCACAGCAGCAGGGCCACCTCCTCGAAGGAGCAGCGCGCGGCCAGCTCCTGCACCGGGTAGCCGCGGTAGAGCAGGGAGTTGGTCTCGGGGTTGACCTTGGAGATCGCCGTCGTGTCGGCGACGACCCCGGCCAGGCCCTTGCGGATCTCTTCGGACATGGGGATCACTCCTTCGTGATGATGGGCGAGGTCGACCGGGGGCTCAGCCCCGGAAGCGGTCGGGGACCTCGAAGTCGAAGATCCCGGAGTCGAACCGGCCGTAGCCGGCGTAGTCCACGAGCTCGTAGAGGCGCTGGCGGGTGAGCATCTGATCCACCGCGGCCTCCTGGGTGCCCTCTGCGGCGATGGTCTCAAGGACCCGCTCCATCGCCCCCAGGGAGGCGCGCAGCAGGGTCACCGGGTAGATGATCAGGTTCACTCCGGCCGCGGCGAGCTCATCCTTCGTGTAGAGCTGGGAGCGGCCGAACTCCGTCATGTTGGCCAGGATCGGGACGTCGACGGCGGCGCGCACCATCTCGAACTCCTCGAGCGAGGTCATCGCCTCGGGGAAGATGGCATCCGCCCCGGCCTCGACGAGCCGGCGCATCCGAGCGATCGCGGCCTCCAGCCCCTCCACCCCGCGCAGGTCGGTGCGCGCCATGATCAGGAAGTTCTCATCGCGACGGGCCTGCGCTGCGGCCGCGATGCGCTGCAGGGCGGTCTGCTCGTCGACGACGTTCTTGTTCTCCAGGTGCCCGCAGCGCTTGGGGTTGACCTGGTCCTCGATGTGGCACCCGGCCAGTCCGGCGTCTTCGAACTCCTGGACGGTGCGGGCGACGTTCATCGGCTCGCCGAAGCCGGTGTCGGCGTCGACGATGGCCGGCAGATCCGTCATCCGGGCGATCTGCCCGGCCCGGGTGGCGACCTCCGAGAGGGTGGTCAGCCCGATATCGGGGAAGCCCAGCTCATTGGCCAGCACGGCCCCGGAGATGTAGACGCCGTCGTAGCCCTTCTCCTGGATCAGCTTGGCCGAGATCGGGGTGTAGGCCCCCGGGAACTGGCGGACCGTCCCGGAAGCGAGCATCTCGCGCAGCGCGATCCGCTTCCGGGCGGCGGTGGTCTGGGGGTACAGCATCAGAACAGTCCCTTCGCTCCGGTCTCCAGCGGGATGTCCGCGGTGATGTTCAGTGCATCGAGTTCGCCGGCCGCGAGGTTCGGCAGCTCCTCGGCGGCCTGGATGAACCGCTCGAGCTCGGTCTCGGCCACGGAGCCCTCGGCGAGGGCGCGCAGCTTGGTCAGGTACTGCTCGCGGGCGAAGGGCCGGGCCCCCAGCGGGTGGGCGTCGGCCACCGCGATCTCCTCGACGAGCCGCGAGCCGTCCGCCAGCCGGATCTCGGCCCGGCCGCCGAAGGCCTTCTCCTGCGGATCGATGGAGTGGTAGCGGCGGGTCCACTCCGGGTCCTCCTCGGTGGTGACCTTGTGCCACAGCTCCACGGTGTCCGGTCGGGCCGCGCGCTCGGGGGCGTAGGAGCGGTTGTGCTCCCACTGCCCGTCCTGCAGGGCGACGGTGAAGATGTAGGGGATCGAGTGGTCGAGGGTCTCGCGGGAGGCCTGCGGGTCGTACTTCTGCGGATCCTTGGCCCCGGAGCCGATCACGTCGTGGGTGTGGTGGGAGGTGTGCAGCACGATCGACTCGACGTTCTGCGGGTCTGTCAGCTCGGGGTGCTCGCGGTGCAGCCTGCGGGCCAGGTCGATCCAGGCCTGGGCCTGGTACTCGGCGGAGTGCTCCTTGGTGTAGGTCTCCAGGATGCCGAGCTTGGGTTCCCCGGGGGCCGGCAGGGGGACCTCGTAGGAGGCGTCGGGGCCGTCCAGCAGCCAGGCGATCACCCCGTCCTCGCCCTCGTAGATCGGCACGGGGGAGGTCTGCCCGCGCATCGCCCGGTCCACGGCCTCGACCGCCATCTTCCCGGCGAAGGCCGGGGCGTGGGCCTTCCAGGTGGAGATCTCGCCCTTGCGGGACTGGCGGGTCGCGGTGGTGGTGTGCAGGGCCTGGCCGATCGCCTGGAAGATCGTCTCGGCGTCGAGGTCGAGCAGGGTTCCGATCCCTGCGGCCGCCGAGGGCCCCAGGTGGGCGACGTGGTCGATCTTGTGCCGGTGCAGGGAGATGGCCTTGACCAGGTCCACCTGGATCTCGTAGCCGGTGGCGATGCCGCGGATCAGGTCCCGGCCCGAGCGCCCGGCATGCTGGGCCACCGCGAGGATCGGCGGGATGTTGTCCCCGGGGTGGGAGTACTCGGCGGACAGGAAGGTGTCGTGGTAGTCCAGCTCCCGCACCGCGACCCCGTTGGCCCAGGCGGCCCACTCGGGGGAGACCCGGCAGGTGGCGGCGTCGACGCCGATCAGGGCCGCACCGGACCCGCCGGGGCCGGGGGCATGGGTCAGGGCCTGGTCGCGCGCGGAGACGATGGGGCCGCGGTTCAGCGAGGCGATGGCCACCGCGGTGTTGTCCAGGATCCGGTTGATGACCATCTCCTGGACCTCGGGGGTGACCTCGACCGGGTCGGTCGCGACCTTCGCGATCTTGTGGGCGAGCTGCTGCTCGCGGGGCAGGTTCTCCTCGCTGCGGTGCACGCGCACGGTGTGGGTGACGGTCACGGGTCAGTCCTTTCGATCTTCGGGGCGGCGGGGCCCAGAGGGCGGACGTCCACCGGGGTCGGTGCGGGTTGCTGGTGCTCGAGGCGGCGCACGGCCCGCAGGATGGCGCTCAGCGCCCGATCCAGGTGCACCAGGGTCGCGGCGCGGGCCAGCTCGGGATTCCCGGAGGCCACGGCGCGGGCGATCTGGGCGTGCTCGGCGGCCGCCGCGCGCAGGCGCGCCTCGTCCTTCCGGGACAGCCGGCGCACCCGCTGCAGGTGCGCTCGCAGCTGCTCCTGGGCGTGGCGCAGCCAGGCGCTGTCCGCGGCCTCGTCCAGGGCCTCGTCCAGCGAGGCCACCAGGGCGTAGTAGGCGCTGCGATCGGCGTCGTCCCCGGCCAGCGCGGCCCCCATCCGCTCCAGGCGCTCGGCCAGCCGGTCGAAGACCCGCGGATCCGCCCGCCGGGCCGCCAGGGCCGCGGTCTGGGTATCCAGGGCCTCGCGCAGCTCGAACATCTCGCGCACGCCGTCCGCGGAGACCTCGGCGACGACGACGCCGCGGCCCGGGCGGGGTGCGGCCAGTCCGTCCCCCAGCAGCCGGGAGACGGCCTCGCGCACGGGGGTGCGGGAGACGCCGAGCTGATCGGCCAGCTCGACCTCGCCGAGGATCGTCCCGGGAGGCCGGTGCCACCCGATGATCTCCTCGCGCAGGATCCCGTAGACCCGGTCCGATGCTCGCACCCGTCCCCTCCTCGCCGTCGCTGTGATGTGGATGACTCCATGTATACAGAACTTCTCCGGATGGGGCAACAACGGCAGTTCCCGTCGCTTCGAACGGATGTTGTGTATTCACTGCCCTTGTCAGCTATGGCGCAGAACACTATGTTGGTCTGCACAGCACGGAAGGAGACCCTGCGCCATGACCCCCACCTACCGCCGGACCTACGCCGAGAGCCTCGAGGATCCCGAGGGCTTCTGGCTGCGCGCGGCGCAGCTGATCGACTGGGAGCAGGCCCCCACCCGGGCCCTGGACGACTCCGCCGCCCCGCTGTACCGCTGGTTCCCCGATGCGACGCTGAACACCTGCTTCAACGCGGTGGACCGGCACGTGCGCGACGGGCGCGGGGACCAGGTGGCGATCCTGCACGACTCCCCGGTCACCGGCACCCGCACCGAGATCACCTACGCCCGCCTCCAAGAGGAGGTCGCGGCCTTCGCCGGGGCGCTGGCCGCGGCCGGGGTGGGCACGGGGGACCGGGTGCTGATCTACCTGCCGATGATCCCCGCCGCCCCCGTGGCCATGCTCGCCTGCGCCCGGCTGGGTGCCGTGCACTCCGTCGTCTTCGGCGGCTTCGCTCCGGCGGAGCTGGCCAGCAGGATCGACGACTGCCGCCCGGTCGCCGTCGTCACCGCCACCGGCGGGATCGAGCCCACGCGGCGCATCGAGTACCTGCCGGCCGTGGAGGAGGCGCTGCGCCTGGCCGAGCACCCGCCGGGCGCGGTCTTCGTGCGCCACCGCGAGGGCTTCGCGACCACGCTGGCCGAGGTCGCGGCCCGGGCCGGGACCGACGGGCAGCCCGCCTGCGCCTGGCGGGACTGGGAGGAGGCCGCGGCCGCCGCCGAGCCCGCCGGATGCACCACCGTCCGAGCCACCGACCCGCTGTACATCCTCTACACCTCCGGGACCACCGGCGCCCCCAAGGGCGTCGTGCGCGACGCCGGCTCCCACGCGGTGGCCCTGCGCTGGTCGATGGAGGCGATCTACGACGTCGGACCGGGCCAGACGATGTTCACCGCCTCCGACGTCGGGTGGGTCGTCGGGCACAGCTACATCGTCTACGCGCCCCTGCTGACCGGGGCGACCACCGTGCTCTACGAGGGCAAGCCGGTGGGCACCCCCGACGCCGGCGCGTTCTGGCGGGTCGCGGCCCAGGCCCACGCGCGGGCCCTGTTCACCGCACCCACCGCGCTGCGCGCGATCCGCCGGGCCGACCCCGACGGCGAGCTGATCCGGGATTGCGACCTGTCCGACCTGCAGACCCTGTTCGTGGCGGGGGAGCGACTGGACCCGGAAACCCTCGGCTGGGCCGAGGAGGTCTTGGGCGTGCCGGTGATCGACAACTGGTGGCAGACCGAGACGGGCTGGCCCATCGCCGCGAATCCGCGCGGGCTGGAGCCCCTGCCGGTGAAATCCGGCTCCCCGACGGTGCCCGTGCCCGGGTACCGGGTGGAGGTCCTGGGACCGCTCGGCGAGCCCGTGCCCGCCGGGACCGAGGGCAACCTGGTGCTGCGCCTGCCCCTGCCGCCGGGGTGCCTGCCGACCCTGTGGGGCGATGACCAGCGCTTCGTCTCCTCCTACCTGTCCGCCTTCGAGGGCTGCTACGCCACGGGGGACTCCGGCTACCTCGACGCGGACGGCTACGTCTACGTCATGGGACGCACGGACGACGTCATCAACGTCTCCGGGCACAGGCTGTCCACCGGGGCGATGGAGCAGGTCCTGGCCGCGCACCCCGCGGTGGCCGAGGCCGCGGTGATCGGGGTGGCCGATGAGCTCAAGGGGCAGCGGCCCTCCGGCTACGTGGTGCTGCGTCGGGACGCCGAGATCGAGGAGCGGCGGCTGGGCGAGGAGCTGGTGGCGATGATGCGCCAGCGCATCGGGGCGGTCGCCGACTTCAAGCACGTGCGGGTGGTCTCCGCGCTGCCCAAGACCCGCTCCGGCAAGATCCTCCGCAAGACGATGCGCCAGATCGCCGACGGCGAGGACTGCCGCGTGCCCTCCACCATCGAGGATCCGGCCGTGCTGGAGGACCTGGTGCCCGTGCTGCACGGCTCCTGACGCCCTGCGACCCTGAAGGATCCCGCGTGTGATGCGGAAGACGCGATATGCATCATGACGGTATAGGATCGCCTGGCACACCATCTCATCCACCTGCGAGGAGCCGTTCATGGCCCAGACCTCCGACGCCGCCCGCTCGGCGTCCGCCACCCCGTGGTACCGCTCGGGAACCCACCTGCTGTACCTGTCCGTGATCGCCGGGGTCGTGCTCGGCGCGGCCCTCGGATTGATCGCCCCCGGCACCGGGAAGGCGCTCGCGCCCATCGGCACCGGCTTCGTCGCGCTGATCAAGATGCTCATCGCCCCGGTGATCTTCTGCACCATCGTCATCGGCGTCGGCTCGGTGGCCAAGGCCGCGACGGTGGGTCGGGTCGGCGGGATGGCGCTGATCTACTTCGTGCTGATGTCCACCTTCGCCCTGGTCATCGGCCTGGTCGTGGGCAACCTCATCCACCCCGGGGACGACCTGCACTACCACTCGGGCCACTACGAGGTCGCCGCTGCCGAATCCACCGGCTGGGCCAACACCGGCAACCACACCGTGGACTTCCTGCTCAACATCATTCCCAGCTCCCTGCTCAACGCCCTCGTCTCCGGGAACATCCTCCAGGCCCTGTTCGTGGCGCTGCTGGTGGGCTTCGCCCTGCAGCGCATGGGCGAGGCGGGCAAACCCATCCTGAAGTTCATCACCTATCTGCAGGCCGTCGTCTTCCGCATCCTCATGATGATCATGTGGGTCGCTCCGCTGGGTGCCTTCGGGGCCATGGCCGGGGTCGTCGGGGCCACCGGGATCAAGGCCGTCGGGCAGATGGCCCTGCTGATGCTGGCCTTCTACATCACCTGCGCCCTGTTCATTCTCGTGATCCTCGGCGGGCTGCTGAAGCTGGCCACCGGGCTGAACATCCTCAAGCTGCTGAAGTACCTCGGGCGGGAGTACCTGCTGATCTTCTCCACCTCATCCTCCGAGGCAGCCCTGCCGCGGCTGATCGCCAAGATGGAGCACACCGGGGTGGACAAGTCCGTCGTCGGCATCGTCGTGCCCACCGGGTACTCCTTCAACCTCGACGGCACCGCGATATACCTGACCATGGCCTCGATCTTCGTCGCCGACGCCATGGGCAAGCCGCTGAACATCGGCGAGCAGGTCTCCCTGCTGATCTTCATGATCATCGCCTCCAAGGGCGCGGCCGGGGTCACCGGCGCGGGCCTGGCCACCCTGGCCGGCGGCCTGCAGTCCCACCGACCCGAGCTGGTGGACGGGGTCTCCCTGATCGTGGGCATCGACAAGTTCATGTCCGAGGCCCGCGCCCTGACCAACTTCACCGGCAACGCCGTGGCCACCCTGCTGATGGGCAGGTGGAACCGCATGGTGGATCTGGACCGGGCACGGCGCGTGCTCGACGGCGAGCTGCCCTTCAACGAGGCCGACCTCGCGGAGAACCCGCACTACGAGGAGGTCCAGGGGGACAGGAACGTGGACCAGGCCGTCGTGCTGAAGTCCCCGACCAAGCAGATGCCCACCGTCGAGGGTCCCCGGCAGGCCGGCTCCACGACGATCCAGGACCTGGACTCCTGACCCGAGCCCGGAACGGCGCCCCGTCCGCCCCACCGGGTGCGACGCCGTCCCGGTCGGGCCCGCCCGTCCAGCGCCGCTGCCCCGAACCCGCCCCGCCCTCCCCGGCGGGGCGGTAGGGTTTAATCCCGAGCCAGAACTGTCCCCGACGACGGAAAGCCGCTTGTGACTGCATCTACCCCCGACGCCAACCTCGGGCCCACCGGGCGCCCCCTGCGCACCTTCCCCGATCCCCCCGAGCTGACCGAGCACGGCCCCGCCCGGGTGATCGCGATGGTCAACCAGAAGGGCGGGGTCGGCAAGACCACCTCGACCATCAACCTCGGCGCCGCGCTCGCGGAGCTCGGACGCAGGGTGCTCATGGTGGACTTCGATCCCCAGGGCGCCCTGTCCGCCGGCTTCGGCGTGAACCCGCACGAGCTGGACACCACCGTGTACACCGTGATGATGGATCGCAAGACGGACGTGCGCGAGGCCATCCGGGCCACCGAGTTCCCGAACATGGACCTGCTGCCGGCCAACATCGACCTCTCCGCCGCGGAGGTGCAGCTAGTCAACGAGGTCGCTCGCGAGCAGGTGCTGTCCTCCGCGCTGAAGAAGGTCAAGGACGACTACGACGTCGTGCTCATCGACTGCCAGCCCTCCCTGGGGCTGCTCACCGTCAACGCCCTGACCGCCGCGGACGGGGTCATCATCCCCCTGATCTGCGAGTTCTTCGCGCTGCGGGCCGTGGCCCTGCTGGTGGACTCCATCGAGAAGGTCCAGGACCGGCTGAACCCGGACCTGCGCATCGACGGGGTCCTGGCGACGATGTTCGACTCCCGCACCCTGCACTCCAAGGAGGTGCTGGCCCGCATCGTGGACGCCTTCGGTGACAAGGTCTTCGACACCGTCATCAAGCGCACCGTGAAGTTCCCGGACGCCACCGTCTCCGCGGAGCCGATCCTGACCTACGCCCCCACCCACACCGGGGCGATCGCCTACCGGGAGCTGGCCAAGGAGCTCATCGAGCGCGGAGGCTCCCGCTGATCCAGGCGGCCCCCGCCCCGGGTGCGCCCGGGGATCTCGCCGCGGCGGCGGCGGACCCGCCCGAGGCCGACGAGGCCGCGGGCGGGTTCTCCGTGACCCTGGAGAACTTCGCCGGGCCCTTCGAGGTGCTGCTCAACCTCATCGGGCAGCGGCGCCTGGACATCACCGAGGTCGCGCTGGCCGAGGTCACCGACGAGTTCATCGCCTACGTGCGGGCCCTGCGCGACACCGGCCTGGAGCGGGCTCTGGACGAGGCCAGCGAGTTCCTCGTCGTCGCCGCGACCCTCCTGGACCTGAAGGCCGCCCGGCTGCTGCCGGCCGGGCAGGTGGAGGACGAGGAGGACATCGCGATGCTGGAGGCCCGCGACCTGCTGTTCGCCCGGCTCCTGCAGTACAAGGCCTTCAAGGACGTCTCCGGGATCCTCGCCGAGCGTTTCGACGCCGAGCGCAGCCGCTTCGCCCGCACCGTGCCCCTGGAACCGGAGCTGGCCTCGGCCCTGCCCGAGCTGGTGTTCACCGCGAGCCCGCAGGACCTGGCCCGGCTGGCCGAGCGGGCCCTGACCCCGCGGCAGGAGGACCCGCAGGAGGTCGGCACCGATCACCTGCACGGCGCACGGGTCACCGTGCGGGAGGAGGCCGAGCACCTGGCCGCCCGGCTGCGGCCCGGGGCCGCGCTGAGCTTCGCGCGCCTGGTCGCCGACGCCGAGGACCTGCTGGTGGTCGTCGTGCGGTTCCTGGCCCTGCTGGAGATGCACCGGGACCGGGTCGTCGCCTTCGCCCAGGAGACCCCGCTGGGGGACCTGACGGTGCGCTGGGTGGGGGAGGACCCCACCTGGAGCGCGGCCCGACTGGCCGCGGACGACTACCAAGGGGCTGCCGCCGTCGCCCAGAGCCCCGCCGGCGCGGGCACCGCCGCCGGCGCGAGGGCCGACGCCGGCGCAGCCGAGGAGGCCAGACCATGAACGAGGAGCAGACCGGGCGCGAGGAGGAGTCCTCGGTGCGGCTGCGTCCCGGAGGGGTCCGGGCGGCCGTGGAGGCCATCCTGATCGTCGCCGCGGCCCCGGTGGACGAGCTCGAGCTGGCCGAGGCGCTTCAGGTGCCGGCCGCCGAGGTGGCCGCGGCCCTGGAGCAGCTGGCCCGGGACTACGACGGGCACCCCGTCCCGGACGATGGCGGCACCCTCGAGCACAGCACCGCCGAGAACAGCACCACCGACCCCGACGCCGTCGGCCTCGGCACCGCGGCGTCTGATGCCGCCGAGCGTGAGGCAGGCGACCGCGACGGCGCGGACTCGGCGCGGTATGCTGAAGAGTCCGCCGTTCAGGCGCGTGCGCGGGAGACCGCCGGGTCCCGGGTCCGCGAGCCGCGCGGCGTGGAGCTGCGTCGGGTCGCCGGCGGGTGGCGGCTGTACTCCCGCACGGACTTCGCCCCCTGGGTGCGCCGCTTCGTGCAGGAGGGGCAGACCGCGAAGCTCTCCCAGGCCGCCCTGGAGACCCTCGCGGTGATCGCCTACCGCCAGCCGATCTCCCGCGCCCGGGTCTCCTCGATCCGCGGCGTGAACGTGGACGGCGTCGTGCGGACCCTGCGCACCCGCGGCCTCGTCGTCGAAGCCCAGGAACCCGGGGAATCCGGGGCGACCCTCTTCGAGACGACCCCGCTGTTCCTGGAGAAGATCGGCCTGGAATCCCTCGCGGACCTGCCGCCCATCGCCCCCCACCTGCCCGGGGCGGAGGACGTGGCCGAGTACGAGGACCGGGCGCCCGCACCGCGCCGCCGCGCACCGGCGCCACCGGGGCAGGAAGACCACCGATGAGGGGACCCGCACGCCGCGGGACCCAGCACGAGAAGATGAAGGACACCATGGCCAGCAGATCGACGGGACGTCAGAACAACGCCAGCGGCAGCACAGGGGGCGCAGGCTCCGCCAAGCCCGGCCCCTACCGCGGACCCAAGCCCGGAGGCTCCGGGCGACCGAGCGGCAAGCCCCGCCCGGGCCGCCCCGCCTCCTCCCGCCCGGGGGCCAAGCCGGGGGAGAAGCGGGTCGGCGGGCCCCGGCCCGGCGGGCGCCGGGACGCGCCGGCCGTGAAGTCCGGAGCGAATAAGTCCGACTCGAAGAAGTTCCGGCCCCGCAAGGGCCAGTCCGGCAAGATCTTCGCCCAGGAGCGCGGGGAGCGCCGGGCCGAGCAGCACTACCGCGGCCCGCACCGGCCCCGCCGCCCCCGGGCCGCCCCCGTGGACCGGCTGGACGTGCACGACCCCAATGGGGTGCGCCTGCAGAAGCTCATGGCCCAGGCCGGGGTCGCCTCCCGCCGGGTCTGCGAGCAGATGATCGAGGAGGGGCGCGTCGTCGTCGACGGCCAGCCCGTCACGGAGCTCGGCGTGCGCGTGGACCCGGCCAAGGCCACCGTGCAGGTGGACGGGATCACCATCCAGACCGACGAGTCCAAGGTCTACTACGCCTTCAACAAGCCCGAGGGCGTGCTGGCGACCATGGAGGACCCGGAGGGCCGGCCCTGCATCACCGACTACCTGGACCCCAACAAGCGCGAGCGGATCTTCCACGTGGGGCGCCTGGACGTGGCCACCGAGGGGCTGCTGCTGCTGACCAACGACGGCGAGCTGGCCAACCGGCTGATGCACCCCTCCTACGAGGTGCCCAAGAAGTACCTGGTGCAGGTGCGCGGGCCCATGGAGCACGGGGTCGGCGCGGAGATGAAGAAGGGCATCCGCCTGGAGGACGGGGTGGCCAGGGTCGACGAGTTCCGGCTCGTGGACTCCACCCCCGGGCACCTGCTCGTGGAGGTCACCATCCACTCCGGGCGCAATCGCATCGTGCGCCGCCTGTTCGACGCCGTCGGACACCCGGTGGAGAAGCTCGTGCGCACCGAGATGGGGCCGGTGCGCATCGGCTCCCAGAAGCAGGGCACCGTGCGCAACCTGTCCAAGGTCGAGATCGGCCAGCTGCTGGCCGCCGTGGAGCTGTAGCCCGTGCCCGCCCGTGCCCGCAGCGCCGTCGGCGCCACCGTGTCCGGCCCGGTCCTGATCATCGGGGCCGGGCTGCTCGGGGCCTCCGTCGGCCTCGGGCTGAGCCTGCAGGGCGTGCCCGTGTGGGTCCGGGACATCTCCCCGACCACCGAGGCCGTGGCCGCGGACCTCGGGGCCGGCTCCTCCTGGGCCGGGCTGGTCCGGGAGCTCGGGGAGGAGGGCGCACGCGCCGAGGCCGACCCGCAGCTGGTGGTCGTGGCCACCCCGCCCGACGTCGCCGGGGCCACGGCCGTGCAGGCGCTGCGGGACTTCCCGCGCGCCGTCGTGCTGGACATCGCCTCCGTGAAGGCCCCCATCCTCGCCGAGGTCCTGGCCTCCGGGGAAGACGCCCGCCGCTACATCGGCACCCACCCGATGGCCGGGCGGGAGCGCTCCGGGCCGGTGGCCGCGCGCGCGGAGCTGTTCACCTCCCGCCCCTGGGTGGTCTGCGAACACGAGGAGGTCGCCCCCGAGGCGGTGCGCCTGGCCCGCGGGCTGGGCCAGGACCTCGGCGGCATCGTGACCTTCCTGGATCCGGCCGAGCACGACGAGACCGTCGCCCTGATCTCCCACGTGCCGCAGGTGATGTCATCGCTGCTGGCCTCCCGACTGCGCGACACCCCCCTGGAGGCGCTGGGCCTGGCCGGGCAGGGGCTGCGCGACACCACCCGGATCGCCGCCTCCGCGCCGGGCATGTGGGTGCAGATCCTCGCGGCCAACGCCGCCCCGGTGGTGCGCACCCTGTACGGGGTGCGCGCGGACCTGGACCGGCTCATCGGCACCCTCGAGGACCCGACCGCCGACGGCGCCCGCCTGGACATCGCCCAGCTGATGAGCGAGGGCAACGCCGGGGTGGCCCGCATCCCCGGCAAGCACGGCGGCTCCCCGAAGGCCTTCAGCGAGCTCACCGTGCTCGTGGACGACACCCCGGGGCAGATCGCCCGCCTGCTCACCGAGATCGGGGAGCTCGGCGTGAACGTCGAGGATGTGCGGATGGAGCACTCGCCCGGCCAACCGGTGGGTATGGTCGAGGTAGCCGTGAATCCGACGGTGCACGAGCGGCTGGTGCAGGACCTGACCACCCGCGGGTGGCGGATCGCCCGCTGAGCGCTCGCGCCGACACCGCGCACCGCCCCCGGATGAACCAATCGACGACGATGGAGGAACCATGCCCGCAGACACCACGGACGGCGCCCGCGAGGAGGCGCTTGTGAAGGCCTCCGCTCCGGCGGAGCCGGCCGCATCCCAGTTCCGGGACGCGGACAACGCCGAAGCCTGGAAGTCGGAGCTCGTCATCGCCATCGACGGACCCTCCGGCTCCGGGAAGTCCTCGGTGGCCCGTGAGGTGGCCACCCGGCTGAAGCTGGCCTACCTGGACACCGGGGCCATGTACCGCGCCCTGACCTGGTGGGTCCTGGAGACCGGCACGGACCCGCAGGACGCCGAGGCCGTGGCCGAGGCCGCGAAGTCCCTGCCCCTTGAGCTGGGCACCGACCCGATCGTGGAGACCGTCATGTGCAACGGCGTGGACATCCGCGAGGCCATCCGCTCCGAGCGGGTCACCGCCGCGGTCTCCGCCGTGGCCAGCAACCCCGAGGCCCGTAAGGCCCTGATCGCCCAGCAGCGCCTGGAGATCGTCTCCAACGGCAAGCGCATCGTGGCCGAGGGGCGGGACATCACCACCGTCGTCGCCCCGGACGCCACCGTGCGGATCCTGCTGACCGCCTCCGAGGAGGTCCGCAAGGCCCGGCGCGGGGAGCAGCTGGGAGGGGACCGCACCTCGGAGCAGCTGGAGGCCGACGTCTCCCGGCGCGACGCCGCGGATTCGCGGGTCAACAACTTCACCGAGGCCGCCGAGGGCGTGGATCTCGTGGACTCCACGGACCTGGACTTCGAGCAGACCGTGGCCGAGGTGATCCGCGTGATCGACGAGACCGCGGCCCGCAACCACGAGCAGAAGCAGCAGGAAGGCTCCGGGGACTCCGGGACCGAGGACGACGAGCAGGAGAGCGGAGCATGAGCCCCGTCGGCGACGAATACGAGCAGAAGTACCTCGGATCCACCGAGGGCGAGGACCTCGCCGAGTACCTGGAGAACCTCGACGAGGCCGAAGCGGAGCAGCGGGCCGAGGCCCTGCGCGCCGGGCTGGACGACTACGACCTCGAGGACGAGGACCGCCGGCTCCTGGTGGAGTGGGGCTTCGAGACCGGGCCGGAGGAGTCCGAGGAGCCGGACCCGGTGGTCGCCGTCGTCGGGCGCCCCAACGTCGGCAAGTCCACGATCATCAACCGCATCCTGGGTCGGCGCGAGGCCGTGGTCATGGACCAGCCAGGCGTGACCCGCGACCGGGTGTTCTACCAGGCCGAATGGAACGACAAGGCCTTCACCCTGGTGGACACCGGCGGGTGGGAATCCGATGCCAAGGGCATCAACGCGCAGGTCGCGGCCCAGGCGGAGCTGGCCGTGGCCCACGCCGACGTCGTGATCCTCGTGGTGGACGCCCTGGTGGGCATCACCGCGATGGACGAGGCGATCGTGCAGATGCTGCGCCGGGTGGACAAGCCGCTGCTGCTGGCCGCCAACAAGATCGACGACTCCCACCAGGAGCCCGAGGCCGCCGCGCTGTGGGGCCTGGGCATGGGCGAGCCGCACCCGGTCTCCGGGGTGCACGGGCGCGGGATCGCGGACCTGCTGGACGAGCTGCTGAAGGTCATGCCGGAGCACTCCCAGTACGCCGAACCCGAGGCCTACGCCGGGCCGCGCCGCGTCGCCCTGGTGGGCCGGCCCAACGTCGGCAAGTCCTCGCTGCTGAACAAGCTGGCGGGGGAGGAGCGAGCCGTGGTCAACGAGCTGGCCGGGACCACCCGGGATCCGGTGGATGAGCTCGTGGAGCTGGGCGGGCACGCCTTCCGCTTCGTGGACACCGCGGGCATCCGGCGTCGGCAGCACATGGCCAAGGGAGCGGAGTTCTACGCCTCGCTGCGCACCCAGACCGCCCTGGAGCGCTCCGAGCTGGCCGTGGTGCTGCTGGACGTCTCCGAGCCGCTGTCCGAGCAGGACGTGCGCATCCTGCAGCTGACCATCGACTCCGGCCGGGCCATGGTGCTGGCCTTCAACAAGTGGGACACCCTGGACGAGGAGCGCCGCTACGACCTGGAACGGGAGATCGACCGGGACCTGGCCCACGTGGCCTGGGCGCCGCGGGTCAACATCTCCGCGAAGACCGGGTGGCACAAGGACAAGCTGGTCCCGGCGATGCTGAAGTCCCTGGAGGCCTGGGACTCCCGGATCCCGACCGGGCGGCTGAACGCCTTCCTCGGGGAGCTGGCCGCAGCCCACCCGCACCCGGTGCGCGGGGGCAAGCAGCCGCGGATCCTGTTCGGCACGCAGGTCTCCTCCCGCCCCCCGAAGTTCGTGCTGTTCACCACCGGGTTCCTGGATCCCGGGTACCGTCGGTTCATCACCCGGCGGCTGCGCGAGACCTTCGACTTCGAGGGCACCCCGATCGAGATCTCGATGCGCGTGCGCGAACGCCGCGGCCGCGGGACGGGCGGATCCGGACGCGGGAAGCGGTAGCGCGGACGCGAGGCGGCGCATCCGTTCCCACTCCTCCCGCGAGGCGGCGCATCCGTTCCCGAAAGCGGGATTTCCGGGAACGGATGCGCCGGGTCGATGGGGAGTGGGAACGGGTGCGCCGTCTCGGCGAGGTGATCGGGGCCGGATCCGTGCCGCGTCGTGGTCTCGGGCCCGGGTGCTGTGCACCGGCGTCGATGTGCGCTGGACGGGCGCGGCGTGTACTATGGACCAGGTGCTCGGGGCTTCCCCGAGCCTCGGGAATTCGGGTTGTGGCGCAGCTTGGTAGCGCACTTGACTGGGGGTCAAGGGGTCGCAGGTTCAAATCCTGTCAACCCGACGAACAGCCGGGGCCGATCAGCGGAAAACGCTGGATCGGCCCCCGCTTTTTCGCGTCCCCGGCCCGGCGGGCGGGCCCGGACGGACGCTTCAGGGGCGAGGTCCGTGCTGACGTGCCGGGTTCCTGCTGAGATGCCGCGCGGCGGGGACGCATCTCAGCACGAACGACGCATCTCACCGCGGCGTCGCACCGGCCCGCCCGTCCCCGTTCCCCTCGCCGCGAGGCACCGGCATAGTCTACACTGGCCAGAGAGATCCAGAACACGATGCGAGGAGGGCTCATGGCCCAGCAGCAGATGTCCACTGACGGATACCGCGTGCAGAACCCCGCGACCGGGGAGGTCCTGGAGACTTTCGAGCACGCCACCGACGAGGAGGTGCAGCAGATCCTGACCCGGGCCGCGGAGGGCTACCGCGCGTGGTCGGAGAAGACCATCGAGCAGCGCGGGGAGATCGTCCAGAAGGTCGCAGACCTGTTCGCCGAGCGCAAGGAGGAGCTGGCGCGGATCATCACCGAGGAGATGGGCAAGCCCCACGCCGAGGGCGTCGAGGAGGCCGAGTTCTGCGCGGACATCTTCGGCTACTTCGTCAAGAACGGCCCCAAGCTCGGGGCGGATCAGGAGATCGAGTCCTTCTCCGGAGGGAAGGCCTACGTGCAGAAGCGGCCCATCGGCGCGCTGCTCGGGATCATGCCGTGGAACTTCCCGTACTACCAGATCGCCCGCTTCGCCGCGCCCAACCTGATGCTGGGCAACGTCATCATCCTCAAGCACGCGGAGATCTGCCCCCGCTCCGCCCAGGCCGTCCAGCAGATCATGGACGACGCCGGCATCCCCGCAGGGGTCTACGCCAACGTCTTCGCCACCCACGACCAGATCGCCGAGATCATCGCCGATCCCCGGGTGCAGGGCGTGTCCCTGACCGGTTCCGAGCGGGCCGGGTCGATCATCGGTGCGCTGGCCGGTCAGCACCTGAAGAAGGCCGTGCTGGAGCTGGGCGGATCGGACCCGTACGTCATCCTGGACACCGACGACGTCGCCGCCGCGGCCCGCACCGCCTGGGAGACCCGCATCTACAACACCGGGCAGGTCTGCAACGCCAACAAGCGGCTGATCGTCATGGACGAGATCTACGACGAGTTCGTGGCGCAGCTGAAGAGCCTGGCCGAGGGCATGACCCCGGGGGAGACCATCGACGTCGACGCCAAGACCTTCACCCCGATGTCCTCCCGCGCCGCCGCGGAGAACCTCGACGCCCAGGTGCGCCGGGCCGTGGAGCAGGGCGCCGAGCTGGTCGCCGGCGGGGGACTGCGCGATGAGGCCTCCGCCTACTACGCTCCCGCGGTGCTCACCGGCATCACCTCGGAGATGGACGCCTACCGGGAGGAGCTGTTCGGCCCCGTCGCCGCCGTGTACCGCGTCTCCTCCGACGAGGAGGCGCTGCACCTGGCCAACGACACCCAGTACGGCCTGGGCGGTGCCGTGTTCTCGCAGGACACGGCGCGAGCGCAGCGGCTGGCCGAGCGGCTGGAGGTGGGCATGGCCAACGTCAACACCCCCGCCGGGGAGGGCCCCGAGATCCCGTTCGGCGGGGTCAAGCGCTCCGGCTTCGGCCGCGAACTCGGCCCCCTGGGCATGGACGAGTTCGTCAACAAGCGCATGTACTACGTCGCTGACTGAGCCACCGAGCCCGACGACGACGGCCCCCCCGCCCCCCCCCGGCGGGCCCGCCGGCCCCCCGGGCGCGCGGCCGCCCGCCCCCGGGCGTCGAACCCCCCCCCCCGCCCCCCCCCCCCCCCCCCCCCGCCGGGGGGGGGGGGGGGGGGGGGGGGGGGGGGGCGCCCCCGGGCGCCCCCCCCCCCCCCCCCCCCCCCCCCCCCCCCCCCGGGGCGGGGGCCCCCCCCCCCCCCCCCAAACCCCCCCCCCCCCCCCCCCCCACCCCGTCCCGAATCTCCTGTCGGGCGGGGCTGCCCACCGCTGCGTTGCGGGAGATGACCGCCGGCGTCGTCGTGTCCCCGGATGACGCGACCCTCGACGACGCCGCGACCGCCCGCGTAGCTTCGGGCCAGGCCCGCGATCGGCGGGCCACCCACTCGCGACGGAAACGGGGCACCCATGATCCTCACCGGACTCGGCATCGGCATCCTCCTCGGCATCATCATGCAGCGCGGCCGCTTCTGCGTCACCGGGATGCTCCGGGACATCTTCCTGCAGCGCTCGTGGCGCGGGTTCACCGCCCTGCTCGTGGTGATCTCCGTGCACGGGCTGGGCCTGGCACTCCTCACCGCCACCGGGGCGATCACCCCCGAGTACCCGGCCTTCGCCCCGGCGGCCGTGGTGATCGGCGGACTCGTCTTCGGCCTCGGCATCGTCCTGGCCGGCGGCTGCGCCTCCGGCACTTGGTACCGCTCCGGGGAGGGGCTGGTGGGCTCCTGGGTCGCGCTGGCCCTGTACGCTACCTCCGCGGCCGTGATGAAGTCCGGTCCGCTGAGCGGCTTCACCACCTGGATGAAGTCCGGGACCACGGGGCTGACCACCATCCCGGAGGCCCTCGGCCTGCCCGCCTGGGTCTTCGCCGTCGGTCTGGCCGTGATCACGGCGCTCGCGGTGGCCCGCTACCGCCGGGCCGACGCCGCCCGGCCCCGTCCCGCGCGCCTGGACGGGCGCCCGACGTGGCAGCGCCCGCTGGGACTGTGGAGCGCCGGGATCCTGGTGGGGCTGCTCGGCGTCATCGCCTGGCCGCTGTCCGCCGCGACGGGACGCAACGACGGTCTCGGCATCACCACGCCGTCGTCCAACCTCATGGGGTTCCTCATCACCGGGGAGCCGCAGAAGCTGGACTGGGGCGTGCTGTTGGTGCTCGGCCTGCTCGCGGGTTCGTTCCTCGCGGCCAAGGCCACTGGGGAGTTCCGGGTGCGGGTGCCCGACGCCCAGACCACCGTCCGCGCGGCGGCCGGCGGCGTGCTGATGGGCGTGGGCGCCTCCCTGGCCGGCGGCTGCACCGTCGGTAATGGCATGGTGCAGACCGGCCTGTTCACCGTGCAGGGTTGGGTCGCGCTGGTCTTCATCGCCCTGGGCGTCGGCCTGGGCGCCAAGCTGTGGCTGGCCCCGGTGCGCGACCGGCCCGCCGCCACCGGGGCCGGCGCCGGGTCTGAGGCTGAGGGCACCTACACCACCGCGCAGAGCCTGGATCAGGCCCTGCCGGAGGAGGACCGGGAGGCGACGTCGGCGGGGTCCGTCCCCGCTGCCCCCGCCGGGCCCTCCGTCGGCGCTCCCGCCGCCGCGTCGACCGCGTTCGCGGGGATCGCGATGGCCCCGGGCGGCGTCGGGGTGCTGCAGCGGCTCGAGGAGAAGGAGCAGGTGCGCGACCTCGGTGACGGCCGCTACGCCCTGGACTCCCTCGGCGCGGTCTGCCCCTTCCCGCTGCTGCAGGCCCAGCGGGTCATGGGTGAACTGTCCGCCGGTGACAGGCTGGTCATCGACTTCGACTGCACCCAGGCCACCGACGCCATCCCCCAGTGGGCCGCCAAGGACGGGCACGCCGTGGAGGACTTCCGCGAGACGGGCTCGGCGAGCTGGCAGATCACCCTGCGCAAGGGCGGGGCCGCCCGGGCCTGAGCTCTCAGCCCTGTTCTCCCATCTCTCCGATCGATTCGGGACGGATTCGTCGCTTCGGGACCGGAATATCCCGTCCCGAAGCGGCGAACCCGTCCCGAATCTGGTTCCCAGGGGTGATGGCCTGTGGTGCAATGGGCCCATGAGCGACACCGCCCGCCGCCGCCTTCCGTTCCTGACCTGCGGCCTCATGGTGCTCACGGTCGCGGTGCTTGCGGGAATGCTGCCCATGGTCGGTCCGGAAAGCTGCGGCATCCACGATGCGGCGTGCTCGGAGGCCGGAGTCGCGCGTCGTCGGGCGGTCACGGCGGGCCTGGGGATCGCCTGCCTGGCCTGGGCCGGGAGCGTGCTGTGGGTGGGTCTGGCGCTGTCCGCCGCCTCGTCGCCGTCGACGCCGGGCGGCGGGGGTTCCGGACGGGTCGGGGCCGGGATCTGGGGGCCGGGGGCGCTGATGCTGCTGGCGCTGATCGTGCTGGCGGTGTGGATCGTGCAGATGGCGGTGCCCTTCGACCTCCTGTACTCGGTGACCTTCCTGCTCGGGGTGGGGATGCAGCTGGTCGCGGCTCGCTCCTGGTGGCGCGCGGGTGTTCCGGCTCGTCCCGCCTGGCTGATCGGTGTGCTTCTGCCGATCGCGGTGATCTTCGGTGGCCACTGGCTGCTGGGCGCGGTGCCCATGGCGTGGCTGGGGCTGGGGATCTTCGGGTCCTCGACGGCGCTGGCCCTGGCGTGGCTGGGCTTCGCCTGCGGCATCGCGGTGATCCTGTGGCAGCTGGTCGCTGGGCAGCTGGGCGACGCCTCAGCGCGGGGTTCCCGGGGTGCCACCGCGCGCTGGATCCTCGGATGCGCGCTGCTCGGTATCGGGGTCCTGCTGCCCGGGATCGGGTGAACCCTGCGGGTCGCGGGCTCAGGTCCGGCGGGTCCACTGCGCGAGCCCGCGCACGAACTCCCCCAGCAGGGCGGCCGCGTGCGGCAGGGCGGCCAGGAAGTCCTCCGGGGCGTCGGCGGTGTCCCGGTGCCAGGTCAGGCAGTACTCGATGGCCTCCGGGTGCGGGGTGTAGCTGATGCCGAAGCCCTCCGGGACGGTGGGCGCGAAGGCGTAGCGCACGATCTGCTCGGCCCCGCCGATCGAGGTCGTGGACAGGAAGTCGGTCGTCGCCGCGGCCACCCCCGGGTCCGCCAGGAACGCCCGCGCCGGGTCGTCGACGTCGGCGGCCCGGGCATCCTCGGACCCGTCCCCTCCGTCGTCGAGGTCGAGATTCTCCGCGGCGATGCGCCGCAGCCCCAGCAGGTGCCGGTCCACGCCCTCCCCGCGCTTGCAGGCCTTGACCCAGGAGCGATGAGCTTCCAGCGCCTCGGAGAACATGTCGAGTGTGGCATCTTCACTGATCAGAGCGCGGGCGAAGGCCACGGCCTCCGGCGTCACCGGCCGCAGGCACTCGGTGCGCCCGGCCCGATACTCTCGCATGTCCACGGCTTCATATACGGCGCGCGTGCGACCGTAGGCCAGCTGCTGGGCAACGGTGAGGATCAACTGGGAGACCGCATCGACGCTGAGCTTCAGCGGCAGTCCCTCCGCCGGCGGTCGCGGGACGCGAACGATGGCTGTCTTCAGCTCCCGCGCCCGTTCGCGCCCGCGGGCGAAGCCGTCCCGGATCGTCGCGCAGGCGGCGTCGGGCCAGTGCCACACCAGCTCCGCCGGCCCCTGGATCGAGCTCCGGCTCGCGGCCTCCTCCGGACGGTTCTCCCCAGCCGCGGCCCGCTCGACGCCCCGCCCCGCCTCGGTCGAGGTCGGGCCGGAGACCACCCGGGAGGACCCGTCGGCGTCCTCCGCGACCTCCTGCATCCGGCGGATCGCGGCGACCAGCGTGGCACCGTCCACGGTGGAATGCTCGGCGTGCAGGCACAGCCAGTCATCGCGCAGGCCGATCTCGTAGCTGATCGGGCGGAGCGCCCAAACCCGGGAGGGCTCGAAGGCCAGGCGCCGCAGGTGCTCCGCATCCTCCAGCACCTCGTCCGTGAGGGACACGGTGAACAGCAGATCCCGCAGGCGCGCGTACATCGCGGCGTTGCGCGGATCCTGCAGGGCGTCTTCCAGCAGCGGGGCCAGCTCGCGGCTGCCCAGGGCCGACGCCGCCGCGAACGGCAGCGCCCCGGGAGCGACGACGGAGGCCCGGCTTCCCGGGGTCCCCTGGTCCTGGTCGGGCCGCCCCGCCTCTCGCAGCACCGCCCGCAGCGACTCCGCGAGGGCGGATACCGGCAGGGGCGCGCCGTCGTCATCCGCGACGGGCACCGCGAACAACCGCCCCGCCCGGAACACCCCGATCTCCCGGTGTGCGGCCCCCGCCCGCGGCGGCTGGATCTCATCCGCTTCCGGGCGTGGGTGCCGCAGCCCGCCGGCCAGACATGCCCACTGGGACATATCCACCGGGGTGCCGCGGGGATCCGTCTCCTGCGGGGTCTGCCCGCGGACCTGCGCCAGGTGCACCGCCGCCGCCCGGTGGATGAACCGCGCCGCCCGCACGATGTCGGGCGCCCCGTCCGTCTGCTCCGGACCGGCATCCCCCGGCTCCGTATCCTCCGCGTCCGCGTGCGTCGAACCCAGGAAGCTCGGGTTGATCTGGAAGGCCACGTTGGTGCTCAGCGGCAGCGGCTCGCGCACCGCAAGATAGTCGCGCAGCCACCACGCGGACAGCCAGCTGCGACCGGCCGCATCCTCCCGGGCCGCGCGCCGCCGCAGCCGCTCCTGCAGGGCGGGGCCGGGACCCGCGAGGAAGGCCCGGGCCGCCGCCTCGGTGACGCGCAGGGCCGGGGCGTCGACGACGGCGCCCACCGCCCGCACCACCGCCTCCACCGTATGCTCCAGGGGCGGGACGGGCAGGGGCTTCGGCGCGGCGGTGCTCATGCCCCCATTTTCTCGCACCCGCGGCAGGACTCACCAGGTTTGGGAGGGGTTTCGACGTTCGGGAGTGTTCTCGGGGCTCCCAAACACCGAAACCCCTCCCACACCGTCCGGCTCCCCCTCAGTCCAGGGTCAGCTGCAGGAACGCCAGGTCCAGCCATCGGTCGAATTTGCGTCCGACCTGCGGCAGCAGACCCACCCGGGTGAACCCCAGCCGCTCGTGCATGCGGATGGAGCCGGTGTTCCCGGCGTCGATCCCTGCAACCATCACGTGCATGCCCCGCGCGCGGGCCGCGTCGATCAGCTCCTCCATCAGGGCCCGGCCGATGCCGCCGCCCCGGGCGTCCCGGTGCACGTACACCGAGTGCTCCACCGTGCGCGCGTACCCGTCGAAATCCCGCCACGGCCCGTAGGTCGCGTAGCCGAGGACGGCGTCGTCCTCATCCACGGCCACCAGCACCGGGTGCCCGGCCTCCCGGTGCCGGGTCAGCCACCTCAGCCGGTCGGCGTCGTCCACCGTCGCGTCGTTCCAGATGGCGGTGGTGTGCTGGACGGCGTCGTTGTAGATCCCGGTGATGGCGGGGACGTCGCGGTCTTCGGCGGCTCGGATGCGCATGGGCTCAGGGTAGCGGGCCGGGGAAGCGCGATCGCGAGACAGGTACTGACAGTCCCTGGCTGAGACTCGGGATCAGGGGTCAGGGTGGGGGCATGACCGAGAAGCTCACCGCAGACAGCACCTTCACCCTGAACAACGGCGTCGAGATGCCCGTGATCGGGCTGGGCGTGTACCAGTCCTCCCCGGAGGACACCGCCGACGCCGTGCGCATCGCCCTGGATACCGGCTACCGTCTGGTGGACACCGCGGCCGCCTACGGCAACGAGAAGCAGGTTGGCCAGGGCCTGCGCGCCTCCGGGATCTCCCGCGAGGAGGTGTTCCTGGAGACGAAGGTCTGGATCTCCGACTACGGCTGCGACCAGACCCGCCACGCCTTCGAGAAGGCCGTCGGCAAGCTCGGGGTGGATCAGCTGGACCTGCTGATCCTGCACCAGGCGCTGCCGTCGGACTTCGAGCGGACCCTGGACGCCTACCGCGCCCTGGAGTCCCTCCTGTCCGAGGGGAGGGTCCGGGCGATCGGCGTCTCCAACTTCATGGTTCCGCACCTGGAGCGCCTGCTGGCCGAGACCGACGTCGTGCCGGCCGTGAACCAGATCGAATCCCACCCGTACTTCCGCCAGGCGGACCTGCAGGCCTTCCACCGCGAGCACGGGATCCTCACCCAGGCGTGGTCGCCCATCGGCGGCATCACCAGCTACCGCGGCATCGACGGCAGGCAGACCTCCACCCTCACGGATCCGGTGATCACCGGCATCGCCGAGGAGCACGGCAAGTCCCCTGCGCAGGTCATGCTGCGCTGGCACCTGCAGCACGGGGTGCAGGTGATCCCCAAGTCCGTGCACGAGCACCGCATCCGGGAGAACCTGGACGTCTTCGACGTCGAGCTGTCCGAGGAGGAGATGGCCCGCATCGACGCCCTCGACGGCGGGGTGCGCGGCGGTCCCGAGCCGGAGGAGATCACCCTGGAGTCCTTCGGCATGGACATCCCGGAGGCGTAGGAAGGGCCTCCGCGGTGGCCGACCGCCCCCCTCCTCGGCCCCTTCCCCCGGTGTGGGAGCGGTTTCGGCGTTCGGGAGCCACGAGAACGCTCCAGAACGTCGAAACCGCTCCCAACACCGCGCTCGAGGGGGAGGGATGGCGGGGTGTTCCATGCGCGCATCGGCAGCACCTGCGCCTACCGACACCGACGGAGCGTGTCCGCCGCGACTGACGATGCCGCCCCCACGCGCCGTTAGCGCTCACACCAGACCATGCTGATAAATGGCATGAGCCACATATCCGGATGTAACACGGATTTCACAGATCTTCTTCCCCGATCGCGAAATAATGGCGGCAGGTCTCCCGTTGTTCCCCCGTGCCTGCCGGGGACGGACGGGCGCCTGCCCGCCGCGCAGCGCCGCACGGTGAGCTGTCTCGAGTCACTGCTGAAGGGAGGGATCATGTCGGAGAATCGACTGTTCACCATGCGTCACGCATCACCAAAAGTCGGGTTGGTCACATTCTGGCTGGCCATGGGGACGTTCGCGTTCGGGGCGGGGGAGTTCGCCTCGATGAGCCTGCTGCCGTCCATCGCCGCGGACCTGGGCACCCAGGAGTCCACCGCCGGCCACATCATCACCGCGTACGCGCTCGGCGTCGTCATCGGCGCGCCGATCATCTCGGTCTTCGGGGCCAAGTGGCCGCGCAAGCCGCTCATGCTGTCCCTCCTCGCCGCGCTGATCCTCGGCAACCTCTTCGCGGCCTCGGCCCCGACGATCGGCACCCTCGTGCTGGCCCGGTTCCTCTCCGGCATCCCGCACGGGGCGTTCATCGGGGTGGCCATGCTCTTCGCCTCCAGCCTGACCCTGCCCACCAAGCAGGCGCGGGCCGTGTCCAACGTGCAGCTGGGCATCACCGTCGCCACGATCGTGGGCGTCCCGGCCTTCACCCTGCTGGGGCACGTGGCCGGGTGGCGGCTGTGCTTCGTGCTGATGAGCGCGATCGCCGCCGCGGTCCTCGTGGCCCTGTGGCGCACCGCCCCCAACACCGCGGGCAACCGGATGACCAGCGCCAAGCTGGAGATGACCGCGCTGAAGAACCCCAAGGTGCTGCTGACCCTGGTCACCGGCGCCGTGGGCTTCGGCGGGATCTTCGCGATCTACTCCTACTTCACCTCCGCCTTCCAGGCCACCGGCGCCGGCCCGGGCTGGGCGCTGTCCCTGATCCTCATGCTCTACGGCGTGGGGTCCACGGCGGGCAGCTTCCTCGCCGGATTCATCAAGCACGAGACGCTGCTGTACTCCGCCCTGGGCTTCCAGGCGGTGCTCGGGCTGTCCTCCGCGCTGTACGCGGTGAGCGTGGGCAACGCGTGGCTGACCGGGGTGGCCATGGTGATGATCGGGGCCAGCGGCGGCCTGGTGGTGCCGCTGCAGACCCGCCTGATGATGGCCGCCGGGGACGCCCAGACCCTGGCTGCGGCCATGAACCACGTGGCCTTCAACCTCGCCAACGGCGTGGGTCCGCTGGTCGCGGGCACCGTGATGGGCATGGGCGGCGGCTGGGCTTCCACCGGCTGGGTCGCGGTCGCCTTCTCCATGGGCGGTCTGGCCCTGCTGGTCGTCAACGTGCTGGTGGACCGGCGCAGCCCGATCGACAGCCACGCCGTGCGCTTCGAGGTGCCGACGGCGACCGCGCCGATCACCGGGTTGGTGCCGATCCTGCACTGACCGCCTGGACGCGCCGGGCTGGGCCGCACCGGATGCGCCGGTGTGGGCCGCCGCTGGCTCGGCCCTTCCTCCGCGGGAGATGCCGCGCAGAACAGGAGAGGAGATCTCCCGGACTGCGCGGCATCTCCCGTTGTGCGTCCAGAGGCGACAGGCGCTGGGGATGCCTGCGGGATGCGGGGGCACCGGAGAAGCGCCGGCGCCCTCGGGTCCGGACAGGGCAGAATGGCCCGTGCCCGGCCATCCCCGGCGACCCGATGAGAAACGGAGCATCCGGCTCGTGAGCATCCGCGACATCCTGCAGGACCCCGCCGTCGACGGCGTCCTGCACCTGGCCATCGCCCTCGGCGTCGTCGTGTACTGCCTGGTGGGCTTCCGCCGGGCCGGGCACCGGCTGCGCTACGGCATCATCCTGCCCATCGGCGTCGTGCTGCTGATCGGAGCCGTCCTGCGTCTGGCTGGGTCGGCGCGGGTGCCGTGGGTGGACGTCGTCGGCGGCGTCATCGCCCTGCTGGTGTTCCTGGGTCTGTGCCTGGGGTACCTGGTGCTCACGGTGTTCCTGCTGGTCAACGGGGTCACCATCATGCGCAAGGAGGGGCGGCGCCCGGCCACCCTGCTCTCCTTCGCCGCCGGGGCGTGGATGGTGCTGCTGCCCGCGCTGCCCGTCGTGCTCGCGGCGACCGGGGCCCTGCGTCAGGACGCGGTGCTGGTGGTCTTCGCCGCGATCTACTCGGTGCTCTTCGCGGCCACCGCGTACGTCGCGTTCTTCTTCCTCGGGTTCCTGACCTCCGCCGTCGGGTACCGGAAGCTCGCCAGGCGCTTCGCCCCGGACGCGATCATCGTGCTCGGCGCCGGGCTGAAGGGGGAGGAGCCGACGCCGCTGCTGGCCGGGCGGCTGGATCGCGGCCTGGAGGTGTATCACCGGGAGACGGCGCGCGGGCGGGCCCCGGTGATGATCCCCAGCGGCGGCCAGGGCCCGGATGAGGTGATCCCCGAGGGGGAGGCGATGCGCCGCTACCTCGCGGACCGCGGCGTGCCCGCGGAGCACCTGCGCCCGGAGACCCGCTCCACCACCACCCTGGAGAACCTCCTGTTCTCCCGGGAGCTGCTGGAAGACCCCGACCGGCCCGTGGTGGTCGCCACGAGCGACTACCACGTGTACCGGGCCGCGATGCTCCTGCGGAAGGCCGGACTGCGGGGGCGCGCGGTGGGCTCGCGCACGGCCGGGTACTACGTCCCCTCGGCGTTCCTGCGGGAGTACGCGGCGGTGCTGGTGACCAACCGGTGGGCGCATCTCCTGGCGTTCGCCCCCATCGTCGCGATGATCCTCGCCTTCTACGGGGTGGTCCTCACGCAGGTCGTCTGAGCCGCCGTTCCCCGACGGCGCCCCTCGACGGCGTTCGCCGGGGGGCCTCCGAGAGGGGCCCTCGCGGTGCCTCCCCTGGGCGGGGACTGCCGCGCGGGGCGTCGTCGGGGTAGAACGGGAGGTGTGCAGACCGCCCGAGACCGGGCGGAGCGAACCGGCCGATGAGGTGATGGCGATGTCGGAGGAGCTGACCCGACGCGGCGATGAGGTCTTCGAGCGGCTCTTCGGGGCGGCCCCGGACCCGCAGGCCGGGGATGACCCGGAGTTCATGGCGATCCTGCGCCGGGTGATCTTCGGGCAGGTGTTCTCCGTGGGGGAGCTGGAGGACCGCACCCGCGAGCTCACCACGGTCACGATCCTCGCCGCGATGCAGTGCCCGGGCCAGCTCACCGCCCACACGCGGGCCGCCCTGCACGTCGGCGCCACCCCGGAGCAGATCCGCGAGGCGATCTACGGGCTGGCCCCGTTCCTCGGCTTCCCGCGCACCCTCAACGCGATCGCCGCGATGAACGAGGGACTGCGCGCCGCCGGCGTCCAGCTGCCCCTCGCCCCGCGCACCGCGACGCCGGAGGAGGAGCGCTTCGAACGCGGCACGGTCCTGCAGCAGCGGCTGTACGGGGATGAGATCCGCGAGGAGTTCGACGACGGCACCGCCGCGGGCGCGGCCCTGCCGCGGCTGCTCACCGAGTTCGCCTTCGGGGACTTCGAGTCCCGGGAGGGCCTGGAGACGGCCGAGCGGGAGCTGCTGATCCTGTGCGCCCTGGTGGCGATGGGGCTGGCCCCGCAGGTCGCCGCGCACGTGAAGGGGTGCCTGCGGGCGGGCCTGTCCCGGGAGACCGTGGCCGCCGCGATCCTGCACTGCGCCCCGTACACCGGGATGCCGGCGGCGCTGAACGCGTACCGGCAGCTGCGCGCCGCCGTCGACGACGCCTGATCCCCCGAGGGGCCTGCCCGCCCCCGCATCCCGGTGGGAGACTGGGGGCATGCGCTCCTCCTTCCTCCAGGATCTCCCCGAGCTCGGCATCGCGTGGCGCGCGCAGTCTGCACCGGCTCCGCGCAGCGTCCTCGTCAACGACGGGCTCGCGGCACAGCTCGGCCTGGACCCGCAGCGCCTGCGCACCCGCACCGGTGCCGCCTTGCTCACCGGCACCGACCTGCCCGCCGGCACCCGGCCCGCCGCCCTGGCCTACGCCGGGCACCAGTTCGGCGGCTGGTCCCCGCGCCTGGGCGACGGTCGGGCCCTGCTGCTCGGCGACCTCCCCGACGCCGCGGCGGGTTTCCCCGAGGCCGCTTCCCCCGAAGCCGTCGCATCCCCCGGCCCCGCCGCGCCGGGGGATCCCGCCGACGCCGACGTCGATGCCCCCGCCCGGGAAACCCCGGATCCGGCGTCCCTGCGGGAGCTGCACCTGAAGGGCATCGGACGCACCCCCTTCGCCCGGGGTGGCGCCGACGGCAACGCGGTGCTGGGGCCGATGCTGCGCGAGCACGTGGTCGGGGAGTTCCTGCACGCCGTCGGCATCCCGACCACCCGCTCCCTGGGTGTGGCCGCCACCGGGGCCCTCGTGCCCCGCCCGGACCGGGCGGACCCGCGGCGCACCGTCGAGCTGCCCGGGGCGGTGCTCGCCCGCGTCGCGCACAGCCACGTCCGGGTGGGCACCTTCCAGTACGCGCTGAGCACCGGGGGGCCGGAGCTGGTGCGCCGGCTCGCGCACTGGTGCATCACCCGCCACCACCCGGAGGCCGCCGACGCCGCGAACCCGCCGCTGGAGCTGTACCGGAGGGTCGTGTTCGCCCAGGCGCGGCTGGTGGCCGCGTGGGAGGCGGTGGGCTTCGTGCACGGGGTGATGAACACGGACAACATGGCCCTCTCCGGGCAGGGGATCGATTACGGCCCCTGCGCGTTCCTGGACGCCCACGATCCCGACGCCGTGTTCAGCTCGATCGACCGCACCGGGCGCTACCGGTACCGGAACCAGGCCGCGGCCGCGCAGTGGAACCTCGCCCGCTGCGCCGAGGCCCTGCTGCCGGTGCTCGACGCCGAGCCGGACCGGGCCGTGGACCTCGCCCAGGAGGCGCTCGCGGGATTCCCGCCCGTCTACGAGGCCGAGCGGCTCCGGCTCTTCGCCGCCAGGATCGGGCTGCGGGTGCAGGGGGAGGCCGCCGCGCCCTCGACCGCCGCTGCGGTGGAGGACCTGCTGGGGCTGATGGCCCAGCACGCCGCGGACCACACGGACACCTTCGGCGCCCTGATCCCTGTGGCCGAGTCGGGGGATCCCGCGCGGGCCGACGGGCATGGCTCCCGCGGCGCCCGGCCGCGGGCCGAACGCGCCGCGGAGGGCACGCGGGATGAGCCGGGAGCGGACCCCTCCCCGGACCCCGGCCTCGCGGCGGACCCGCGCTTCCGGGAGTGGCTCGCCCGCTGGCATCAGCTGGGGCCGGATCCCGCGCTGATGCGCCGAAGCGCCCCGCGGGTCGTGCCGCGCAACCACGCGCTGCAGGAGGCCCTGGACGCGGCGGAGGCGGGGGAGATCGGCCCGGTGCTGGAGATCCTCGACGCCGTCTCCCACCCCTTCGAGCACCGGCCCGGCAACACCCGGCTGGGCGCACCGTCGGGGGCGCAGACCCGCGGGTTCACCACCTACTGCGGCACCTGAGGATCACCCCTCACGCCGCCTCATCCGGACACGCGAGAGCCCGCGCAGCGCCTCCGGGAAAGGGTGCGCGCGCGGGCTCGGCGTCGGGGGAGGGGGCGGGCCTCAGCCCACCCACTGAACGGTGATCTGCGGGTCGAAGGCGGCGGTCTTCAGGATGTGGGAGTCCTTCAGATCCAGCCGACCCTCGTGGGAGGTGACCTCGAAGTGCTCGTGCTGATCCCCGCTGGTCAGATCCACGCTGTAGGTCCCGTCGGGGGCGGGCACCTCGCCGATCCCGTTCGGGGCGGGGGCCTTCAGCCAGTACACGGTGGGCTCGGTGGCCGAGCGCACGAGGGCCAGGTTCGCGAAGGACTCGGGGCTCTGCGAGGCGGCGGCCTGCTGAGCCGTGGTCTGCTGCGTGGAGGTCGCGGTGCCGGTCGGCGTCGACGCGGCGTCCTCGGCCTGCGCGGGACCGGCCACCAGGATGCCGGCGCCCAGGGCGAGGGCGGCTCCGGCGGCGGAGACGGCGGCGATGCGGTGCTGAGGATGGCGGGTCATGATCCGAATGCTCCTTTGCGTGTCGCTGCCCGCGGAAGGGGTCTCCTCCCGGGGGACACCCTCACCGTAGGCCCGCCGCGCCGGGGCTTCACCGGGCCGTGATCCGCGGTCCGAGAAGGTCACGGGACGGTCACCCCGGGTGCGGCGCCCCGTCGCGGCCGGCGACGGCGGGGCGCACCGCTGCCGGGACCGGGTTTCGAGCCTCGCCGTCGGGGCGCTCGGGTGCCGCCGCGTGATCCGAGCGTGACCGGATCCCCAGGAGACTCCCAGCTGCCCGCGCCCGGGCGGGCGGGACGGGTGCGGGTCTAGGGTGTGGAGTCATGGAGACCCCCGCGGCCGAGCCGGCCGAGACCACCCCCGCCGCGTCGCCGGCCGCCCCCGTGCGGGGCCTGTGGCGCGACGCCTACGGGCGGGCCGCGATCCGGTGCCTGCAGACCCTGCTGATCGCGGGCGTCGTCGGCCTGGGGGTGTGGCTGGCGGCGACGCTGAAGCTGGTGACCCTGCCGCTGCTGATCGCCCTGATCATCGCCGCCGCGATGAACCCCATCATCCGGGCCCTGCGCACCCGCGCCCGCTTCTCCCGGGTGGGCGCGGCGGTCACCGCGCTGCTGGCGATCCTGCTGGTGCTGGCCGGCATCATCTCCGGGATCGTGATGACGGTGATCGACGAATGGCCGGACCTCTCCGCCCAGGCGCAGCAGGGAGCCAACCGGCTCGCCGAGATCCTCACCGGCTGGGGGGTGCCCCTGGATGAGACGCACCTGAACGAGTACCTGCTCAAGGCCGGGGAGTACCTGCGCACCAGCGACGCCGGCTCCAGCGCGGTGGAGGGCGTCTCGGTGGTGACCGAGCTGCTGGCCGGATCCCTCCTGATGGTGGTGATGCTGTTCTTCTTCCTCCTGGACGGCCCCCGCATGTGGGCCTTCCTGGTGGGGTGGCTGCCGCAGCGGCTGACCGAGCGGGCCAACGAGGCCGGGCGGGCCAGCGTGCACGTGCTGGGCCGCTACATCCGCGGGACCGTGATCATCGCGGCCTTCGCGGCGATCGTGGATCTCACGGCGATGCTCGTGATGCACGTGCCCCTGGCCTTCCCGCTGGCCGCGCTGATCTTCCTCGGCGCGTTCATCCCGATCGTCGGGGCCCTGGTCACCGGCTTCGCCGCGGCCCTGGTGGCCCTGGTCGCGGCGGGCCCGGCGGCCGCGGTGGTTCTGACGATCGTGGTGATCATCGTGAACCAGGTGGAGCACCACGTGCTGCAGCCCAAGGTCATGGGCTCGGCCCTGAGCCTGCACGGGGTGGTCATCATCTCGGTGCTGGCGATCGGGGCCCACGAGGGCGGGGTGGCCGGGGCGCTGCTGGCGGTCCCGCTCACCGCGGTGGTGTGGGCCAGCGTCCGGGTGTTCCGGGACATGCGCGGGCGCGTCGCGCACCGACTGCCCGCCCCGGACCCGCAGGAGCAGGCCGCTACCGCTCGGTGAGCGGCAGCCCGTCCACCAGGGCCTCCATGGCCAGCACGGAGCGGGGGATGAACTCGGCGATGCTCAGCCCCACGACGTCGGCGGCCTCGTCCAGGTCCGCGATGATGCGGCGCACCTGCGCCCGAGTCAGCCCGCCGGGCACCAGGCCGAGACCGAGCGCGGCCTCGTCGCTGTCCACGACGTCCACATCCAGGTGCACCGCGACCTTGCCCGCCCCGGTCCCGGCCAGCCAGTCCAGCAGCGGGCGGGTGCTCTCACGCAGATCCGCCGGGGAGAAGGAGCTCAGACCCCACTCGTCGAGGTGGGCGAGGGCGTCCTGCTCGCCGTCGTGCAGCCCGGCCAGGGCCACCCGCGCGGGATCCACCGCCGCCGGCAGCCTGTCCAGGATCTCCGGGTCTCCCTGCCCGACGATCGCGGAGACGGCCATCGCGTGGTAGCCGTCGTAGCCGGTCTCCGGGGTGTCGACGTCCGGGTGGGCGTCGATCCACACCACCGCGAGGTCCTCCCCGTGGCGGCGGGCCAGCTCGGTGAAGGGGACGACGCTCACCGAGCACTCCCCGCCGAGGGTGAGGATGCGCGGCGCGTCCCCGTGCCGGGACAGGATCTCCTGGGCGGCGTCGAGGGAGGCGAGGATCTGCTCGCGGGACTCGATGCCGCCCGTGGAGCCCGACTCCTCCTGCGGGACCGGGACCACCTCGGTGGGTCCGTCGTGCTCGGGCAGCATGGCCTCGAGGAAGCGGGCGCCCAGGGCGTAGCCGCGGCGGGCCCGATCCAGGGGCGCTTCGGGCAGCAGCTGGGCGACCATCTCCTGCCCGGCTCCCTGCCACTGCGGCCAGATCAGGCGCAGGGTGCGGCCCTGCTCCCGGGGGGCGTCGGCTGGGGATGCGCTTCCGGTGCTCATGGGTTCTCCTCCGTGTGCTCGGGTGCTTCCCCCGGCACAACCGGGCCGCCGCTGCGGATGTTCCGCGCCGCACCGCCGGCGGGGCAGCGGATCCCCGGAATGCCGGCGGGAATAACCGTCATCCCGGGGCGGTTTGCTTGAACATGAAAGCATTTGGATTCCTGAGCTTCGGTCATTACGGCACCGGCCCCGCGGGCAACGGGGTGGATGCCCGGCAGATGCTGCACGACGCCGTGGAGATCGCCGTCGGCGCGGAGGAGCTGGGGGTGAACGGCGCGTACTTCCGGGTTCACCACTTCGCCCCGCAGGCGGCCGCACCCATGCCGCTGCTGTCCGCGATCGCCGCGCGCACCTCCCGCATCGAGGTGGGCAACGGCGTCATCGACATGCGCTAGAGCATGTCGCGGTTGTGACACTCGTTCCGTAAGCTTGGTTGCATGGTCGAACTGGTAGCGCTGAGGAAGACGAACGAGGTGGCCGCGTACGTCCGCGCCTCCATGGACCGCAAGGGCGACCGCTGGACGGTCGATACGCAGCTGAGGAAGATCAGGGCGCTGGCCGAGGCCAAGGACTGGAACGTCGTCGAGGTCTACGAGGACAACGCCGTGTCGGCGACGAAGAAGCGCCGCGCTGGCACCCGCTGGGCCGAGATGCTGGACGACGCCCGCGCGGGCCGCTTCTCGATGGTGGTCGCCGTGGACATGGACCGGCTGCTGCGCAGCACGAAGGACCTCAACACCTTGATTGACCTGGGGCTGCGGGTCGTCACCGTGGACGGCGAGATCGACCTCTCGACGGCCGACGGTGAGTTCCGAGCGACGATGCTCGCGGCACTGGCCCGGTTCGAGGCCAGGCGTAAGGCGGAGCGTCAGATCAGGTCGAACGAGCGCCGACGCTTCGAGGGCATCCCGACGAGCGCCTGGAAGGCGTTCGGGTGGACGCGAGAGGGCGAGCTGATCCCGGAGGAGGCCGACGCCGTCCGGCGGGCCTTCGCCGCGTTCCTCGGCGAGCCGTCGCTGTCGATCCGGCGAATCCGCGAGGATCTGAACGGTGCCGGTCATCTCACCGCCCGCGGGTCGGAGTTCTCCGTCGATGCCGTGCGCTACCTCCTGGCGAACCCGCTCTACGCTGGCTACATCAAGCACTACGCGTCGGGCGAGCTGTACCCGGTGCAGGGCGACGCGTTCCCGCCCATCGTCGGCGAGCAAACGTGGCGGGCCGCGGTGGCGAAGTTGGAGGACAACGTGCGAAGGTCGGCGAGGCAGGGTAACCAGCCGAAGTACCTTCTGTCCACGATCGGGCTGTGCGGGAAGTGCGGCGCGACGCTCGTCTCCGGGACGAACAGTCGCAAGCAGCCGACGTACCGCTGCGGCGAGCAGTTCCATCTCACCCGCCAGCGCGAGCCCGTCGATGCGATGGTGACCGAGGCGGTGCTCACCCGCTTGTCCTCGGTGGATGTGCACAACCTCGTGATGCCGCAGGAGGACGATGGGCCAGATCACGAGGAGTTGCTGACGGAGCGGAACGCCCTGGTCGAGCGGGTGAAGGAGCTGAGCCCGCTGCTGCGTGACATCCATCAGCCGGTCCTGGAGATCACGGCGGCGATCAACGACGTGAAGGCCCGCATCGATGAGATCGACGCGGAGCTGCTCGACCGTTCGGTGTCGGTGGCGGCGAAGTTGCTCGCGGACGTGGACGAGCCGGTCGGCACCGCGGAGCGCCGCGAGGTGGTCGAGGCGAAGTGGAAGACGTTGGACGTGGACCGCCGCCGGATGCTCGTGGACGAGCTGGTGACGGTGACCATCGAGCCCATCGCGCCCGGTCATGTGAAGTTCGACCCCGACCTCATTCGTATAGAGCCGCGTCGCGACTGACACGCGAGTCGACTCGTCAGTGGACTGGTGAGTCGACTCGTGGGAGTCTGGTTGCAGACAAGAAGATCCCACCGGGGGCCAGACTTTGAAGCTGGCGGTACTACTCCCGGATGAGTAGCCGGTCAAACAGCCCAATTACCGTGGCGGGGAACCGGAAGCACACTCATGTTTGAGGACTTCCGATGTCTGTCGTTATCGACGCTCCCCGCGCATCTGCGCTGGACTGCCCTGGGCTCGACCAGGATTCGACCCCCGATCCGCAGGCTGATGGGCTCGATCCCGTCATCGCTGCCGCCCTCGCCGCCGGTCGCCGAGCTGGTGAGCGCCTGGCCCGCATGCCGCTGACTCCGCGCCAGCGGGCCGCGGTCGCCGCCGTGATGGGTGGTGATCGCTGATGAGCGCCAACTCCGCCGCCTTCGCCCACGTGAACGGCTTCCGCTGGCGTGTGGGCGACCCCACCCTCGCCGACAGCGAAGCGCACCTCTACGACCTCGGCGTGCTCCGCTCCGTGCTGGAGGAGGCCGTCGAGATGGCCGTCGCCGATGCCCGCGCCGACGGGGTGACCTGGGCCAAGATCGGCGACGCCCTCGGCGTCACGCATCAGGCCGTCATCAAGCGTTACCACAAGGGTAGTGCCCGATGAACGCCGCCGAACGCACCAGCGCCACCGCTCCCGCTGACCTGACCAGCCCGACCGATGGGCCTGGCCTGGCATCCGCCGGAGGCGGGCTGCCCGTCGTCGTGATGCCCGTCCTCATCCGTGCTCCGCACTCCAAGAGTTCTGGAAGCCTCATCCGTTCCTACGGGCGCGGCAAGGGCTTGTCGATTGCCGCGCCATGCAACAACATGCCTGGTCAGCTGCCGGTTTCGCCTTCGCTCCACCGCGTGACCCCGCAGGATCATTTGGAGGTCAATAGGGGGTCATTTAAGGCGCCGTACGCTCCTTCCGACGTCCTGGGCGGTGGTCGCCGTGGCTAAGCAGGAGAACAACCCGACGAGCATCGGGCTCACGCAGTACCTCGATCCGTCGTACTGGACCTGGGCCGCCGAGGACGCGAACGGGGCCGCGCTGCTCCAGCAGGGAGCCGGGGCGATCCTCGCCTACGTGGTGCAGCGGCTCGAGGCGATCGGCTGTGAGGTCGTCGAGGCCTACGGCATCGTGCACGACAAGGACGAGCGCGAGGTCTGGAGCGACACCGAGAAGACCCTCGTGGTCGAGCCGAAGCCGGATCACCTGCACGCGGTGATCAAGTTCGCCAGCCGCGCGAAGAGCGCGCCTCTGGATCGGCTCGCGTTTGGCATCGGCGTCGAACCGCAGTACGTCGAGAAGCCCGGTCGCGGGCGGTACGCCTTCGACAACATGCTCTCGTACCTGACGCACGTGAAGTACGCGGACAAGCACCAGTACGCGCCTTCGGAGGTCGCCACGGTGCGCGGGCCGGACTACCTCGGCATCGACGCCCAGCGCCGGGAGACGTGGCTCAAGGGTCGCGCCCACGTGAAGAAGAAGGTCGTCGCCGAGAACTTCGAGGACATGCGCGAGCGCGTGCTCCAGGGCGAGATCACGCGCGATCAGATCATGCTTACCGATGAACTGTTCGACATCTACTCGCGGCATCAGCGGGAGATCGACGATGCCCTGTCCGCCTACGGTCAACGCCGCGCGTACCGGGCGGCGGCGAAGCTCCGCGCCGGTGAGTTCTCGACGCACGTGGTATTCGTGCACGGGGATGCCGGTATCGGCAAGACCCGGTTCGCCACGGACTTCATCACCGAGGCGATCAACGCGGCGAACGCCCACGGCGAGCGGTGGCAGGTCTACCGGGCCGCCACGGGGAACCCCCTCGATGACTGGCGCGGGGAGGAATTGCTGCTGCTCGACGATCTGCGCGCCTCGGCGATGGACGCGAACGACTGGCTGCTGCTGCTCGATCCGTACAACGCCTCCCCGGCGAAGGCGCGCTATAAGAACAAGGGCGAGGTGGCCCCGCGTCTCATCGTCATCACGGCGACGATCGAGCCCGTCGAGTTCTTCTACTACGCCCGTCAGAAGGGCAACGTGGACGAGGCGCTGGACCAGTTCATCCGCCGCCTGGCCTCGGTCGTGAAGGTCTACCGTGCCGACGAGATCAACCGCTACCTCGTGCAGCACATCGGAAGGATCGAGCCCTACGAGTGGCATCAGTGCAGCGTTCCGGCCGCCGCGCACACGCCCGGCATGTACGGGAACGCGTACCACCGGAACGCCGGGTCGCGGGAACTGACCTACGGTCCGGAGACCTCGGCCGACCACGACGCGGACGGCGCGGTCGCGGAGCTGCTGAGCGGGCTCGCCGTGCGGAGTCCGGACGTGCCGCTGGCACTGATCGGAGGTGCCGCATGAGCACCGAACTGGACGCGCTCTTCCAGGGGGTCGAGGGGGCCGGAGGCCCCTCGCAAGCAGACATGGAGGACACGAGCGTCAGCGATGTGTCCGACATGCCTACTGCTTGCCACTCTGGCGTACAGGTGGAGCAGCAGACCGACTCCCAGGTGAACACGGCTCGGGCTGGCTCCGAGCACGTGGGTGCGGGCCGTCGTGCGCGATGCCCTCCACGCCTCTCGGAGCGAGGAGCTGGACGCCGCCGTGGCCGCGCACCTGCTCGGCGTCGAGGCGCGCGCGCAGGTGTCGGCGGACGCGCGCGAGCTGGCCGCGCAGATCCGCCCGCTGGCGATCAACGTCAACGACCTGGACCACCGAGCACGTGCCGGTGAGGCGGTGGCGCTGTCGTCGGAGGTGCCCGAGCTGATCGAGCTGCTGCGCGAGGTCCGCGCCCTGCTCGGTGATCGGACGGCGTCATGAGCACGACGCACTACAGCCCGAGCGCCAGCGCCGCCGACACGGAGCGCTATATCCGGGGCAAGGAGGACGAGCGGGGCGTCGCGATCACGTGCGATGTGCCGGGAGGCCCCGGCGCGTTCTCGGCGCGCGCTCGGGCGCTCACGCAGAACACGACGCGCGAGGTCGAGACGCTGCACTACCGCCAGTCGTTCAGCGACGAGGAGTTCGACCCGAAGAACCCCGAACACGTGCAGCGGGTGAACGACCTGGGCTACCAGCTCGCCAAGAAGATGCACCCGGATTCCGACTGCCTCGTCGTCAGTCATGTGGATGGGCGGGGAAAGAAGCCGCACAACCATATTTTGGTTCTCAATCACAACAACCGCACGGGAAAGGCGCTCTCGGACTATCGCACGTTCCACGACCGCAAGGCCGGGAATCAGAAGGGCGTGCAGTCGGCGAACGACGAGCTGATGCGCGAGCACGGGCTCTCGGTCGTGAAGCGGCTGGAGCACGCGCCGAAGGACTGGGAGCTGCGCCGCGAAGACTTCGCCGAGGGGTCGCTCGACCGCGAGATGGGCGACCGGATGAGTGCGGCGCTGGCCGATCCCCGCGCGGTGGACAAGGCCGGTCTGGTCTCGGTGATCGAGGAGCAGAACCAGCAGCTCGGTGATGACGGGGATCGGGTGCCACGGATGCGGCTGCACAGCCCCGTCAGCAAGAAGGGCAAACGCGCCGGGCAGGAGACCTGGACGCTCTACATCGAGGACCGCCGCGGCGAGTCCGGGCGTGCCGAGCGCCGCAAGCGCACGAGCGCACTCTCGGCGGACTTCACCCCGGAGGGCGCGCAGGCGTTCTTCGACTACCACCAGCAGCAGAAGGAGCAGGAACATGAGCGCAGCACTCGACAGGCTGAAGCAGCAGAACGGGCCCGTGCAGTCGCCGCAACCGCTCGGCAGTCCGGAGACGATGGAGCTGTTGACCTCGATCCTCGCCGCCGTCGAGGCGCAGAATACGAGGATCGCCACGCTGACCGAGCAGCAGAAGAAGCTCGCGGGGTTCGTGAAGGTGGACAGCGAGGAGCAGGAGAAGCAGCTCTCCGCGATCTCGCATCAGCTGACCTCAACGTCGCCGCCGCCGGAGTCGAACGAGAACAGCGAACTGCTCGCCGGAATCGCGTCCACTCTCGCGGGTATGAGCGTGAACCTCAACGGGGAGAGTCTGAAGGGCTCAGCCTCTAAGTCCGAGGCTGCCGCCAAGCATCTCGATGAGAGCCGGGCTAAGTTCGAGCGGGCCGCGAACGGTGCGCAGAAGGCCTGGCGGGAGTCGATCACCCAAGCCAGCGCCGAGGCGACGAGTGCGATCAGCACGGCCCGGGATCAGGCTGTGCAGTCGATCGAGAGGGCCGCTGCCGTCGCCGGGGCCGTGGCAACAGCCAAGATTGACGCCGCGAACGAGCGGGCCGAAAAGATCATCGCCACAACGGCGAAGCTGGAGGCCCGTCAGCTTTGGTCTGTCGCCGCGTCGATGTGCCTCGCGCTGCTGCCGGTCGCAGTGATCGTCGCGGGTGTTTGGATGGCCGTCGCCGGGCTTATCACGGGCGCTCAGTGGGCCCTCGACGTGGACGGGAGCGTGTGGCTCGGGATCGGTCGCTGGCTCGTGGTCTCCATGGGCCTCGCCGGGGCTGGCTACGGACTCTTCGCGTCCGTCCGCTGGGTCGCCGGTCTCGTGGAGACCTGGAAGGGCCGCGGGATGCCGAGGTGGCCCCGTTGGCGGTGATGGCTGGATCCGATCGAGCTACCGGTTCCGATCAGCAGTCGAAGGATTTTCGCAGCAGCCAGTCCTGCGGCCTCGGTGCCGCCGCCGTAGCCTGACGAGCATCCCGGCCGTGACGGCCATCGCGACGGCGATCCCGGCACCGATGATCCAGGGATTGCCGAGGAGCCCTCCGACGCCTGCGAGTGCTCCGCCCGCCGCGATGAGCGGCAGGCCGCAGGAGAGCAGCAACGGAAGCGCGCAGCATGCCAGTAGGAGCAGCCCGGTCCCTGCGGCGACGATGGGACCGGCGCGCCGTTCGTCGCGGTCGTGATCGGCGCTCATCGTCTGCACCTCTTCCGGATGAGATCTCCCCGATTGCATGCGTTGCCGTTCATGCGCAGCACGAGAGCAGTGACGGGTCGGTGGTGAAGGACTTCGCGGCGATCCGGATGCCTTCGGTCATGGTCAGGTAGGGGGCCCAGGCGTCGGCGACTTCGGCGATGGTCTTGCCGAGCACGTGGACGCCTGCGGCGGCGAGTTCCCCGGCGTCCTTGGCGACGGCGGTGAGGCCGAGGATCTCGCTCGTATCGGCGTTCACGACGATCTTGATGAACCCGCGGGTGTCGTGGTTGATCACCGTCCGGGGCACATACTCCAGGGGCAGCACGCGGCAGTCGCAGCGGATACCCGCGGCGACGACCTCCTTCTCGGTCATCCCGACCGCGCCGATCGCCGGTCCGGTGAACGTCACCCGCGGCAGATGGGAGTAGTCGACGGACCGGTCGGCGTCGGCGAACGCGTTCTCGGCAACGAGGGTGCCGTGGTGGGCCGCGACGTAGACGAACTCCGGGTGCCCGGTCACGTCGCCCGCGGCCCAGATCCGCGGGTTCGACGACTGCAGATGGTCGGAGACGACCACCTCGCCGGAGTCCCCGGTCTTCACCCCGACCGCATCGAGGTTCAAGCCGTCGGTGACGGGACGGCGTCCGAGGGCGACGAGCACCTGGTCGGCGCGGAACTCCTGCGAGCCGCCGGACACGTCCGCGGTAACCACGACCTGCCCGGTCGCCGCGTCCCGGGACACCCGGGTCGGCACCGCGCGGCGGACCACCCGGATGCCCTCGTCGGCGAACACCTCCTGCAGTGTCCGGGACACCTCCGGCTCCTCCTTCGACGCGAGCCGGGACCGCACCAGCACGGTGACCTGGGAGCCGAGGCGGGCGAACAGCTGCGCCTGCTCCAGGGCAACGTAGCCGCCGCCGAGCACCAGCATCGACTCGGGGACCTCGGTCAGGTCCATCGCCGTGGTCGAGGTCAGGTACCCGGCCTCGTCCAGGCCGTCGATCGGCGGAGCCCACGGCCGCGCACCGGTGGCGACCAGGTAGTGCTCGGCCTCGATCGTCTCGACCGCTCCGTCTGCGGCGGTGACCTCCAACACCGGCGCGTCCGGGGTGCCCGCGAACCCGGCGTCTCCCCGCCGGACGTGCCACCCGTATGAATCGGCGACGTCGGCGTACTTCTCGCCCCGCATCGTCTCGACCAACGCCTGCTTCCCGGCGATCAGCGCGGGCATGTCCACTGGGCCTGCCGTCGTCGCGATCCCCGGGAACCGGTCGGCGGCGTCGGCGGCGACGTGCCGTGCATCGGCGGCGGCGATGAGGGCCTTCGACGGCACGCAGCCCGTGTTCACGCAGGTGCCGCCGAGCGTGCCACGCTCGATCATCACCACCGACTTCCCGAGCATGGTCGCGCGAATCGCGGCGGCGAACGCTCCGCCGCCCGATCCGATGATGGCGAGATCGTACTTCGTAGGCATCGCTGCTCCCGTCAAGGCTTGGACTTCTGTTCCGTTTCAGCCATACTGGACCTTCCAGTGCAGGGGAAGGCCAAGCGTGGCCCCTGCCGAATGATCGGAGGCCGCAATGCGCATCGGAGAACTCGCCGAACGCGCGGGCACCACCTCGAAGACGCTCCGGTTCTACGAAGAGCAGGGACTGCTGCCCCCGGCCGACCGGACGCCATCCGGGTACCGCGACTACGCGCCCGACGCCGTCGCCCGGATCGACTTCGTTCACCGTGGCCAGGCCGCAGGCCTCACCCTCGCCCAGATCCACCAAATCCTCGACATCCGCGACAGCGGCCACGCGCCCTGCGAGCACGTGCGAGACCTCCTCGACGCGCGCCTGGCCGAGATCGAGCAGCAGATCGCCCAGCTCACCGCCCTGCACGGCACCATCGCCGACCTCCGGCACGACGCCGCGCACCCGGACCCCGACACATGCAGCCCAGACCAGGTCTGCCGGTACCTGTAGAGGGACGCGGACCGAGAAAACGAGAGCCATAAAACGAACATGCGCTACGAGCACTTAGCTTCATGACGCTCGTGTCGTCGAAGTGGCACAGCAGCCGCTGACACGCCACGCCAGGCGTGGCCGGGAGACCTCCCGAGGAGTAGGTGATCAGCCTGCTCACGGACGAGGAGGACCCCATGACGACCAGCGCCCGCATCATCCGCCACACCGAGCCCCGCGCGTGGCTTGGCTGTCTCACGTGTTATTCAGAAGCCGATCTCGTCGGCAGGTGGTACGACGCCGAGGACTGCGACGAGGTCACCCCTGCCCAGCTGCACGGTCACGCGACCGACCACGAAGAACTCTGGGTGATGGACCACGAGGGCATCCCTGTCACCGGCGAGATGGACCCCATGACCGCGGCCCAGTGGGGTCGCGTCCTCACCTCGGTGCCGGAGCACCAGCAGGAAGCCCTCTTCGCCTGGGTCCGGTCCGGCAGCTATGTCGCCGAGGGTGAGGGCGACTTCCCGTCGCTCGAGGCGTTCGAGGACGTGTACAAGGGCGAGTGGTGCTCATGACGCGAGTACGCCGACCACATGCTCGAGGAGGGCGGCCTCCTTGAGGGTGTCTCCGATGAGGCCCGCCGCTACATCGACTACGACCAGTGGGCACGTGACCTGCTCATGGACTACACGGTCGAGGACGCCGAGGACGGCGGCGTCATCGTCTTCCGCAACCTCTGATCTATAGGCGCGTTTACTGCACTGTCACGTAAACGCGCCTATAGCATGTCTGACAGATCCCTGCCTCCCATAGGAGCCCCACCATGCGACGCCACCTGATCACCGCCACCACGCTCGCCATCGCCGCCACCGCCCTGCTCGCCGGCTGCAGCGGCAACAACCTCGAGGGCACCTACCTCGACGCCAAGGAGGGGCGCTACATGCTGATCCTCGGCGAGGACGGCACCTGCGGCCACCAGGAGCAGACCAACCCGCATGCCGAGATCGACGACGACTGCTCCTGGAGCCGCAACGGCGACGAGCTGACCTTCGTCGGCCTGATGAGCTACAACGTCTACGGCACGGTCAACGACGACGGCTCGATCACCATCCCGCACCAGAACCACGTCGCCTCGAAGCTGCTGCAGAAGCAGGAGAGCTGAGCGCGATCACGAGACCCCCGGGGAGCATCCGCTCCTCGGGGGTCTTTTTCTTGATCTCCGTGAATGCAGGGGTCAAGGGATAATGAAGCATGCGCATTAGTGATTTCTTCCAGGAGCCAGCAGGGACTGGCAACCCCTGGGATTCATCGAAGCCGGTTCTCAACGCCGACCTGATCACCCAGCTCGCACAGGGCACCGCCCACGACCCGAACCCACTGGAGACAGCGCTCGAGCTCACCAGGCTCGTCCGAGCAGAGTACGAGTCCTACGGCACCGAGAAGTCGCACCTGCGGACCGACGAGGACGAGGCGAGGGCCGCGCTCAGGGCGCTCCGCATGCTCCTCAAGCGAAGAGGCATCGTCTTCGACCCTCCGTGGCGCGACTTCTCGTCCTTCCACAGTCACTGGATCGCTGAAGGTGCCTATGGGGATTGGCAAGCTCGGCGCGACATCATCGAGAAGGTGTTCCGGCCGATCCAAGATCAGCTCGAGGAGGCAGAGGAACAGCAGTTCATGGGCGAACTGACCGAAGGCACCTCGCCGCACGGCGATCTCGGCTGGACTGACGTCTACGATCACATCTCACAGCTGCGGCATCGCTTCAGGTCAGCCTCCACGCCTGTCGACTACAAGGACGTGGGCAACCGCTGCGTCGGCGTCCTCGAGGCGCTCAGCGCCCATGTCTACGACCCTGAGGTGCACTGCCCACCGGGACTCTCAGAGCCTCCGGTGGACAAGACCGACATCCGCATCGGCGCGTACATCGACCACCGTTTGCCCGGCAAGTCCAATGAGGAGCTGCGGGGGCTGACCAAGAAGGCATCGGCTCTCGCCCACAAGATGAAGCACTCACCGAAGGCCGACCGGACCACGACCGGCATCACCGCGGATGCCGTGATTCTGTTGGCGAACATCTTGCGTCGACTCGAGGACGGCTGAGGCCCCGCACGCAGAACAGGGCGCCCGTCGATCCTCCTTCGTCGGATCACCGGGCATCGGGAGGTGTGGTTGTGGCTTCGTTCGCTTGGTGGCGGGGTTTTTGCAGCGCTCTGTGGCGGTCTTGTTGCCGCGATCACGCAGGACTGGCTGCAGGTAGGTGTCGCGGTCTGGACCGAGAGGGGTGCGCCCGGTCGGGGCCGTTTGGATCGCTGCCGCTACGTCAGAGTCCGAAGGCTCCGCCGCTGACAAGGATCACGATGCCGAGGCCGATGAGAACGATGGGGAAGAGGATGTGCTCCCAGCGTTCGAGAACTTCGGCGATCGGGCGGCGGGTGGCGACGAACTTTGCCAGGGCCACCAGGACCGCGACGAGCGCGAGGAAGACGATGCAGTAGGCGACTACTGCGAGAGGTTCCACGCTGAGGAAGACAGGGGTGTAGACGCCGATGTTGTCGCCGCCGTTGGCAAGGGTGACGCCTGCGACTGTCCACACGCCGACCTTCTTGCCGGCAACCTTGGCCTCGTCGTCATCGTCGTCATCGTCTCCGCGCCAGGCCTGCCATGCGGCCCAGAGGCCGAGGCCCAGAGGGATGAGACCGAAGTACGGGATGACTGCCGAGGGCAGGAATGCTCCGGCGCCGGTGGTCACCAGGACCGCGGCACCGAGGATGCCGGCGAATCCGAGGTACTGGCCGGCCAGAATGCGGGCGGTAGTGCCGCGCTGGCTTGCCCCTCGTGCGAAGAAGAGGGAGAGCACGATGATGTCGTCGATGTTGGTCGCTGCGAACAGGCCCATCGCCTGCAAGACCGAGGTGAGGATCATGCGCCCTCCCCAGCTGCGTCGCATCCGGGAAGCGAGCAGGCGGGATCGATGCACGGGGCGTCTTCGTCCACTGCCAGGGTGGCATCGACCAGTGCCGTCAGCGCCTGCGCCAGGTGCGAATCGGCGATCTCATATCGTGTCCGACGACCCTCGGGCTCGGAGACGACGATCCCGCAATCGCGCAGGCATGCCAGGTGGTTGGACACGTTCGGGCGTGTCAGGTCCAGATCTCGGGCCAGTTCCGCCGGGTAAGCGGGATGGTCGAGCAGGGTCAAGATGATCCGGGATCGAGTGGGGTCGGCCAGTGCACGACCCAGGCGGTTCATCACGTCGAGACGCGAAGCAATAGTCAGCATGCAGTGAACTATACAGCGCGAACTGAACACTCGGTCACAGGCGTCAAGGGCAAACTCAAAGGCAAGAAGCCCAAGCTCTCGCCCTCTCAGCGCAAGCACCTGCTGACGTTGCACACGGCCGGCGAACACACCCAAGCCGAGCTCGCCGAGCTGTTCAGCGTCTCCCGCACCACCATCTACCGCGAGCTGCGCCGCACCACGGCCGACACCTGACCGCGCCTGCACCGCCACTGAGCAATCACAGAAACCCGCCACCAAGCCATCACATCCACAGTGTGGTCACCTACCAGCTGAGCACCTGTCCAGCGAGGTGTACCCGTTGAACACGGGGCGAGTCCCTGACTACGATCTGTTCACCAGGGTCGCATTTTGATAGGATGGACACATCTGCACAGGGGGTCTAGACGATATGAACACCACAGGTAAGCTCGTCGGCTACGCGCGGGTCAGCTCGGCCGACCAGCACCTCGACCGGCAGCTCGAGGTGCTCAGCCGGGCCGACAAGATCTTCACGGAGAAGATCTCCGGCAGCAGTCGGGAGCGCCCCGAGCTGACCCGGATGATCGAGTACGTCCGCGAGGGCGACACCGTGCTCGTCAAGAGCCCCGACCGCCTCGCCCGGTCGACCACCGACCTGCTCGCCCTCGTCGAGCAGCTGCGCGCCAAGGACGTCCAGATCGAGTTCATCGACAATCCTGCGCTGAACACCGATACGCCGCAGGGAGAGTTCATGCTCACCGTGCTGGCAGCGATGGCACAGCTCGAGCGGGCGACCATCCGGGAGCGCCAGGCCGAGGGCATCGCCATCGCCAAGAAGAAGGGCGTGTACGCCCGCACCAAGCGCCTGACCCCCGAGCAGATCACCGAGGCCCGTGAGCGGGTCGAGACGGGCGTCGCCCATGCTCGGGTGGCCAGGGAGCTGGGCGTGTCCCGCACGACCCTCTACGCCGCCCTGAGCGGCTCCGGGGCCTACGCGACCACCTGAGCCCCCACGACACACAGAAGCGCCCCGGACATCTCGTCCGGGGCGCTTACCGTGTGGGAGGTAACGGGGTGCGGGTCTCACGCAGACTGCCTCCAGTCGTTGTCGTCCTCAGGGACCTCAGGGATGAACCCGGCCTCGTCGGCCGGCGAGGGCTTCACGCCCTCGCCCCGGCGCACATGCTCGACATCGCGGTCGCTCTTGTCCTTCGTGACCTTCACGCCCGTCTTGGAGCCGACCCCCTTGATGAGGTTGCTGATGAGCGTCGGGGCGACGATCACCGAGGCGACGAGCGCCGAGATGCCGCCTGCGATCCAGACGTTCTGGAAGATCCCCATCGCCTGCGTCAGCAGCAGCCGCACGACCATGAAGCCGACCGTGTACAGCACGGCCATGAGCGCGAGCCGCCAGATGGGCGAGCGGGCCTGGAACGCCTGGAACTCCCGCCATGCCGTGCGCAGGGCACCCTTCGTCTCGCGGAAATCGGGGCCGTCGTCCTCCGGCAGCACCAGCAGCCCCGCCTTGAGCATGAGCCCGACGAACTGGAACCCTCGCGGGAGCATCGTGGCACCGCTACGCCGCCCTGCGCCGCTGAACCCCGAATCTCCTCAGCAGGAGCACGCGGGAGTGTTAGTGCTCAGTGTCTGCGGGTCGAGCGCGGCCGAGAGCATCCCCAGGATCTCGGGAACGACCGCGTAGTAGGCCCACTTGCCGCGCTGCTCACGCGTGACCAGGCCGGCGTCGACGAGCTGCTTCATGTGATGCGAGACCGTGGGCTGGGAGAGGCCGACAGGCTCGGTCAGATCGCACACGCACGCCTCCCCTCCGGACTGCGCAGCGATCATCGACAACAGCCGCACACGGGTCGGATCACCGAGCGCCTTGAACATCCGCGCCAACTGCTGCGCATCCTCGACCGCGAGCACCCCGCCGGTCACCGGGGCGCAGCACCCTCCGGCATCGGTCGCAATCAGCGGCAGTGAGGTTGTCATGCTCCCGATCCTACGCCACGCATTGACAACTGTCGATGCATCGAAGAGTATCAATGCGTAGAGGTTTACGATCCCGAGGAGCAGATGATGAGCGAGAACACCGAGCTGCGCGAACAGGTCCGCGCCCGCTACGCCCAGGCCGCGACCGCGGTCAGCACCGGCACCCGCAACGCCGACCTCCTGGTCGAAGAGACGCCTGCCTCCTCGTGTTGTTCCAGCACCCCTGCTACAGAGGGATCGAATGAGGCGGCGGACGAGTCGTGCTGCGCTCCTACCGAGCGTAGCTTCGGCGCGGGTCTCTACGACGACGCCACCGCCGCCGGGCTCCCACTCGATGCTGTTGAGGCGAGCCTGGGCTGCGGTAACCCCACGGCGGTCGCCGAGCTCCACGAGGGTGAGCGCGTGCTCGATCTCGGTTCCGGCGGCGGTATTGACGTGCTGCTGTCCGCCCGTCGGGTCGGGCCGACCGGGTTCGCGTACGGGGTGGACATGACCGACGAGATGCTCGCCCTGGCCGAGAAGAACAAGGCCGAAGCCGGTGCGGAGAACGTCGAGTTCCTCAAGGGCACGATCGAGGACGTGCCGTTGCCGGACGGGGCGGTGGATGTGGTGATCTCCAACTGCGTCATCAACCTCTCCACCCACAAGCCCGCCGTGCTCGCCGAAATGTTCCGCGTCCTCACCCCCGGCGGGCGGATCGGGGTCTCCGATGTCGTCGCCGAAGACCGCCTCACCCCCGAACAGCGGGCCGAGCGCGGCTCCTACGTCGGCTGTATCGCCGGAGCCCTCTCGAAGACCGAGTACCTCGACGGCCTCGCCAAGGCGGGGTTCACGGGTGCGAGCGTGGAGTTCACGCACGAGGCCGCGGACGGGATGCACGCCGCGATCATCCGCGCCACTAAGCCTACGAACTAACCGCATACCCCGAGCTGACGAGGAGGCTGAGCAGCACGATGCCCGCACCCCCGAACACCACGAGCACGAACACCCCAGCGCCTGCGGCTGCGGCGAGGCGGCAGTTGTCGACGCTGGATAAGTGGCTGCCGGTCTGGATCGGGCTGGCGATGATCGCCGGCCTCCTCCTCGGCCGCTTCATCCCCGCCCTGGCCGACGTGCTCACGAAGATGGAGATTGCGGGCATCTCGGTGCCGATCGGCCTGGGCCTGCTGGTGATGATGTATCCGGTGCTGGCGAAAGTCCGCTACGACAAGATCGCCGCCGTCACCGGAGACAAGAAACTCCTCGTCTCGTCGCTGGTGCTGAACTGGCTGGTCGGCCCCGCGGTCATGTTCGCCCTCGCGTGGCTGTTCCTGCCCGATCTGCCCGAGTACCGCACCGGCCTCATCATCGTCGGCCTGGCCCGCTGCATCGCGATGGTCGTGATCTGGAACGACCTCGCCTGCGGTGACCGCGAAGCCACCGCCGTGCTGGTGGCGATCAACTCGATCTTCCAGGTCATCGCGTTCTCGTTCCTCGGCTGGTTCTACCTCACGACTCTCCCCGGCTGGCTCGGCCTCGACACCCAGGGTCTGCACGTCTCGGTCGGGCAGATCGCCCTCAACGTGCTCGTCTTCCTCGGCGTACCGCTGTTCGCGGGGTTCGCGACCCGCTGGATCGGTGAGAAACGCAAGGGCCGCGCCTGGTACGAGGAGAAGTTCATCCCGCGCGTCGGGCCGTGGGCGCTCTACGGGCTGCTGTTCACGATCGTGCTGCTCTTCGCCCTCCAAGGCGAAGCCATCACGCAGAATCCCCTCGATGTCGCCCGGATCGCGTTGCCGCTGCTGGTCTACTTCGCGCTCATGTGGTCCGCGGGCCTCTTACTCGGCAAGGGCATCGGCCTCGGTTACGCCCGATCGACCACGCTGGCGTTCACCGCGGCGGGCAACAACTTCGAGCTCGCCATCGCCGTCGCCATCGGCACCTTCGGCGCAACCAGTGGGCAGGCGCTGGCCGGGGTGGTCGGCCCGTTGATCGAGGTGCCTGTCCTCGTCGCTCTCGTCTACGTCTCCCTGTGGGCTGCACGCCGCTGGTTCCGCACCGACCCCTACCAGAACGAAACGAGCCCCCGATGACCACCGATACCACTCCGACGGTGTTGTTCGTCTGCGTCCACAACGCCGGGCGCTCCCAGATGGCCGCCGCCTTCCTAACCCACCACGCCGCGGGCCGCATCGCGGTCCGCTCCGCTGGGTCGGAGCCCGCCCACCAGCTCAACCCGGCCGTGGTCGAGGCCATGCGCGAGGTCGGCATCGACATCACGGCCGAGCGTCCGAAGCTGCTGACCCCCGACGCGGTGCAGACCGCTCATGTGGTCATCACGATGGGGTGCGGCGATACCTGCCCGTTTCTCCCCGGCAAGCGCTACGAGGACTGGCAGCTCGACGACCCCGCAGGGCTTGGGCTCGAGGCCGTGCGCACTATCCGGAACGAGATCGAGACCCGCGTCCGCATCCTCATCGCCGAACTGCTCGGTCCTCAGGAGACCGATGAGTGAGCATGCCGACGTCGTTGTGATCGGCGGTGGCCAAGCGGGCCTGGCCGCCGGCTACTATCTGCGCCGGGCGGGGCTGAACTTCGTGATCCTCGACCGGCAGGACCGTGCAGGCGGGGCCTGGCGTCACGGCTGGGACTCGCTGCGACTGTTCTCCCCGGCCGAGTACAGCCCGCTGCCGGGCTGGCCGATGCCGCGCCAGCGGGGCGAGAGGTTCCCCACCGCCGGTCACGTCGTCGAGTACCTGCACGACTACGAACAGCGCTACGAGCTGCCGGTGCACCGGCCCGTCCAGGTCAGCGACGTCCGCGCCCACAGCCGCGGGCTCAGCGTTGAGACCGACCGGGACACCTGGCACGCCGCGTTTGTCATCAGTGCTACCGGCACCTGGGAAACCCCCTTCATGCCCGCCTATCCGGGCATGGCCGAGTTCGCGGGCGAGCAGCTACACACGGTCGACTACTCCGTCCCGGAGCGATTCCGCGGCCAGCGGGTGCTGGTCGTCGGTGCCGGCAATACCGCCGCGCAGATCGTCGCCGAGGTCTCCACCATCGCGGAGACGACCTGGGCGACCCGACACCCGCCCCGATTCATGCCCGATGATGTCGATGGCCGCGTGCTCTTCGACACCGCCACCCGAGAAGAAGCCGCCCGGAAGGCGGGAACACATGCCGATGGCGTCTCCGGTCTGGGCGACATTGTCATGGTCCCCAGTGTCCGTGCTGCCCGCGACCGCGGCGTGCTGCGTCCCCGCCCCCTGTTCGACCGGCTCACCGCCGAGGGAGCGGCCTGGAGCGACGGCACCATGGATCCCTACGACGCGATCATCTGGTGCACGGGTTTCCGTCCCGCCCTGAACCATCTCGCCTCCCTGGGCCTGAGGCGCGAGAACGGCGTGCCCAAGACCATCGGCACACGCTCCGCCGACGAGCCCCGCCTGCACCTGCTCGGGTACGGGGACTGGACCGGCTTCGCCTCAGCCACCCTGATCGGGACGGGCAGGACGGCCAAGGACGCAGTCCATGACATCACCAGCCATCTCCCCGCGGCGTCACCCCCACAATAGATAAGCCGTCGCTTGTGTCATAAGCAGTCGCTTGTTGGCGTGGGGGCATGTCTTCACCGATACAAATTCCGGCCGTGGCCTCGGACCTCTCGGCCAAAGAACGCGCCGCCTACCTGGCCCCCACCCTCTCGGCTCTGGCCGACGAGAACCGTCTGACAATCGTGCTGTGCCTCGCCGATGGCGCCAAGACGAACAAGCAGCTGCAGGAGGCCACCGGCCTCAGCCAGGCACTGGTCAGCCACCACGTCTCCGCCCTGCTCAAAGCGGAACTGATCGAAGTGGCCCCGCAGGGCCGGTCGAACCTCATCTCGATCTGCTGCGAACAGTTGGCCGCCCCAGTCCAACGGCTGGCCCACCTTGCAACCCTGACTCCCGCCGGACAGCGAGCCTGCTGCACCGAGGCCGAGATCCCGGCACGCAGTGTGGTGACCGATGCTGACTGACACGCTCGGCACCTTCGCACTGCTGCTGGGCGAGCTGCTGGCCCTCTTCCTCGTCGTCTCGACCGTCGTCGCGCTGATCAACCGGCGATTCGGCCCGGAGAAGATGCGCGACTGGATGAGCAGCGGGAAAGTCCCCGGACCCATCAAGGGACTACTTTTGGGGGCGGTGACTCCATTCTGCTCCTGCTCGACACTGCCGATGCTGGTCGGAATGCTCAACGCCGGGGTCGCCTTCCAGACAGCGATGACCTACCTCATCGCCTCACCGCTGCTCAACCCGATCATCGTCGGCGGCATCGGAATCATCTTCGGGTGGACGACCGCCATCGTCTACACGCTCTTCACCCTGGCCGTCTCACTGCTCGCCCCGTGGGTATGGCGCGGCCTGGGCCTGGAGAAGGCGCTCAAGCGCGTGCGCGTACAGGGCGAGAAGACGCCCGAGCCGTGGAAAGGAATGCGCGACGAGATGCCCGGAGCGCTCCGCCAAGCCTGGACCGATCTGCGCCCCCTGCTTGTGCCCATGCTCATCGGCGTGGCGATCGGAGCCGCGATCTACGAGTTCGTCCCCGAGGATCAGCTGACCGCCTTCGCCGGAGCCAACATCTGGTGGGCGGTGCCCCTCGCGGCGATCATCGGCATCCCACTTTACATCCGCTTGGAGACCATGCTCCCGATCGGGCTGGCCCTCCAGTCCGCCGGTGTGGCCCTCGGCCCGATCTTCGCCCTGATGATCGGCGGGGCCGGGGCCTCCCCGCCAGAGGTCTCGATGCTCACGGCGGTCTTCAAGCCACGGCTTCTCGTGACATTCGTCGTTACCATCCTGGCCGTCGCGATCGCCGGCGGCTACATCCTCACGATCACAGCCTGATCCCGACAACTGTCCCCGTAAACCCACCACAGGAAAAGAACCACCATGGGACTGAAGGACCTGTTCACCGGACGCTCGAAGAACGAGCAGTCGGACTGCTGCAACGTCGAGATCGTCCCGGCCGACGAAGACGATAAGCAGCAGAACACCAACACTGAAGCACCTCGGCAGGCAGACATGAGCTGCTGCCAGGACGCCAAGACAGAAGGCTGATCCTTCCCACGGAACTTCGATGCTGTGTCATAGGAACAGCCACGAGGGCCTCGCCACTGGCGAGGCCCTCGCCGTGTGCGCAATCCAACCCTTCGACCATGCCACGCTGCTCGCCACCGATACCGCACAGACCTCGGCTGCAGTGAGCACGACGAGATGTGGCGACACCTGCCCGATCTTCCCCGGCAAACGCTACGAGGACTGGCAGTTGAACAACCCCGCAGGACTTGAGCTCGACGCGGTGCACCCCATCCATAACGAGATCGGATCCCGCATCCGCGACCTCATCACCGAACTCACCTGACCCAAGATCACGACCGGCCCAGCGCACCTGCCGAGCATGGACCTCTCCCTCTTCACCGATAGCCCCGGCCGGCCCTGGCCGGGGCTATTCCGTCATCTCCATCATCGGACCCTGCCGGTGATCCTGCGCGCCTCGTCCTCATGACGAAGCGCCTCGTTCTCGAGCTGCTTGCCCAGCGCCCGCAGCATGTCGACCCGCTCCATCCGCTCGTCGTACGAGAACCCGCTGCACCTGGCGGAGGAGGCCGCGGCCCTGGACCTGCTCTCCGACGGCCGGGTGGCCCTGGGGGTGTCCCGGGGATCCCCCGAGCCGGCCCTGCGCGGCTGGGAGACCTTCGGATACACGGGGTCGAAGGATCCCCGCGGGGCGGACCTGGCCCGGGCGAAGTTCGACCTCTTCCTGCGCGCGGTGCGCGGGGAGGCCCTGGCCACGGCGGACCCGGAGCAGTACGGGCCCGGTCGGAAGCTGGCGGTGGAGCCGCATTCCCCGGGGCTGGATCGGCGCATCTGGTGGGGCGCAGGCTCCCGGGACACCGCCGAGCAGGCCGGGCGCATGGGGGTCAACCTGATGAGCTCGACCCTGCTCACCGAGGCCACCGGCGACGCCTTCGGGGACCTGCAGGCCGAGCAGATCCAGCGCTACCGGGCCGCCTGGAAGGAGGCCGGACACGAGGGCAGCCCCCGGGTGTCCGTCTCCCGGTCGGTGTTCCCGGTGGTGGATCAGCGGGACCGGATGCTGTTCGGCGCCGGGGGCACGGACGGGGACCAGATCGGCATCATCGACGGGTACCGCGCAACCTTCGGCCGCACCTACGCGGGCGCGCCGGATGAGCTGGTCGCGCAGCTGAAGAACGACGCCGCCGTGCAGGCCGCGGACACCCTGATGCTCACGATCCCCTCGCAGATCGGGGTGGACCTGAACGTGCACATCCTGCGGAACTTCGCCGAGCACGTGGCCCCCGCCCTGGGCTGGCAGCCCAACACCGAGGGCCCGGTGCAGGGGGAGCCGCTGGCGTAGGGGCTCCTCTCAGGGGCTCTTCCGTTTCGGGAGCCGTCCGGTGTTTCGGGAGCACTCGCAGTGCTCCCGAGACACCGCACGGCTCCCATATCGCCGGAGCGTCGCCGGAGGGTCGCCCAGCGATCGCCGGAGGGCTCGGCGGGCGGGGCGTGAAAGGATCGGAGCCATGCGCTTGATCCTCGTCCGCCACGGGCAGACCCCCTCCAACATCCACGGTCTTCTGGACACCGACGCCCCCGGTCCCGGTCTCACCGAGCTGGGTCTCGCGCAGGCCGAGGCCGTCCCCGACGCGCTCGCACAGCAGCCGGTGGACCGGATCTTCGTCTCCACCCTGGTGCGCACCCACCTCACGGCCGCTCCGCTGGTGCGCGTGCGCGGCATCGACCCCGTGGAGCTGGACGGCTTCCGGGAGGTGCAGGCCGGGGACCTGGAGGGGACGAACACCCCGCAGAACCAGCGCACCTACATCGGCACCGCCTTCGCCTGGGCCCGCGGGGACCGAGAGCTGGCGATACCGGGCGGGCCCACGGGCGCGCAGTTCTTCGCCCGGTACGACGACGCCGCGGCCCGCGCCGCGCACGCCGTCGGCCCCGAGGGCACGGCAGCGGTGTTCTCCCACGGCGCGGCGATCCGCTGCTGGTCCTCCGCCCGGATCCGCGGTCTGGACGTGGCGCAGATGGAGGACACCCCGCTGGCCAACACCGGGTACGTGATCGCCGAGGGGGACCCGCGGGGCGGCTGGGATCTCGTGGAATTCCACAACGCCCCGGCCGGCGGTGAGGCCCTGGCGGTTGCCACCCCCGCGGGGGACCCCACCGGCGCCCAGGGCTGACCCCGCCCACCCGCAGCCCCGCCCGCGCACCCTAGCCCGGCTTCGGGAGGGGTTTCGGTGTCTGGGAGCGTCCTCGAGGCTCCCAGACGTCGAAACCCCTCCCACACCAGGCAGGACGGGGTCAGGGGGGGGCGGCCGGGCGGCGGGAGTCAGGACAGCGGGAGGGTCTCCAGGCGCACACAGACCACCGCGGTGTCGTCGTCGACGGCGGGGGCCTGCCGGCCGCGGGCGGTGAAGGGACCGGTGAACTCGGGCGAGGTCCAGAATCGCTCGTGGGCGGTGCGCCAGTCGGCGAGATCCCGGAAGCCCTCTCCCTCCCCGAGCGCGTGCTCCAGCGGCACCCGCGCCAGGGGAAGCACCCGGACCCCGGTGATCCGGGTCAGGCACACCGGGGCGCCGGAGGAGTCCACCACCCGCTCCAGGTCTCCGATGCGGGGCAGCGGCTCATCCTCCAGCTCGTACTCCGCGAGCAGCGAGGTGGTCGTCGTCTTCTCCCCGGAGAGGATCGCGGCCACCAGCCGATCCCTCAGGGGGCCGGGGAAGCCGTAGTCGGCGTCGGGGATCGCTGGAGTGTCCATGCGGTGAGCCTACCCACCGTCCGTCACCCGGCTTCGGGAGGGGTTCGGTGTCTGGGAGCGTCCTCGAGGCTCCCAGACGTCGAAACCCCTCCCCAACGCGCTTGGCCGCCGGCGGTAGGGGGCGGCGCACAGGAGCGCCACAGGTGCGGCCGGTGCGGCGCACACGCCCGGGCGCCACCGTGGAGGAAGTTCCCGCTTCCGAAACCCCGTGCAAGGAGACCCTCGTGGCCACCCAGTCCTTCCCGGAGCGTCCCGCCCGATCCTCCCGGATCGCGCGCTCGCGCCGCCTCCGATACGACGCCGCGCCGGGCGGTGCCCGCTCCACCGGGCCGCACCCCACCACCGATCGCCCCGACCAGGCCCACCCCGTCCAGACCCGCTTCGCCGGTTCCACCTCCTCCGGTCGGTTCCGCTCCGGGTCCCGTCGTCGGCGCCACGACGACGTCGTCGAACCTCCCACCGCCACCACCGCGCGGGTCCGCTGGTCCTGGCCCGCCTGGCTGCTGCTGGCGCTCACGGCCGCCGCCTACCTGTGGAACCTGGGCGCCAACGGGTGGGGCAACGGCTTCTACGCCGCGGCCGCGCAGGCGGGGGCGGACAACTGGGAGGCCTTCCTGTTCGGATCCTCGGACATCGGCAACTCCATCACCGTGGACAAGCCGCCGGCCTCCCTGTGGCCGATGGCGCTGTCGGTGAAGCTGTTCGGTCTGTCCACCTGGTCCCTGATGGTCCCCGAGGTGCTCATGGGGGTCGCCTCGGTGGCGCTGGTGTACGCCTCGGTGGCGCGCGCCGTCGGGCGCGGACCGGGGCTGCTGGCCGGATACGCGCTGGCGGCCACCCCGGTGGCGGCCCTGATGTTCCGCTACGACAACCCGGAGGCCCTGCTCCTGCTGCTGATGTCGCTGGCGGCCTACGCGACCGTCCGGGCCATCGACTCGGGGCGGATCCGCTGGATGGCGCTGTGCGGCGCGGCCCTGGGCTTCGCGTTCCTCACCAAGCAGCTGCAGGGTCTGCTGGTGGTCCCGGGCTTCGGCCTGGCGTACCTGGTGCTGGCCCGCGGCACGGTGCGACGCCGGCTGGCAGGGCTCGGGGCGGCGCTCGCGGCCCTGGTGGTCGCGGCGGGCTGGTGGGTCGCGCTGGTGATGCTCACCCCGGCGTCGGACCGGCCGTACATCGGTGGGTCGCAGACCAACAGCTTCTGGGACCTGACCTTCGGGTACAACGGCCTGGGGCGGATCTCCGGGGAGGAGACCGGGTCGGTCGGCGGGGGCGCTACCGCCAGCCCCACGATGTTCCGGATGTTCGACTCCTCCTTCGGCGGGCAGATCTCCTGGCTGATGCCGGCCGCGATCATCCTCACCGCGGCGGCCCTGTGGATCACCCGGCGGGCCGCCCGCACCGACCGACGCCGCGCGACGCTGGTGGTGTGGGGCTCGTGGTTCCTCACCACCTGGGTGGTGTTCTCGATCATGCAGGGCGTCCAGCACGCCTACTACTCGGTGGCCCTGGCCCCGGCGATCGCCGCGATGATCGGCACGGGTGCCGCGATCGTGTGGGATGCCGCGCGGGCCGAGCGGTGGTTCGCCCGCGACGTCGCCGACACCTCGGCAGGGATGAGCGTGACGGGTGTCCCGGAGGAGGAGATCGCGGTGGATCCGCAGACGGCCCCGCTGCACCGGGCCGACGTCGGGCAGGCCCCGCGGCGGGAGGCGCCCGAGCGGGTCGGCAGCTGGCGGGAGGCCCTGGCCGGGGGCACGTGGCAGTTCGCGGTGCTGGGGTTCTGCACGGCGATCACGGGGGTCTGGGCCTTCGTGCTGCTGGGCCGGGACGGGTACCTGCCGCTGCTGCGCTGGATGATCCTGTTCCTCGCCCTGATCAGCGGGGCGGCCCTGGCCTTCGGGGCGCAGCTGCACCGGCAGCTGCTGGGTCTGGCGGTGGCCGGGGCGGTGCTGGCCTCCCTGGCCGGGCCCACGGCGTATACGGCCGCCACGCTGAGCACCGGACACACCGGGTCCATCATCACTGCCGGGCCTGGTGGCGGCGGGATGGGCGCCCCCGGCGGTGGCGGCGGTGGCGGTGCCGCGGCGGGCGGTGGCCCCGGGGGATCCGGCGGCGGCAGCGGCGCCGGGGGAACCGGTGGAGCCGGTGGCAATGGCGGCGGCAGCGCCGGTGCGGCGGGATCCGGGCAGACGAGCGCGGGCGCGTCGGGTGCGGGCCAGGGCGCAGCCTCCACCGCGGAGGACGCGACCCAACCGGGCGCCGCGGGCGGTGCCGGCGGCGGGATGGGCGGCGTCGGGCTGATGCTGAACACCTCCGAGCCCAGCGACGAGCTGATCAGCTACCTCTCCCAGGACGCGGACCGCTACCAGTGGATGCTGGCGGTGGTCGGCTCCAACAACGCCGCCGGGTACCAGCTGGCCTCGGGGGAGTCCGTGATGCCGGTCGGCGGGTACAACGGGACGGACCCCGCCCCCACCCTGGAGGAGTTCCAGAAGCTCGTGGCCCAGGGGAAGATCCACTACTACATCGCCGGGACCATCAGCTCCGGGATGGGCGGATCCTCCAGCGGGTCGGACGCGGCCGAGCAGATCGACGAGTGGGTGCAGGCCCATTTCACCTCGACGACGGTGGACGGCACCACGGTCTACGACCTCACCGACGCCACGCAGGCCGGGTCATGACCCCCTGACCCCGTCCGCGACGCGGGTTGGGGAGCGGTTTCGGTGTCTGGGAGCGCTGAGAACACTCCCAGACACCGAAACCGCTCCCATAGAGGCACTGGGCAACGGTTTGGGGGCCGGATCAGCTTCTGACGGCTCGGGTGTTGTGAGTGGTCAGGTCGTACTCCAGGGACCAGCCCTTGGAGAAGTCCTGCCGCATGGTGTTGCCGCTGCGGTATTCGTCGCTCACGGGCCAGCCGTACTTCCCGGTCTCACGGCCGCCGGCGGCCCAGGAGGCCCCGATGGCGCCGTACTGCTTGATGGCGTGCGCCCCGCGCTGCGGGGTCCACATGACCAGGGTGGACTTCCACTGGCCGTCGAGGGATCGGTAGAACTGGTAGGCCCCGGTATCTCCGATCCGCTTCTCCTGTGAGACGGGCATTCCCAGGCCGCTCTGGGCGCCGTGGGAGGTCCAGTACTTCCCGATGTTGTAACGGCGCTCCACCGTGAAGGTCCCCGTGCCGGACTTCCAGAAGGCGATGGGCTTCTTCCCGTCATCGAACCACTTGTCGAAGGACTGGTACCGCGCTCCGGCACCGGCGCTTGCTTCCTCGGAGTCGGGATACCCCCACCCGTTCTCCCATCCCGCCGCGGCGAAGGCATTGGGGATGGCGCTGCCCCATCTGAGGCTGTGCGCTCCGGTGCGCTGCGTCCAGTAGATGCCATACCCGTTGGCGTAGTTCTGGGTGCGGCCCCCGTTGGTGACGCTGAGCTCGTTCATGGTCGGAGCCCCGAAGCGGGCGGCTCCTCCGTTCGCGTCGTAGAAGCGCTTGATGTTGCCCTCAAGGCGATACTGCGGGGTGACGGCGGCGACGGCCGCCCGGGCATCCACCGTGCGGTACCCGGCGTTGTAGGTGCCCGTGGAGTACAGGATGCTGCGGATCTGCTCGACGCTCAGGCTCGGATTGCGCTCCTTCATCAGGGCGATCACCCCGGTGATGTGGGGCGCGGCCATCGAGGTCCCGTTCATGTAGCGGTAGGAGGCGGCGCCGGGCTGAGACCACCCGTTGTTCCAGGTGGAGAAGACCTGTCCTGCTCCCACGGCCCCGCCGGGAGCCATGATGTCCAGCATGGAACCCCAGTTCGAGTAGCCGGTGATGATGTCGTTCGTGGTCGTCGCGCCGACGACGATCGCGCCGAGGCAGTTGGACGGGGTGGCGTAGTCGGCGTTGGTCCCGGTGTTGCCGGCCGCGACGACCACGGGCACATTGCGCGCGTGGGCGGAGTCGATCGCGTTCTTCATGATCTGCGGGCAGGTGCCTGAGGGCCAGGAGATGGAGGCGTTGATGACGCCCGACGGGTTGGGGTTCCGGGGCACCCCGGGGACGGTGCCTCCGGAGAGCCAGACGATGGAGTCGGCGATGTCCGACTGGTAGCCGCTGGCCCCGGTCCCGAGAGAACGTGCCATGGAGATCCTGGCGTCGGGGGCGACCCCGGCGATCCCCAGGCCGTTGTTGGTCTTGGCCGCAGCGATGCCGGCGACGTGGGTGCCGTGCCAGTTCTCGCTGCTGTTGAGAACACCGGGATCGGTGGGGTCCCCATCCCGCCCGCCGGTGCCGTCCCGGTCGTAGTCTCCGCTGACGAAGTCGTAGCCGGTGCCCGTCTTGCCGCTGAATTCCGGGTGGGAGGTGATGCCGGTGTCCGTGATCCCGATGGTCACGTTCTTCCCTGTCGCCAGCTTCCAGGCCGCGGGGACATCGATATCCCGGAGGTTCCACTGGGAGGAGAAGTAGGAGTCCGACGGGTTGTCCTGCCAGGCGGCGGTGGCGCGGTGCACGATGGTGTCCGGTTCGGCGGAGACGACGGCGGGATCAGCCTGCAGGTCTCGCACCACGCTCTTCTGCTCGGTGGGGGTCAGCTTCTCCGCCGAGGCGACGACGGTCTGTCCGGTGGCGGTCTCCTTGATCTCCTTGGCGTCCCGCAGCGGCTGGGATTCGGCGTCGGTCTCGGCGATGACGCGCTGCTTCGTCGCATCATCCACCCCATCGGCGAAGTCCACGAGGATCCGGTCCGTATCCGGTTCAGTGCTGGCCTGCTCGGCTTTGCCCGTACCTTCGGCGGTGCGGGCCAGTGTGGGCCCCGACGTGTCGGACTGGGCGGTCTGCGCCGAGGGGATCGGCCCGCTCGGCGGGGCCGCATCGGCTGCTGGCGCGCCCGCACCGAGCAGCAGGGCGGCGCTGATGGTCAGGGCGAGCCAGGGACGTGATGGGGTGCAAGATCTCAAGGTGCGGTTCCTCGGCGGGGTGATCGACGATTCTGTGGGAGTGGTTTCGGTGTTTGGGAGCGTTCTCGAGGCTCCCAAACGCCGAAACCCCTCCCCAACGCGGCGGGAGCGGCCGCGGGGAAGGGGAGGGGCCAGTCAGCTGACGCGGAAGGGGTCCAGGTAGGACGGAGCGGCCTCGCGCGGGGATCCCGACGAGCGGCGGGACTCGGCGTCCGGCCCCGGCTCTGCGGCAGAAGGGCCCGACCCGCGATCGGCGTCACCGGCCGGCGTCGTCGGTGCGGCGGGGGCGGGCAGGTCGAAGGGGGAGCCGGTCTGATCCGCGGGGCGCCGGGTGCGGCCGGTGGCCTGCGGCGGCAGGAAGCCGACCGGGATCTGCAGGTACTCCTCGTCGTCGTGGAAGGGGAGGTAGGTGTCCGGGCCGGTCTGGATGACCCGCGGGGTGATCTTCTGGATGCACGCGACCGAGCCGCCCGCCAGGATCCAGTCACCCACCTGCAGCTGCTCGCCGCGCACCGACTGGGCCCCGGCCTCGCGCAGGGCATGGCGGAGGTCCTGGACAGGAGTGGGATTCATGCGCCCATCCTTTCACACCCGCCCGACGTCGAACACCGGATTCGGCCCCGCCGCTCAGTCCAGCGGGCCCCGCCCGTCGGGCCGGTGCGGATCCCCGGAGCGGACCCCGCGCGTGCCCCCGGCCGGACCCGGGCGCAGACCCTCCCGGTCGGTAACCGCCCGACGACGATCGGCCGGATCCGAGCCCTCCTCGGGGGAGGCGTCCCCGGCGTCGTCCCCGGCCTGCTGGACCACCACCCGCGGGATCGCCCCGGTGGGGATGTAGGTGGCCGCCCCAGCGGCCGCCGTGGCCACGGTCGTCTCGCCCTCCGGGACCACCTCGGCCGAGGCGGAGCGGGGCATGTGGGTGTTGGCCCACATCCCGAACAGCAGCACGGCCACCGCACACGCCATCGAGATCCACAGCCACGGGGTGAACTGGCCGCGGTAGTACAGGGAGAAGAACGCCCCGCCCATGAACCCGCCGGACAGGCAGGCGAACACGGGCACCCAGGCGTAGTACCAGCGGGAGGAGCCCTTCCCGTGGATGGGCAGGATCGCGTGCATGATCCGCGGGCCGAGATCGCGCGCCGGGTTCAGCGCGTACCCGGTCTGCCCGCCCAGCCCGACGACCAGCACCGCGACCATGAACCCGTAGGCCAGGGGCTTGAGGACGTCGTTGAGGTTCAGGGTCAGCGCGGAGCCCTCCAGACCCGGGGTGAAGTTTACGCCGGTGTACAGAGCGGAGAACACCAGCATGAAGGTGCCAATCATCTCCGACAGGGAGTTGGTGAAGTAGTTGTGGATCGCCGGGACCGTGGCGAACACGCCGAGCTTGATCTTGGGGTCCGCGGTGGCCTTCCAGTGCGGCAGGTAGTTCAGGAAGACGAAGCCGGCCCCGACCATGGCCCCGCCGAGCTGGGCGAGCATGTACCCGGGCACGCGGGCCCACGGGAACTCGCCGTAGGCGGCCAGGCCCAGGGTCACGGCGGGGTTCAGGTGCCCGCCGGAGTAGTGGTGGGAGGCGTACACGCCGAAGGCGACGGCGAAGCCCCAGCCGAAGGCGATGGTGAAGAAGTTGTCCCCGTGCCCCTTGGAGCGGCGCAGCTCCACGGTGGCGATGGCGCCGCAGCCGATGATGCACATGATCATCGTGCCGAGGAACTCGGCGGCGTAGGGATTGATCTCGTACATCGCGGACCTCCGGAACCCCCACGTGTGGGGTCATGTGGCTTCGAGTGGGAATGATTGCCTATATCCAATCACCGCCGCCCAGGCCGCTCAACACGCCACGCGATTGTGACCCCGGATCTCGCTCACTTCCGCCGGGCGCGCTCCAGCACGGCCAGCAGGTAGTCCTGGCAGGCCTCGATCTGCTCCAAGGCCACCCACTCGTTCGCGGTGTGCGCCTGGGTGATCGAGCCTGGCCCGCACACGATCGCGGGGATCCCGGCCTCGAAGTACTGCCCGGCCTCCGTGCCGTAGGAGACGTACGGGACCTCCCCGCCGCCGTCGAGCACCGCGCCCAGCTCCCGGGCCAGCTCCACCACGGGCGCCTCGGGGGACTCGTTCAGGGCGGGCACGTTCGCCAGCACCTCGTGCTCGGTGCCCACCCGGGCCAGGGCCTGCTCATCGGCCCCGCCCAGCTCCCGCACCCGGTGCGCCTCCTCGGCCAGGGCCGGCTCGATCTGCTCGTCCAGGAAGGTCTGGATGCGGGCGCGCAGATCCTCCGGATCGGTAGCGGGCACGATGCGCAGGTCGTACTCCAGCGTCACCTCCTCGGCGACGATGTTGTGGGCTGCGCCGCCGCGGATCACGTTGACCCCGCCGGTGGTCCAGGGGATGTTGAAGCCCTCGGCCTGGGGGCCGTCGGTGCGCTCGCGCTCCACGAGGTCGTCGAAGAACGCGATGAACCGGGCGGCGGCGGAGACCGCGTTGATGCCGTACGGGGCCAGGGAGGAGTGCTTGGGCACCCCGTGGAAGGTCACCTTCCCGCGGAAGGGCGCCTTGTGGGCGACGACGATGTTCATCAGCGTCGGCTCCCCGACCAGGGCGAAGTCCGGGCGGATGCCGCGCTCGGCCAGGTCCGCGATCAGCCGCGGGGCCCCGAGGCAGCCGGGCTCCTCGTCGTAGGTGAAGGCGAAGTGCAGCGGCTCGGCCAGCTCGGCCTCGGCCGCCTGACCGAGCAGCCACAGCATCACCCCGACGTAGCTCTTCATGTCCGCGGCACCCCGGGCGTACAGCCGCCCGTCGCGGATCACCGGCTCGAAGGGATCGGTGTCCCACGGCTGACCCTGCACCGGCACGACGTCGGTGTGCCCGGACAGCAGCACGCCCCCGGAGGTGGCGCCGTCCGCGGCGGACACGGTGATGAGCAGGTTGGCGCGGTTGTGCTCGTCGGCCCAGGTCAGGTGCGCGGTGAGCCCGAGGCGCTCGGCTTCGGCGCGGATGAGTTCCAGCAGGGCCTCGTCGGACTCGTAGGAGACGGTGGGGATGCGCAGCAGGCGCTCGATCCAGGGCCAGGCGGCCGGCAGTCCGGTCTTCTCGGTGCCGGCGGTCTCGGGGGCGGAGTTCTCAGGAGTGGGGTTCTCGGGGGTGGGTGTGGTGGCGGAGGTGTCCTGGGTCATGCGCCCACTCTAAGGTCCCGCACCGCCGGGCGCCCAGGATCGGACCGCTCGGGCGAGACGCGGGGTCATCCGACGGGAACGGGCTGCCGCGTCCTTCCGCGTTCCTCTTGGGGGGGGTGGAACGGTCCCGGGGAGCGGCACGATGCTCGACGCCGTCGACATTGGGGGGACACGACGGCGGAGCGCACGCGTCCTGGGGGAAGGACACGGCAACCCTGTGTATGAAGACTACCTCATATACACAGGTCAACACCGGATGTGACACACAGATGTCGCGGTGTTGAGCGGAGATCGGGGGGATCGCCCCGGAATCCCCGGTGGGCACCGCCGCCGCAGCGGACCCCCCCAACCGGCGCACCGGCGAGACGGGGTGCGCGCCCGGCCCGCGAGAGTTAGACAATCGAAGGCGATGAACACCACCATAGAACAGCCCCTGTACATCGTCGTGATGGGCGTGTCCGGCACCGGGAAGACCTCCGTGGCCCAGCAGCTGGCCGAGCGCCTGGGGGTCGGCTTCGTCGAAGGCGACGACCTGCACCCCGAGGCCAACCGGGCCAAGATGGCCGCCGGCCACCCGCTGACCGACGAGGACCGCTGGCCCTGGCTGGCCCGGATCGTGGAGCGGATGCAGGAATCCGCCGCCACCGGCCGCGGCCTGGTCATCACCTGCTCCGCGCTGAAGCGCGCCTACCGGGACATCCTCGCGGACAACGGCGCAGTGACGGTCTTCGCGCACCTGCAGGGCCCGCACGACGTCGTGGCCCAGCGCCTGGCCGAGCGCTCCGGGCACTTCTTCCCCACCTCCCTGCTGGACTCGCAGTTCCAGACCCTGCAGCCGCTGCAGGAGGATGAGCCCGGGTTCACCGTGGACATCCGGGAGACCGTGGAGCAGGAGGTCCAGGACATCCTGGACACCCTCCCCGATTTCCTGCTGCGCCTGGCCGAGCGCCGCGCCTAGCCCGCACCCTGGGGCGCCGCGCCGCGCCCGCCCCTGAAGCTGCCGACGTCGATCCCTGGGGCCCGACGCCGGGACCGCGCGCCAAGCGCACCCTCCCCATCCCCTCTCACCGAAGCAGGTACCCCATGGAGATCGAAGGCTGGAGCCAGACGCTCACCGCCGGCCCCCTCCTGGCCATCGCCGCGGGCGCCATCGTGGTGCTCCTCGTGCTGATCGTCAGATTCAAGATGCACGCCTTCCCGGCCCTGATCCTGGTGAGCCTGCTGACCGCCGTCGCCACGGGGATCCCGCTGGGGCAGGTCGTGAAGGTCATGACCAACGGCTTCGGCACCACCCTGGGCAGCGTGGCCCTGCTGGTGGGCCTGGGTGCGATGCTCGGGGCCCTGCTGGAGGTCTCCGGCGGCGCCCAGGTGCTGGCGCACAAGATGATCAGCGTATTCGGGGAGGACCGGGCGCCCCTGGCCCTGGGCGTGGCCTCCCTGCTGTTCGGCTTCCCCATCTTCTTCGACGCCGGCCTGGTGGTCGTGCTGCCGGTGGTCTTCTCCGTGGCCCGCTGGGTGGGCGGATCGATGCTGTTCTACGGCCTGCCCGCCGTCGGCGCGTTCTCGGTGATGCACGTGTTCGTGCCGCCGCACCCGGGCCCGGTCACCGCGGCCACCCTGTTCAGCGCGAACGTGGGCACGGTGCTGCTGGTGGGTCTGGTCGTCGCGATCCCCACCTGGTACCTGGCCGTGTACCTGTTCTCCAAGGTCATCGGGCGGCGGATCGACCTGCCGGTGCCCAGCGTCTTCGGGGACCAGGAGGTCCACGACCCCCAGAATCCGCCGAAGTGGCAGACCGTGGTGGCGCTGCTGCTGCTGCCGATGCTGCTGATCTTCCTCAACACCGGACTGACCACCCTGGCCAAGTCCGGGGTGATCGATGAGGCCACGAGCGGCACCGAGCGGTTCCAGGGCCTGGTGCTGCTGGGGGAGACGCCGGTGGCGCTGCTGATCACGCTGATCGTCGCGGCCTTCGTGCTGGGGCGGCGCCTGGGCACCGAGCACGGCGGGGTGCAGTCCATCATGGAGGGCGCCCTGCCCCCGGTGTGCTCGGTCATCCTCATCACCGGGGCCGGCGGGATGTTCGGCGGGGTGCTGCGCACCTCCGGGATCGGCGCCTCCCTGACCGAGGTGCTGGGCGGGTGGGGCATCCCGCTGATCTTCGCCGGGTTCCTCATCTCCGCGATCCTGCGGGTGGCCCAGGGTTCGGCCACCGTGGCCCTGACCACCACGGCCGGGCTGATCTCCGACGGCGTGGCCTCCGCCGGGTACAACGACGTGCAGCTGGCGACCCTGGTGGTCGCGGTGGCCGCCGGGTCCGTGGTGCTCTCCCACTTCAACGACTCCGGGTTCTGGCTGGTGGGCCGGTTCTTCCAGATGGACGTGAAGACCACCTTCAAGACGTGGACGGTGCTGGAGACGCTGATCGGCGTCATCGGCTTCGCGGTGGCCGCGGTGATCTTCTACGCCGGGGCGCTGCTGTAGCCCCTTCCCCGGCGCACAACGGGAGATGCGTGACATTCCTGGGCATGACACGTCCCGGAATGCAGCGCATCTCCCGTTCTGCGATGGGGCCGGTCTGGGAGGATGGAGCCCATGGGTGACGAGCAGGTGGACGGTCTCAGCGAGGCCGCGCAGAACTCCCTGAAGACCATCTGGTCCCTGGGTGAGTGGAGCGAGGAGCCGGTGACCGCCGCGGCCCTGGCCGAGGCCCTCGGGTTGCGCCGCTCCACCGTCTCCGACGGGCTCAAGAGGCTGCGCGGGCAGGGCCTGGTGGAGCACGCCCCCTACGGGACGGTGCGCCTGACCGAGACCGGGCGGGCCACCGCGCTGGTGATGGTGCGCCGGCACCGGCTCATCGAGACCTTCCTGGTGCGCACCCTGGGCTACCGCTGGGACCAGGTCCACGACGAGGCCGAGGCGCTGGAGCACGCCGTCTCGGACTTCATGGTGGAGCGGATGGCGGCCGTGCTGGGCCACCCGGAGCGGGACCCGCACGGGGACCCCATCCCCGCCGCCGACGGCACCGTCACCCGCCCCGACGCCCGGCCCCTGCCCGAGCTGCTGGCCGATCCCTCGGCGCGGCGTCGCCGGGAGGCCGCGGACGGGCTGAGCGTGACCGTCGCGCGCATCTCCGACGCCGACCCGGCCGTGCTGCGGGACCTGGCCGCAGCGGGCATCGGGGTGGGCACCCGGATGCGCGTGCCGAGCGCACCGGAGGCGGGCGGCGTCGATGATGCCGACGCCGCGGGCCGGCACGCGGATGACCGCCCGGGCGCCGTCGCCGTCCGGTTGGCGGCCGACGCCGGGCGGCACCGCACGCTCGCGCGGGAGGCCGCGGCCGCCCTCTACGTCTCGCTGAGCTGATCCGACACGCGCCCGACGCCCCAGCGCCGGTGTCTCACCCCCGCCGGGGGCGGTTCGGGAGTCTTCCGGTGTTCCGGGAGCACGCGGAGCGCTCCCGAACCCCCGCGAGGCTCCAGAAACGGACCGTGACGCCGGGGCCCACCCCGGCAGCGGTCACTGCGCCGACGCCGGGCGGGAGTGCCGCAGGGTGCGCACCCGGGTGAGCGCGTAGACCACCGCGAACCAGATGCCCTGGCACAGCACCACGCACCCGCCGGAGGAGGCGTCCAGGGCCACCGAGAGGTACAGGCCGGTCACCGTGCACACCAGGGAGGAGGCCACGGCGATCCCCAGCATCCGGGGGAAGCGGCGGGTCCGCAGCTGCGCGGTGGCCCCGGGGATCACCAGCATCGCCACCACCAGCACCACCCCGACGGTCTGCATCGCCACCACGCAGGTCAGCGCCAGGCAGCCCAGCAGGATCCCGGCCAGCACCCGCGGATTCAGCCCCACCACCCGGGCGTGCCGGGGGTCGAAGGCCCACAGGGTGAGGTCCCGGCGGCGGATCAGCAGCACCGTCAGACACGCCGCCGCCAGCACCAGCACCTGCGCCAGGTCCGTGCGGGAGACCCCCAGCAGGTTCGCGAAGACGATGTGGTGCAGGTCCACCTGCGACGGGGTCACGGAGACCAGCACCAGCCCCAGGGCGAACAGCGTGGTGAACACGATGCCGATGCTCGCGTCCTCCTTGACCCGGCTGATCCGCCGCAGCCCGCCGATCAGCCACACCGCGAGCAGCCCGAAGACCGTGGCGCCGAGCGCGAAGGGCAGCCCGAGGATGTAGGAGAGCACCACCCCGGGCAGCACCGCGTGGGAGACGGCATCGCCCAGCAGGGACCACCCGGTGAGCACCAGCCAGCAGGAGAGCACCGCGCACACCACGGCGGCGGCCAGGGCGGCCGCGAAGGCCCGGCGCAGGAAGGGGTAGGTCAGCGTGTCGGCGAGCAGCTGGCCGACGGCGTTCAGCGCGTCCACGGAGCGGCCTCGTCGTCGGGGGAGCCGAAGGCCAGGGCGAGGTGCTCCGGGCGCAGCACCTCGGCGGTGGGCCCGGTGAGCAGGATGCGCCGGCGCAGCAGCACCGCGTCATCGGCCACGGCCTCCAGGCCCTCGATGCTGTGCACGGAGAACAGCACGGCGGCCCCGGCGTCGGCTGCTTCGCGCAGGATCCGCCCGATCGCGGCGCCGGAGACCCGATCCACCCCGGCCAGCGGCTCGTCCAGCAGCAGCAGGTCAGCACCCTGGGCCAGGGCGCGGGCGAGGAAGGCGCGGCGCCGCTGCCCGCCGGAGAGCTGCCCGATCTGCCGGTGCGCCAGCGCCGTCAGCCCCACCCGCGCCAGGGCCTCGGCCGCGGCCTGCCGATCCTGCGGGCGGGGTCGGCGGGTGAGCCCCTGGAAGCCGACCCGCCCCTGCATGGTCAGATCCGCCACGCTCAGCGGAAAGTCCCAGTCCACGCCCTCGCTCTGCGGCATGTAGGCCAGCAGGCTGCGGCGCCGGGCGGTCTCGGCCGGCATCCCGCGGATGCGCACGACGCCGCGTCGGGCCGGAGCGAAGCCGGCGACGGCGTCCATCAGGGTGGACTTGCCGGAGCCGTTGACCCCGAGCAGCGCGGTCACGGTCCCGGGTCGGAGGGTGAGGGTGGCGTCCTCCACCGCGAGCACGCTCTCGCGGGTGACGGTCAGGTCCCGGATCTCCAGGGCCGGGGGCTGATCCCGCGGCGCGGCGTCGGGGTTCCGGTCGGCGGTGAGCTCGGCGGTGAGCCCGGCGTCGGGAAGCTCGGCGCCGGGGCCGTGGTCGGCGGGCGGCCGGGGTGTCGCCGCGTGGGCCGCCTCGATGCGACGGGTGCGGCGTGAGGCGCGGGCGTGCGGGAAGGGCATCAGGAGCCCTCCCCGCCCTGATCGCCGCTCAGCCCGGCTGTGATGGTGCGGGCGTCGTGACGCAGCAGGTCCAGGAAGGTGGGCGCGGGGCCGCCCTCCTCGGAGAGGGAGTCCACGTAGAGGGTGCCGCCGTAGCGGGCCTCGGTGGCGTCCACCACCTGGCGCATGGTGGCGTCGGAGACGGTGGATTCGCAGAACACCGCCGGGACGCCGCGCTGACGCACCGTGTCGATGGCGGAGCGGATCTGCTGGGCGGTGCCCTGGTCATCGGAGTTCACCGGCCACAGGTAGTGCTCGGTCAGGCCGGTGTCCCGGGCGAGGTAGCTGAAGGCGCCTTCGCAGGTGAGCAGGACCCGGTGATCCGCGGGCAGGGCTGCCACGATGTCCCGGACCTCGGTCTGCACCTGCTCCAGCTGCTCCTGGTATCTCCGGGCGTTCTCGCGGAACTCCTCGGCGTGCTCGGGGGTCAGCTCGGCCAGGGCCTCGGCGATGCTGTCCGTGTACCGCTGGGCGGCGCGCGGGCTCATCCAGGCGTGCGGGTTGGGCTTGCCCTCGGAGGCTCCGGCGGCGCAGCCGGTGAGCAGCAGGAGGGCGACGCCGAGCAGGGCGGGCAGCCGCAGGACATGGCGGCGGGGGCGGCGGGCAGCGCGCATGGCGGACGCCTTTCGGGGACGACGATGTCGGGGGCGCCGGGCGGGGTGGGGCTCAGCGGCTTCTGCTGGATCGGATCCGCACCACCGCCGCCCGACCCTCCCACCATAAGTTCGAGGGGTCGAACTCTGCAAGAATCGTTCGCATCAGAAACCGCCCCACCCACACCACCCCCACGCAGAACGGGAGATGCCGCCCATCTCGGGACGTGTGGCGTCCCGTTTCAGGCGGCATCTCCCGTTCTGCGGAGGGCCAGAGGATGTTCAGCGGGGGAGGTCTGCCGCCGCGGATTCTCCGGCGATGCGTCCCGAGTTGAAGGCGAACAGCAGCGTCAGCCCATCGATCTGCGGGTAGCGTCCGCCCCAGAACCCCGAGGCCTCGTTGCCCACCGCATACAGTCCCGGCACCGGCTTCCCGGCGGCGTCCAGCACCCGGGCGGACTCGTCGATGCGCACCCCACCCAGGGTCCCGCGCACGGTGCTCACCACCTGCACCGCGTACAGCGGACCCTGCTGGACCGGGTGGCGCAGGATCGCTGCCGGGCTGCCGGCCTGCTCGTCCCGGCCGGCCTGCACCGCGGCGTTGTAGCGCTCCAGGGTCTCGGCGAACCGCTCCGGGTGGAACCCGGCCGCCCCCGCCAGATCATCCGGGGCCGCACCAAGGACGGCGGCACCCTGCTCCACCGCCTCCTCGAGGGCCTCCACCAGCTGCGGCTGGGCCGGGGTGCCCTCCGTGCCCGGGGGCAGCGGCGCGCCGTGGTCCTCAGCCGGAGGCAGTTCCAGCCCCTGGTCGGTCAGGCGCTGCACGGTCGCGGAGTCCAGGATCATCCAGAATCGGCCTCCGCGCTCCAGGCCGGCCCGGCCCCGGTCCCCGAAGCGGTAGGTCGAGGCCTCGTCCGCGAAGCGCCGGCCGTCGTCGTCCACCCACAGCAGCGGCAGGTTCGCCAGCAGCGCCAGCGCCTTGGAGGAATAGCGCCCGGGCACGCTGAAGGCCGGGGCGTCCAGGGCCGCCGGCTCCGCGCCCGCACCGCCCAGGGCCTGGACCACGCTGCGGCCCGTGCCCACGGACTTGCGCTCCCCGGTGAAGCGCAGCCGGGAGGTCTCCAGCTCCGGGGCGGCCCGCCCCACGAGCTCCTGGTTCCCGACGAACCCGCCGGTGGCCACCACCACGGCCGGGGCGGCGACGTCGATGGTCTCCGGGACGCCGTCAGCCCGCAGCTGCTCGCGGCGCTCCGGGGACAGCGGCTTGCCCGCCTCGGTCCGCTCGGCGCGCACCCCCAGGATGCGCCCCTGCTCGTCGGTGACGGCCTCGGTCGCGGCGGCCTCGGGGATCACCAGCCCGCCGGCCTCCTCGATGGCCTTGAGCAGCTTCTTGAAGCCGCCGAACTTGGAGGCGTAGCGGTGGTAGGTGCGGGCCCGCCGGTGCCGAGCCAGCAGCCCGGAGTCCTCGCCCGGATCCGCGGGATCGTGCGGGGCCTCGGCCAGGGTGGCCTTCAGCCCGTGGGCGCTCAGCCAGTCCGCGGTCTCCCCCGAACGGGCGACGACGGCGCGCACCAGGGCCTCGTCGGCCCGGCCTTCCGTGTGCTCGAGGATCGCCTGCACGGCCTCCTCGGCGGAGAAGGTCTCCCCGGCCTCGCGCTGGGCGGAGGAGCCGTAGGCGGCGTAGCCGGTGCCGCCGAACATCGCAGCACCCCCGGGCTTGTTGCCCTTCTCCAGGACCACCACCCGCGCCCCGGCCTCGGCGGCGGCCAGCGCGGCGGCGATGCCGGCACCACCCCCGCCGAGGACGACGACGTCGGCCTCGTGCCTCTCGGCGCGCTCGCGGAAGGGGAAGGGGTTCTGGTCTGCGGGGGTGCTGTGCGCGGGGGTCACGGATCCTCCGTGGGCTCGGGGACGGCGGTGGATCCAGCCTAACCGGGGGCGGACCGGGCCAGCGGGGCCGGGGTGTGCGGATGTCATGCGGAGCCATCGGGGGTCATCCGGTCGGCGCGGCGGACACGGTTGGGAATACCCTTGCGCCGTAAACAGTTGATGCGTAAAGTAATCGACGAACGCACGATCGACATCGAAGGAGCACATCATGACCGCATTCGAAGGACTCACCGCCGGCACCTGGACCCTGGACCCCGCACACTCCGAGGTGGCCTTCACCGTCCGCCACGCCGGGATCTCCAAGGTCCGCGGCATCTTCGAGCAGACCGAGGCCGAGCTGCACGCCGGGGAGACCGCGCAGGACTCCTCCGTGCGCGCCACCGTGCAGATCGCCTCCATCAACACCAAGAACGAGGGCCGCGACGGGCACGTCAAGGGTCCCGAGTTCTTCGACGCCGAGAACCACCCGCAGATGGTCTTCGAGTCCACCGAGATCACCGCCGACGGCGAGGACCTGACCCTGGTCGGCAACCTCACCATCAAGGGCGAGACCCGCCCCGTGACCTTCACCGGCGAGTTCGGCGGCGTGGCCGTGGATCCCTTCGGGACCACCCGCGCGGGCTTCTCCGCCTCCACCACGATCTCCCGCAAGGACTTCGGGATCACCTGGAACGCCGCCCTGGAGGCCGGCGGGGTCATGGTCTCGGACAAGGTGAAGATCGAGATCGACGCGGAGTTCACCGCCCCGCAGAACTGATCGACGCCGTCGCCCGGCGTCACACGCTCGACGCCGTCGCCCCGGCCGTTTCGGGAGCCGCGCGGTGTTTCGGGAGCACTCCCAGTGCTACCGAAACACCGCACGGCTCCCGAGTCGCATCTGCGTCGTTCGGGCCACCACGCCCGACGGCGGCGCGGGTTATCCACAGCCGCCCCGCCGGCGGGTGCGCTCGACCCGATGAGCGGGGAGGGTGTCCTCATGGACCCCTCTCGCATCGTCACCGCCGAGGACATCCGCACCGCCGCCCAGGCGCGAGCCCTCGGGACCCCCGCCTCCGCACTGCGCGCCGCCGTGGCCGCCGGGCGGCTGACGCGCCTGTGGCCCGCCTGCTACATCCCCACGCAGCTGTGGGAGGAGCTCATCCCGCAGCAGAGGGCCCTCGCGATCCACTACGCCTTCCACGCCAAGACCGGCGCCCGCATCATCTACTCCCACACCTCGGCGGCGCTGGCGCACGGCATCTCCCTGCTGCGCGTGCCCCAAGAGCTGCACCTGGCCGGGGACCCCAAGCCCGGATACCGGCATCGGAGCCTGCGCACCCACCGGCTTCCCGACGTCGCGAGGCACCGGGTGCGCACCGACCTGGATCTGCCGGCCACCTCCCTGGAGCAGACGGCCCTGGCCTGCGCCCGCACCCTGCCGATGCTCGACGCCCTGGTGGTACTGGATCACCTGGCTGCGCGCCGCGTAGACCTGGCGCGGCTGGCGCATCTGCTGCGCACGAGTCCCGGCACCCACGGCAACCAGCAGGCTCTGCTCGCGGTGAGCGCGGCGGATGCGCGGGCCGGTTCCCCGGCGGAGACCCTGACGCGCTGGCGCCTCCGGGAGGCGGGCTTGCCGGAGCCCGAGCTGCAGATCGAGGTGCGCACCTCCCAGGGGCGCAGCTTCCTGGATCTGGGATGGCCGCAGCTGAGGGTGGCCGTGGAGGTGGACGGGCGGATCAAGTACACAGACTACGGTCCCACCCAGGAGGTGCTGATCGCCGAGAGGGAGCGGGAGAAGCGCATCCAGAACGTCGGGTGGCTGATCCGGCGCACGGGCTGGGACGAGCAGTCCCGCGGGCCGCGGGACTTCCTCGTGGAGCTGGCGCACTGCCTGCTGGCCCAGCAGCTGCGCCTGGGGCTGCCACCCCTGGACCTGGACCGGGTCCGACGCCGGGTGGCCCGGATGCAGCCGATCTTCCCACCGCGCTGAACCACGCCGCGCACCCATCCGCCCGCATCGTCGCCCACGCCCGACACCGCTCCCCGCATGCCGCCCCGCCGCACCCCCTGTTTCGGGAGCCGCGGGGTGTTTCGGGAGCGCTGGGAGTGCTCCCGAAACACCGGAGGGCTCCCAAGTCGCCTCCCCGCGTCGAAGGGTGCGGCGGTCGGGACGGTGCGGGACATAGGGGCGGGTGCGGTAGGGTGCCGGCGTGAGCACGCTGAAGGACTGGACGGCACGGCATCGGGAGTGGACGGATGAGTTCGTCCTGACCCTGCGCGATTCCCGGGTGGCGCCCCAGCGCATCGCCGCGGAGCTGTCGACGGCGCGGGATCGGGCCGCCGGAGGGGACCCGGCCCGGGTGCTGGGCCCGGCCGCCGGCTACGCCTGGAACCTGGGGATCTCCCCGGGTCAGCGCCGACGCGCCGAGCTGCTGCGCGGCCTGCTGCCCGTGGTGCTGCAGGCCATGGTCCTGTTCGTCGGGGTCTACGCCATGCGCGGGTGGATCCTCGGCGCCCCGCTGCGGCTGAACCTCGCCGTCCTGATCTGCTGGGGCCTGCTCGGCCTCGTCCTGCTGGGGCTGATCGCGCTGCCCCTGCGCGCGGCCGCGGCCCGACGTCGAGAGGCCGCCTCGCAGCGCCCCGAGCGGTCCCATCTTGAGCAGTCACACCCCGACCAGGCGGACCCGGCGGTCCGGGACCGGCGGGAGACCGCCCCGCAGACCCCGCCCGATCCGCGGGCGCAGACCCTCGCGCGGCGCACCCTGGGTCTGGGCATCATCGGGGTGGTGTGCGGCATCGGCGCGGTGCTGCTGGCCAAGCTGCCCCTGCCCGTGCTGGTACTGCTGGATCCGCGACCGGTCGCCGTGGTGTGCGCCGGTGTCACGGTGCTCGTCGCCGTCGGGGCGAGCCTGCTGGGATGGCGCCGCCGATACCCGGTGGCGCAGATCCTCGTGGCCTGGCTGGTGCCGCTGTACCTGGCCGCCGACGCCGGGATCACCCGCTTCATCGGCGCCTGAGCCGGGAGCCGGCGGCCGGCCGTCGCCTCAGGTCAGCTTCTGCACCAGGAACCACACCGCCGGCACCGCGATCAGCAGCGCCAGGGCCCACCGGCGCACCCGCGTCTCCAGCTTCGCCGCGCGGATGTCCGGACGGTCCTCGGGCACCCGCTGATGCGCCCCGGTGCTCGCGCGGGCCGCGGACTCCCCGCCGGGGGTGGGATCGGACAGCTCGCCCACCGGGCCGTCGGCCCGCTTCCGGGCCCGTCGGGAGCCGTCGCGACCCTTCCAGCCCGGGCTCGGGCGCTCCCCGCTCTCCGGCCCAGCGGGCTCCTCCTCGGGTTCCGAGGCCGATGCCCGCTCAGGGTGCTCGGCGGGCACTCAGCGCCACCTGGTGGTCATGATCAGCCCGATCATCATCAGCCCCACCCCGATGCCGATGTTCCAGTACCCGATGCCGGGCACCGGGTACACGGTCTCGGTGATGTAGAAGGTGATCAGCCACAGCAGCCCGATGACCATGAACCCGAACATCAGGGCCAGGTACCAGGTGGGGGTGCGCGAGACCTCCCCGACGTTCGCGGTCATCTCCTCCGCGATCCGCCGCAGGCGCTCCTCCTCGAGCTCCTCGGCCACGGTCATCGTCTTCTTCCCGCTCTTCCCCCCGGCGGCGGGCTCGTCGACGCTGGGCTCGGCCTCGGCCGCGGACGACGATCCCGCGGTCTCCTCCTCCGGGATCAGCTCGGGGACGTGCTTCTTCTTGCGTCGGGCCACGGATCCTCCTGGGCATCACGCGCCGGGCCGATGGCGACGGCGCGGCGCACGGTAATCTGGTGGGGCGTAGGGGCGCGACCGTGCGTGCGGAGCGTCCCGCCCGTCTCTGCCCCGAGTCTAGCCGAGCGGGCACCCGCACCGGGCTCGCCCGCGGGCCCCGCCCCGGGCGCACGACCGGGGCGGACGACCGGGGCGGACGACCGGGGCGGACCCACCGCATCGTCCGATGCCGCCGGGGGCGCCGATGCGTACCGCGCCCCAGGAAAGGAGCCGCATGACCTCCCGACGCCGTCCCGCCGCCCCGCGGGCCCCGCGCGGCGTCGTCGGCTGGACCGTGCAGATCCTCGGGGAGCTGCTGATCACCCTGGGCCTGGTGCTGCTGCTGTTCGTCGGCTGGCAGCTGTGGTGGACCAACATCGACGCCGACCGCGCCCAGGCGCAGGCCGTGCAGCGGCTGAACGAGCAGTTCAGCGGCCCCACCACCCCGCAGCCGGACGCGCAGAAGGACTGGGGCGAGCCCGTCGTCGGGAAGGCCCCGGCCCACGGGCAGCCCTTCGGCATCGTCTACATCCCCCGCTTCGGCGAGGACTACGAGCGCCCCCTGGTGCAGGGCACCTCCCAGGACGTGCTGGACACCCTGGGCCTGGGCCACTATGACTCCTCGGCCATGCCCGGGGCGGTGGGCAACGTGGCCGTGGCCGGGCACCGGCAGACCAACGGGAAGGTGCTGGACCGCATCGACGAGCTGAGCCCCGCGGACCGCATCTACGTGCGCACCGCGGACGGGTACTACACCTACGCCGTGCGCAACCGGGAGATCGTGCTGCCCTCGGACGCCTCCGTGATCGCCCCCGTACCGGGCGAGCCCGGGAAGGAGCCGGCGGACCGCCTGCTGACCCTGACCAGCTGCAACCCCCGCTTCGGCAGCACCGAGCGGTTCATCGTCTACGCGGTGCTGGAGCGCTGGCAGCCCGCCTCCGCCGGCCCGCCGCAGGAGATCGCCCACCACCTCGCCGAGGAGCGCTAGATGTACGCCTGGATCTTCCGCCACCTGCCCGGACCCCTGTGGGTGCGCATCCTGCTCGCGATACTGTTGATCCTGGCGGTCGTCCTCGCGCTGATGCAGTGGGTCTTCCCGTGGCTGGCCGAGTACAGCCCGCTCAGCCCGGACGTCACCGTGGACCAGCCCGACGGCGCCTGACCCGCCCGCCGGGCGCCCGCCCATCGCACCCCGACCCAGGAGGAACCCGTGAGCATCCGGATCCTCGTCGTGGACAACTACGACAGCTTCGTCTTCACCCTCGTCGGCTACGTCCAGCAGTTCGGCGCCGAGACCACCGTGATCCGCAACGACGCGCTGAGCCCCGACGAGGCCCGCGCCCTGGCCGCCGAGCACGACGGCGTCCTGCTCTCCCCCGGGCCCGGCGCCCCCGCGGAGGCCGGGGTCAGCATGGACCTGATCCCCTGGGCCGAGCAGACCGGGACCCCGCTGTTCGGGGTGTGCCTGGGCCACCAGGCCATCGCGGAGGCCTACGGAGGCACCGTCTCGCACTCCCCGGAGCTGATGCACGGCAAGACCTCCGTGCTCACCCACGACGGCACCGGGGTGTTCTCCGGGGTGCGGATGCCCTTCACCGCGACCCGCTACCACTCCCTGGCCATCCAGGACGGCACCCTGCCGGAGCAGCTGCGCGCGACCGCGCAGACCGAATCCGGGATCATCATGGGGGTCGCCCACCGCACCGCCCCGATCCACGGGGTGCAGTTCCACCCCGAGTCCGTGCTCACCGAGGACGGCTACCTCATGGTCGGCAACTGGCTGGAGATGACGGGGCTGCACGGGGCGGCGGGCCGCGCCCGCGGCATGTCCCCGCTGCTGGCCTCCTGACCCGCCGGACCGACGCCGCCCGGACCAGACGAGACCGGGACCCGACGACGATGGGCCCGCCCCTCCCGGAAGGAGGGGCGGGCCCATCGTCGTATCGATGCCGGACCGGCGGTTCCCGGTCCCGCGGGGCTCAGCCGCGGCGGCTGGCGCTCGGGCTGGGGGTCGCGCTCGCGGTGGGGGCGGCGTCCCCGGCCGGGCTGCGGTCCTCGGAGGAATCCTCTTCGGTGCTCTCCTCTGCAGCGGAGGCCGAGGCCGACGGCGTCGGGGAGGCCGTGCGGGTGGTGCCCGCCGGGCCCTGGGAGACGGTGATCGTGATCGTGGAGCCCTGGGCCACCGCGGTCTCGGCGGCGGCGGACTGCCTGATCACCGTGCCGGCCGGCTGGCTGGAGTGCTCCGTCTCGATCTGGGTGCTCAGCAGCACGTCCTTGTCCGTCAGGGCCGCGACCGCCTGATCGCGGGTCAGCCCCACCAGCTGCGGCACCGCCACCTTGCCGTCGGAGAGCACGAGGTTCACGGTGGATCCGTTGGCCACCTGCTGCCCCTGCGCCGGATCTGTGTCCACGACCATGCCGGCCGGGATGGACGGATGGTGCACGGTCTTCGTGGACCCGGCCACCAGCCCCATCTTCTCCAGCTGGGAGCGCACGTACGCCTCGGACTGCCCGGCGAAGTCCGTCGGGATCGTCAGGTTCGCCGGGCCCTCGGAGACGACCAGGGTGACGGTGGAGTCCTTCTCCACCTGCGTGCCCTCCCGCGGGTCCGTCTTGATCGCGGAGCCGGAGGGGATGGAGTCGTCGTACTCCTTCTTGACCGTGACCTTCAGGCCCTCGTTGCGCAGGGACTCCTCGGCCTGGTCCTGGGCGACGTTGCGCACCGCCGGGACGTCCACGTACACGGGCTTGTTCAGCTCGTGGCTGTAGTACAGCCAGGCCCCGGCCGCGGTGGCCGCCAGCAGCAGGATCACCAGTCCGAGGATGGTGTTCTTCCATGCCGCACGACGTCGGCGCTTCGCGGCCACGGCCTCGTTGCGCTCGTTCTCGTACAGCTCGTCCTCGGAGTACTCGTCCTGGGCCTGCGGGAAGAACCCGGAGACCCCGGCCTCCTCCAGCTGCGGCTGCTCGCCGGTGGCGGTGGTGTACGGGTCGTCCACGGTCTCCATGCTGGTGCTGTCCGGGCCGTACCCGCCGGCGGTCTGATCGTGGGCTCGACCGCCGTAGGCCGCGGCCGCGGCGAGCCCCGCGGCGGCCGCACCGGCCCCGGCGCCGTGGGCCCCGGGGGCGTCGGCGGAGGCGCCCGGGGCGCGCACCACCAGTCCGCGGGCCGCGTTGTCCAGGGCCCAGCGGAAGTCCTCGGCGGACTGGAAGCGATCCGCGCGGGTCTTCTGCAGGGCCGTGAGCACCACCTCGTCCAGGGCCTCGGAGACCTCGGGGCGGTGGGTGCTGGGCGGCTCGGGCCGCTCCGTCAGGTGCTGGCCGGCCACCTCCACGCTGGTGGTCCCGTCGAAGGGCGGGCGCCCGGCGAGCATCTGGTACAGCACCACGCCCACTGAGTACAGGTCCGTGCGCGCGTCCACGACGGCGCCGCGGGCCTGCTCGGGGGCGATGTACCGGGCGGTGCCCATGATCGTGTGCGTCTCGGTCAGCGGGGTCGCCGTCTCCGTGAGGGCGCGGGCGATCCCGAAGTCCATGACCTTGATGCGGGAGGGCCGCCCGAGGGACTCATCCTCCTCGTCCCGGTCCAGGACCATGACGTTGGCCGGCTTGATGTCCCGGTGGATCACCCCGTGCTCGTGGCTGTAGGCCAGCGCATCCAGGATGTCCTCGGCGTAGCTCACGGCGTCATCCAGGCTCAGCTCGCCCTGCTCGGCCAGCAGGTCCTTCAGCGTCGTTCCCCGCAGGCGCTCCATGACGATGTACGGGACCTGCGCGGCCCCGTCCCCGGCATCCAGGGCGACGGTCGGGTCGCCCTCCAGCTCGGGCTTCAGCGCCGGCATGGGAGCGGTGGCCTGGGGATCCCCGTCATCCCGGGACTCCTCGTCCAGCGGGGCGAAGGCCCCGGTGTCGTACACGGCGACGATGCACGGGTGGTTCAGGGAGGCCACGGCCTCCGCCTCCCGCTGGAAGCGGGCACGGAAGGTCGGGTCCTTCGCGTGCTCGGGGCGCAGCACCTTGATGGCCACCTGCCGGCCCAGGCGCGTGTCCTCGGCGGCGTAGACGGTGGCCATCCCCCCGGAGCCGATGACGTCGTGCAGCTCGTAGCGGGAATCGAGAATGCGGGGAACGCGCTGGTTCATGGGTGCATCATCCGTCAGTGTCCTGGGAGGCCTGCTCGGTGGGGGTCGGGCTCGGGGAGGCCGAGGGGGAGGTGGAACGCTGGTCGGAGCCGGAGTCCTGATCCGAGCCGCCGGAGTCCCGGGAGGAGGAGCCGGTGGAGACGTACACGTCCACGCTCGAGCCCACCTCCACGGTGCTGCCCGCCGACGGGCTGGTGCGGATGACCTTGCCGGAGCCCACGCTGTCCGAAGCCTCGTCGTGGCGGGTCACGTTGACCCCCTCGGAGGTGATCTCATCGATCACGGTGTCCGCGTCCCGGCCCTCCATGCTGGAGGGCAGGGTCACCGAGCCGGGTCCGGTGGAGTAGGTGACGGTCACGTCCGAGCCCACCGCCAGCTGGCCCTCGGGGGAGACGCCGAGCACCGTGTTGGCGTCCTGGTCGGAGCGCTGGCCGGAGGACTTCACGCTCAGCCCCTTCCCGGACAGCTCCGAGACGACGGCGTCGAGCTTGCGGCCCTCGTAGTCCGAGGAGCGCACCTGCACGGTCTGCTGCCCCGAGCTGCTCTCCTGGGCCTGGGTGGGCTCGGCGGAGGCGGAGGTGACCGTGCCCTGGGTGGGCTGGGTGCCCGGGTCGTCGTCGCCGCTGGCCCCGTTGGTCAGCAGCAGGGCCACGCCGACGGCGATCGCGACGATCAGCACCAGCAGGGGCACGAGCCACCGCCAGGGCCCCCGTCGCTTCCCGTCCTTGCCGGAGGCCGTCGAGCCGGGACCGTCGTAGCCGCCCTGGTACTCCAGGGAGCGCGGCTGCTGATCCACCGCCGGCAGGGAGGCGGTGCTCGGATGGGTCGCGGCACCGGCCGCGGCCCCGGACCCGAAGGTGCGGGTGGGGGCGTCCCCGAGGGCCTCGGTGGGGGCCGTCATCGCCTGGGTGGGATCCTCGGAGCCCAGGTCCAGGTACGGGGCGAGCCCCGGCACGGACTTCACGGCCGCCCGCAGGTCGTTGCGGCGGATCGAGTCCACGGCGCTGGCCAGGGTGGTCGCGTTCTCCGGGCGCTGCGCGGGGTCCTTGGACAGCAGGCACATGATCAGCGCCTGCGCCGGGACCGGCACCGTCTTGGGCAGCGGCGGCGGCGGATCGTTCACTTGGGCCAGGGCGATGGCGATCTGGGACTCCCCGGTGAAGGGGCGCTTGCCGGCCAGGCACTCGTAGCCGATGACGCCCAGGGAGTACAGGTCCGAGGCGGCGGTGGCGGTCTGGCCGGTGGCCTGCTCCGGGGCGAGGTACTGGGCGGTGCCCATGACCTGGCCGGTGGCGGTCAGCGGGACCTGGTCGGCCAGGCGGGCGATGCCGAAGTCCGTGACCTTGATGCGGTTGTCCGGGGTGATGAGGATGTTGCCGGGCTTCACGTCCCGGTGCACCAGGCCCTGCGCGTGGGCCGCGGCCAGGGCGCGGGCGGTCTGGGCGATGATGTTCAGCACCCGATCCGCCGGGAGGGTCTTCTCCCGCTCGATGATGTTGGACAGCGGCTCGCCCGGAACCAGCTCCATGACCAGGTACGCGGAGCCGTCCTCCTCGCCGTAGTCGAAGACGTTGGCGACGCCGGGGTGGTTCAGCAGGGCGGTGTGCCGGGCCTCGGCGCGGAAGCGCTCCAGGAAGCCCGGATCCCCGGTGTATTCCTCTTTGAGGATCTTCACGGCGACGGTCCGGCCGAGGACCTTGTCCTTGGCCTTCCAGACCTCGCCCATGCCGCCCACGGCGATGCGCTCGGTCAGCCCGTAGCGACCACCCAGGGTCGTGGATGATGAGGGCCTCACTTGTCCAACACCGCCTCAAAGATCTTCTGTGCGCCGGGCGAGGTCAGCTGCGCGCCCGTCGTCGCATCTACGTCTTCATAGACAATAGCAACCGCAACCTGGGGATCGTCGGCCGGAGCGAAGCCGGTGAACCAGGCGTCGTTGAGCCCGTCCTGTCCGGTCTCCGCGGTGCCCGTCTTCCCGGCCACCTCCACCCCGGGGACCTTGGCCCCGGAGGCGATGCCGTCGTCCACGTCGTTGACCATCCACTCCTTGATCTGCTGGGCCACCGGAGCCGTCGTGGAGCGGCGCAGCTGCTGGGCCTTGAAGTCGTACAGGGTGGACAGGCTGGAGGAGCGGACCTTGCTGACCAGGGTCGGCTTCATCTGCACGCCGTCGTTGGCGATCGCCGAGGACATCATCGCGACCTGCAGCGGGGTGGTGCGCACGTCGTACTGCCCGATCGAGGCCATCGCCAGCTGGGAGCCGTTCATGTTCTGCGGGAACGTCGAGGAGGTGACCTCCTGCGGGATGCCCAGCTGCTGGCCGTAGCCGAACTTCTCCGCGGCCTCCTGCATCCGCTGCTGGCCCAGCTTCATGCCGATCTGGGCGAAGGGCACGTTGCAGGACTGCGCCAGCGCCCACTCGATGGTCGCCTCCGAGCGGGTGTGGCACTGGCCGTTGACGTAGTTGGGCAGGGTCGTGGTGGAATCCGGCAGGGTCAGGTTCTGCGGGTTGGGGATCACCGAGTCCTTGTCGTACTCCCCGGACTCCAAGGCGGCGGCGGCGTCGATGATCTTGAACGTGGACCCGGGGGCGTACAGGTCCCCGCCGATCGCCCGGTTGGCCAGGGGCTTGTCCGGGTTCCCGTTGAGCTCGTTGTACGCGGCGATCGTGGACTTGGAATCGTGGGAGGACAGCGCGTTGGCGTCGTAGGAGGGGCTGGAGGCCATCGCGAGGATCTTCCCCGTCTTCGGCTCCATCGCCACGATCGCCCCGCGGTGGCCCTGCAGCAGCTGCGTGGACAGCTTCTGCAGGTTGGCGTCCAGGGTCAGCTCCACGGAGGCGCCCCGGGCCTGCTGTCCGGAGAAGATCCGGGAGATGCGGTCGTAGAACTGGGAGTCCGAGTCTCCGGACAGCTCCTGGTCCATGGCCTGCTCGATCCCGGTGGCGCCGTACACCAGGGAGAAGTAGCCGGTGACATCCGAGTAGGTCTCGGAGTCGGCATAGACCCGCTGGTAGTTGAAGCCGTCCTTGGATGGCTGGGAGGAGGCGATCTCCTGCCCCCCGACGAGGATCGGGCCGCGGGCGGAGCCGTACTCGTCATACAGGCGCCGGGAGTTCCAGGCGCTGGCCTCCAGGGAGTCGGCGTCGAAGAACTGGACGTAGGTCAGGGAGCCCAGCAGCAGCACGAACACCCCGGCCACGGCCAGCCAGGTGCGGCGGATCGCTTGGTTCATCGACGGTCTCCATCCGGTTGCGGGGAGGTGGTGGGGGCGGCGCCGTGGGAGTCTGCGCGGGACCGGCCCAGGTGGGAGATCGCCGCGGTGGCCCCGAGCTCCTCGGCGGGGGCGGCGGGGCGTCCCGGCTCCTCCGACGTCGGCTCGGCGGCGTCGTCGACCACCCGCGGGGCGCGGGCGGAGTGGGAGATCGCCAACAGCAGGCCCACGATCACCCAGTTGGCCAGCAGCGAGGAGCCGCCGGCGGACATGAACGGGGTGGTCAGCCCGGTCAGGGGGATCAGTCTGGAGACCCCGCCGACGACGACGAACAGCTGCAGCACCATGACCGCGGACAGCCCCGCCGCCAGCAGCTTCCCGAAGGTGTCCGGGGTGCCCAGAGCCGCGCGCAGCCCGCGGGTGGCCAGCAGGAAGAACAGCATGAGCACCGCGCCCAGCCCGAGCAGGCCCAGCTCCTCCCCGATGAGGGAGACGATCATGTCCGAGTTGGCGAAGGGCACCAGGTCCGGGCGACCGTTGCCCAGGCCGCGCCCGAACAGCCCGCCCGAGGCCAGGCCGAACAGGCCCTGGACCACCTGGCTGGAGCCGCCGAACTCCCGGTTGTACACCTCCGGGTCGAAGGCGTGCACCCAGGAGTCGATGCGCACGGTCACGTGGCCCATGGTCCGGTAGGCGAAGACCCCGCCCACGGCCACCAGCACCAGCCCGATGCCGACCCACGTCAGGGAGTTCGTGGCCAGGTACAGCATCACCAGGAACAGCCCGAAGAACAGGATCGCGGAGCCCAGATCGTGCTGCATGACCAGCACCCCGATGCTGACCAGCCAGGCCACGAGCATCGGCGCGAAGTCCCGGAACCGGGGCAGGCGCACCGGGCCGATGCGCCGACCGGCCAGCAGCAGCAGGTCCCGGTTGGCGGAGAGGTACCCGGCGAAGAACACGGCCAGGGTGATCTTGGCGATCTCCCCCGGCTGGAAGGTGCGTCCGCCCAGGGAGATCCAGATGCGCGCCCCGTTGATCTCCTGCCCCAGCCCCGGCGCCAGGGGCAGCAGGAGCAGAACCACGGAGGCCGCCAGGCAGATGTAGGTGATCCGGCGCAGCGCCCGGTGATCGGTGAGGAACCACACCGTGCCCGCGCAGACCACCATGCCCAGCCCGGACCACACCGTCTGGGAGCCGATGACCTTGGCGGAGGTGGTCAGGCCCACCCGGTAGATCAGGGCCAGCCCGATCCCGTTCAGCGCGACGGCGATGGGCAGGATGAACGGGTCCGCGTACTTGGCCTTGGCGCGCAGGATCACGTGGATCACCAGGGAGCCGACCACCAGCACGACGGCGGCCGAGACGATGCGATGGTCCAGGGACTCGGCCAGCTCCAGGTCCACCAGGCACATCCCGCCGATGCCGATGACCCAGGAGAGCACCAGCAGGAGCAGCTCGATCAGCCGCCGCGGGCGCGGTGGACGCGAGGGGGTGCCGGAGTCCGGATCTTCGCCCGCGCGGGGGCTCGGGGCTGCGGTCATCGCGTTCACGGGCGCTCACCGTCCGTCCGGGAGGGGCTGGCGGAGGAGGAAGGGGACGAGGGCGCGGTGGAGACCGTGCCCTGCGGGGCGGGGGAGGCGGAGGGCTTCGCGGCACCGGAGGCCTCCTGCCGCAGGTCCCCCACGATCTGATCCGCCTCCGCGCGGGAGCTGGCGGCGATGCCCGCGCGCACCCGGGACTGGTCGTAGTCCGGCAGATCCGCGACCAGCACGTCGCTGCGCTGCTCGAGGTCGTCCAGGTGGATCGGACCCAGGGACTGATCCACGCCGCGGTACACCGCGACGTGGCCCTCGGACTCGCCGACGTAGTACTGCTGGCTGACCCAGTGCAGCACGGCCCACGCCGCCCCCACCACCAGCACCAGAGCGAAGGCGGCGATGAACAGGGGCAGCACCCAGCGGCGTCGGCGCCGGGAGGGGGTCTCCTCCACGAGTCCCTCCGGCAGCTCCTCACCCGGGGCGGCCGCGGTGGCCTGGGCCAGGCTGGCCCGACGCTGCACGGTCACCTCCGCGACGGCGGGGATCGCACCGGTGCGGGTGGCCTCCGAGGCCGCTCCCACCAGCACGTGCGGGCGCTCGGCCAGCTCGGTGCGCAGCGCCGAGGCGGAGCTGAGCTCCTGGGTGCCGGCATCCTCCAGGTCCATCCCGGAGCGCTGGGTCATGGCGTTGAGCACGCCGTCGGAGAAGGAGTCGCCCTGCCACGCGCCGTGGCGCAGGGTGTGCCGGACCATCGCTCCGTGCTCGCGGGGCAGGCGACGACGCCACGGGGCCACCCGGCGCAGGGGCCGGGCCTGCTCGGGTCCGCCGGGCTGGGCATCGGCCTGCTGCGCGTCGGTGTCGGGGGTCTCTTCCGCGGTCTCCGGGTCCTCGCGCTCGGCGGGGTCCCCGCTCGGCTGCTCGCCTGAGTGCTCGACCGGCTGCTCGGCCGGCGGACGGGCGGTGTCGGTCGCGGCGTCCTCGGCGGGCGAGTCCGGAGCCCGCCGGTCCGCGTCCACGGGCGGGCTGGAACGCAGGGTGCGGGTGGTCGCGGTGGGCAGCGCCGGGGCATCCTGGGCGGGCAGGCGGCTGGTCGTGGGCTGCGTGGCATCCGGGTCCGGGATGACCTCCACGATCGCCACGGTCACGTTGTCCGGGGCGCCGCCGTCCAGGGTCCGCTCGATCAGGGTGCGGCAGATCCGGTCCAGGTCCTCGCCGCCGGCTAGGGCCGCGCGGATCTCCTCCTCCGGCACGACGCCGGAGAGCCCGTCCGAGCACAGCAGCCACCGGTCCCCCGGGACGGCGTCCACCCGCAGCAGCTCCAGCTCGGGGGAGGCGTCGGTGTCCCCGAGCACCCGCATGACCACGTTCTTGTGAGGGTGGTGCTCGGCCTCCTCCGGGCGGATGCGGCCCTCCTCCACGAGGCGCTGCACGAAGGTGTGGTCCGTGGTGACCTGCTCGAAGTCCTCCCCGCGCAGCCGGTACGCCCGGGAGTCCCCGATGTGGGCGACCTCGATCTGGTCCCCGTCCACCAGCAGCGCGGTGCAGGTGGTGCCCATCCCCGCCAGCAGCGGGTTCAGCTCCACCAGCTGGTTGAGGATGATGTTGGCGGTCTGGATCTCATCGGCCAGGTACGTTCCGGCGGAGCCGTGGTAGCCCGGGTGGTCCAGGGGGGTCAGGTCCAGCACGGTGGCGGCGGAGGCGACGTTGCCGCCGACGTGCCCGCCCATCCCGTCCGCGACTACGACGAGGTAGCGCCCCGTGTAGGCGGAGTCGTCGTTCTTGGACCGCACCCGACCCGTGTCCGAGGCGGCGGCGTAGCGGAAGGCGATGCTCATGGGCCTCAGGCTCTCAGCTCCAGCACGGTGCGCCCCACGGTGAACGGCTCCCCGGGTTCCAGACGGGCGGTGCGGCTCAGGCGCTGATCGCCCACGAAAGTTCCGTTGGTGGAGCCGAGGTCCTCGAGGAACCAGCGGGAGCCCTGCGGGAACAGGCGGGCGTGGTGCCCGGAGCAGTAGTCATCCTGCAGGGTCACGGTGCAGTCCGGGGCCCGTCCCAGCAGCACCGGGCCGTGCCCGAGGGCCGCGACCCGCCCGGCCTCCGGGCCGTCCACGATCACCAGCTGGCCCGGCAGCTGGGGGGCCGGGGGCATCTGCTGGCGGAATCCGGCGGACGCGGAGCTCTCCGCCGGGGGCGCGGCCTCGGCCGAGCGGGCGCGACGGCGACCCGGCAGAGCGGTGAAGCGCACACCCTGCCCGACGCCGAGATCCCGCCGCTGAGCCGCGAGGATCACGAAGACGAAGACCCACAGCAGGGCCAGGAACCCGAAGCGCAGCAGGGTGACGGTCAGCTCTGAGGCCATGCGGTGCCACTCCTCGGGGTCAGCAGACGGAAGACGATCGTGGTCCTGCCCATTGTAATGACGGACCCGTCCGTGAGCTCCCGTCGCCCCCGCAGCCGCTCCCCGTCCACGGTCGAGCCGTTGGTGGAGCCGAGGTCCACGGCGAGGTAGACCCCGTCCTGGTGGAGGATCTCCAGGTGGCGCCGGGAGACCCCGGTGTCCTCCACGGTGATGTCCGCCGCGGAGGAGCGGCCCAGCACGACCGACGGGGCCCGCAGGGTGAAGCGCTGCCCGTTGATGTCCAGGACCGGCTGCGGGCGCGGGGCCGCCTCCGGGCGGCGCACCGCACCGGCACCGGAGCGCCCATCGGCAGCAGCGGCGGCGGCCTGCGCGCGGGCGGCACCCCGGCGGGAGCTGGGCACCCGCGGGGCGATGCGCGAGGAGCCGGTGGGCAGGGAGCCTGCCGCGGCCGCGGCCGCGGCGGCGGGGGCTGCCTCCGCGGGGATGGGCGCCCCGGCGTCGGGGGCCTGCGGGGCGCGACGCCGGTACTGGCCCTGATCCGAGGACGCGGTGCGCGTCCCGTCCTCGCGGGGGCGCGCGGCGGCCGGGCGGGGCCGACGCCGGTCCCGGGAGGCCTCCTGCGGGTGGCGCCCGGAGCGCTCCTGCCCGGAGGTCACCACGAACTCGCCGGGACGCAGCTCGCCGGTGCGGTCCCGGGTGAAGCTCACCCGCACGGCCCCGCGCAGGGTGTAGCCCTGGGCGCGGGCGTGGCGGATCGCGACGTCGCACAGTTCCTCGGCGAGGTCCTGACCCCAGTCCTGGGCGCGGGGGAAGTCGGTCTCGGAGAACTCGATGACGAAGACGTTGGGGGCGATGGTGCGGCCCTCGGCGATCGCGTAGGCCTTGTTGTCCATCTCCGCGCGCAGGCGGCTGGCCAGGTCCACGGGCTCCAGGCGGTGCTTGGAGCCCGCGCTGAAGACTCCCCGCACGGCCTTCTCCAGGCCGCGCTCGATGTTCTCGATGACTCCCATTGAGTCCTCCTCGCTCCGGGCCGCCGTCGGGGGCGCCCTGCGCGGCGCAGGGCTCTCGCGGGCCTCGTCCCAGGATAGAGGAGACCGCGCCGCCCCGTGCCGGGACGGACCTGGGGATCCGCTGGGCGCGGGATGGTGCGGGCCGGGACGGGGGTGGCGCAGCTCATGCTCGCGCGGATTGGACAGCGCCGCCGGGAGCTGGGTACGATCAACAGCGTTGCTTTTCGCGACGACCCTCCAGGGTCGCTGCGAAGGTCCAAGCGCGAGTGGCGGAATAGGCAGACGCGCACGGTTCAGGTCCGTGTTCCTTAATCGGAGTGGGGGTTCAACTCCCCCCTCGCGCACCAGTCGGAACCGGCTGATCGCTTCGGCGATCAGCCGGTTCTTCGCGTCTGGGGACCCTTCTCGCGGTCCGGATGCGGCCTTCGTGCTCAGATGCGGGGTTCCTGCTGAGGTGCGTCCCGTCGTGCGGTATCTCAGCACGAACACGGTATCTCAGCAGAAACCCCGCATCTCACGCGGGTGGGGTGAGGTGGGGTTGACCCCCGGGGGCCGGATCAGTCGTCGGCCTCGGTGCCCTCCTCGGGGCGCTGGGCCAGCTCGGCGTCCAGACGCAGGATGCCGGAGCCGTCGTCGCCGACCAGCTTCACGCGGCCGATGATCTCGGAGACCGTGGCCTCCTCCTCGATCTGCTCGTCCACGAACCAGTTCAGCAGCGGACGGGAGTCGTAGTCGCCCTCGGCGTCGGCTTCGCGGTACAGCTCGCGGATGGACTCGGAGACCTTCTGCTCGTGGGCCAGGGCGGCCTCGAAGATCTCCAGCACGGACAGCCCGCGCTTCACGCCCGGGGCGGGGATGTCCCCGATGGCGGCGTGGTTGTCCCGGTCCGCCAGGTGGTCGATGAACTTGTTGGCGTGGACGATCTCCTCGTCCGCCTGGTGGCGCAGCCACGCGGCGATGCCGGGGAGGTCCTGCTCCTCGGCCTCGATGGCCAGCTGACGGTAGGTCAGGGAGGCCTCGAACTCCATGGTCACCTGGGCCTGGAACTTCTTCTCAAGATCTGCAGACATCTTCATGGTCCCGACGATATCCGCGAAACCGCTCCGTGTCAGCAGTGCCCAGCCTTGCCTCAGCCGCGGGTGCGGCGCACCAGAGCGACGGCGCCCACCACCACCGTGCCGGCGAGGAACCCGGCGACCATCGCGCACAGCGTCTCCACGAGCCACGTCAGCGCCCCGGCCGCAGCCCCCGCGCCGTGCACCAGGTGCTCCGCGGCGTGCACCAGCGCCATCGGTGTGTGCCAGCCCAGCTCATCCGCGCCCGTGAGCAGCAGGTGCCCGCCGACCCACAGCATCGCGAAGACCCCCACCACGGAGATCACCGTCATGACCGCGGGCATCCCCCGCACCAGCCCGGCCCCCACGCCCCGGGAGGCCGGCCCGCCGCGGCGCGACAGGGCCAGCCCGACGTCGTCGGCCTTGACCAGCAGCCCCACGACCCCGTACACGAGCACCGTGATCACCACGGCCACGATCACCAGGACCACCGCGCGGGACCAGAACCCCTCCGAAGCCACCTCGTTCAGGGAGATCACCATGATCTCCGCGCTGAGGATGAAGTCCGTGCGCACCGCCCCGGAGACCACCTGCCGCTCCGCATCGGGACCCTGGTGCGCGGCCGGCTCCTCCTGCGGGGCGTGCCCGGTCAGCTTCTCCCAGATCTTCTCCGCGCCCTCGAAGCACAGGTAGGCGCCGCCGATCATGAGCAGCGGGGTCAGCGCCCACGGGGCGAACTGGCTGAGCAGCAGCGCCAGCGGCAGGATGAACAGGATCTTGTTGCGCAGAGAGCCCTTGGTGATCTTCCAGATGATCGGCAGCTCCCGCGCGGGACTGACCCCCTGCACGTAGCGCGGAGCCACCGCGGTGTCGTCCACGACGACGCCGGCCGCTTTCGCGCTGGCCCGTCCGGCCGCCGCCGCGACGTCGTCCGTGCTGGCCGCGGCCATCTTCGCCAGCGCCGCCACGTCATCCAGCAGCGCCGCGAGCCCTCCCGCCATGACCGGGTCCGCTACTTCGCCTCGACGCGCGGGCGGACCCACACCTCGGTCAGCTGGGTGTCCGCGGGGGCGTCCAGGACGTGGCGCACCGACCGGGCCACGGTCTCCGGCTCGATCAGCCGGGCCGGGGCGGCCTTCGGGTAGTCGTCATCCCACTGCACCATCGGGGTGTCCACGGGCCCGGGGGCCACGGTCGCCACCCGCAGCCCGGTCTGCGCGGTCTCCTGCCGCAGCCCGTCGGCCAGGGCCTGGACCGCGTGCTTGGAGGCGGCGTAGGCCACGTTGTACGGGTTCACCGCCCGGGAGGCCCCGGAGCCCAGGAACACCACGGTGCCCGGCAGGGCGTCCGCCTCCACCGGGGCCGCGGCCTCGCGCAGCAGGGGCAGCAGCACCCGGGTCAGCTCCGCCGGGGCCATCACGTTGGTCTCGAGCATGTCCCGCCAGTGGGCGATGCCGGCGTCGGCCACGGTGGCGCGCGGGGCGATCGCCGCGGCGTGCACCAGGGCGTCCGCGCGCGGCAGCCGGGAGAACACCGCGTCGATGCCCTCCAGGTCCGTCAGGTCCGCGACCAGCGGCAGGATCGCCCCGGGGGCGGCCTCCGGGCGCCGGGGGCCCTGCTGGGCGCGGGCGGCCAGCTCCTCGAGGCGCTCGCGGCGGCGCCCGACGGCCACCACGAGCCGGTCCCGGGACAGGTCCAGGGCGATGCGCGAGCCGATGCCGCCGCTGGCGCCGGTCACGACGACGACGGGCAGGTCGGAGCGCTGGGTCGCGTCCTGGATGGCGTCGAGATCTGCGGAGAGGGTGCTGTGCTGCTCGGTGCTCATGGGGACAGCCTACGGGGCGAGCCGGGGGTGCGTGTCGGGTGCGCGCCGACCCCGGATGCTTCGGCAAGCTCAGTATTGTCAGGTGGTTCCCAGGTCCCTGGGGGTGCGGCCACAGGATCGGCCCCTATCGTCATCAGTACCTCATGAAGGTGCGAGTGATTGATGAGGGGCGGACCGCGAATCCGCTCCCACCGACGGCCCGGCCGCAGCGTCTCCCACGACGCGGCGTCCGGGCCGTCGGCGTCTGCGGGACCCGCTCCTGCGCGCACCCCCCGCCGCGTCCGGGAATAGAGTCCCCGCCCCGCGAGTTGATTGATCCGTAAAGCAATCGGCCGTGAGGGCCGGGACGAGGAGGAAGCCATGAAGATCGCCGTCATCGGAGCCACCGGCATGATCGGATCCCGCACGGTCGCCGAGGCCGTGCGCCGCGGCCACGTCGTGGACGCCTACAGCCGCAGCGGCCGCACCGTCGAGGGCGCGGACGCCTCCGCGGCGCTGGACCTCGCGGACACCGCCGCCGTCATCGACGTGATCGGCCGGCACGACGTCACCCTGATCGCCGCCGTCTCCGGTCGCGGCGGGGAGATGGACCAGAACGTGGCCGACCACCGGGCCCTCATCGAGGCCGCCCCCGTGGGTCGGCTCGTGGTGGTCGGCGGGGCCGGGGCCCTGCAGGCCGATGCCCAGACCCGCCTCAAGGACACCCCGGACTTCCCCGAGCAGTTCAGGACGGAGGCCCAGACCTTCTCCGACGTGCTGGACCTGTACCGCGCATCCGAGGGTCTGCACTGGAGCATGCTCGCCCCCGCGCTGATGATCGCTCCCGGGCAGCGCACCGGCAGCTACCGGACCGAGCTGGACGTGCCGGCCGGGGAGAGCATCTCCGCCGAGGACTTCGCGGTGGCCCTGGTGGACGAGGCGGAGTCCGACGCCCACGCCGGCCGCCGCTTCACCGTCGCCAACTGAGCCGCCGGGGGCCGGGGGCCCGGGTGCGGCGTCGATAGAGTGGTCGCCATGAGCACCACCGACCCCGCCCCGCAGGGTCCCGGCAGCGTCCGGCTGGACGCGTGGCTGTGGTCCGTGCGCCTGTTCAAGACCCGCTCCGCCGCGACCGCCGCCTGCCGGGCCGGGCACGTACGGCTGGACGACCAGCCGGTCAAGGCCTCCCAGCCGGTGCGCGTCGGCGACGTCGTGAAGGTCCGCCAGCCCGGCTGGGAGCGGGTCTTCGAAGTCACCCGGCTGATCGCCAAGCGCGTCGGGGCGCCCGTGGCCCGGGAATGCTACGTGGACCATTCCCCGCCCAGACCCAGCGCGCTCACCGCCCCCGTCCCGCGGCGCGAGCGCGGGGCCGGGCGGCCCACCAAGAAGGAGCGGCGCGAGCTGGATCGGCTGCGGGCTCGCTGAGCCGCGGAGGGAGCTGGCACCGCAGCGCGTCCTCCGCGAGCCGTCATCCCCGTGGCCACCGGGACCCTGCGCACGACCGCGAGGGCGGCGTGTGGCCCTCTGCCGTGCCGGGACGGCTGAGAGCTTAATCGGCGGGTCCGGGGCCGACGCCGCGCTCCGGTGTGGAGAAGAATCGCAGCCGAGACAGGATCGGCCGCACGACGAGCGCGCGGCGGTCCGTTCACGAGAAGAGAAGGGAAGGCACGAACATGATGGGCAAGCGTCGTCAGCGTCGTCAGCAGGAGCGCCGGCTGCAGCGGTTCCAGGAGGCCGCCGGAGTGCCGCAGGGGGAGGACCGCGTGGTGCCCGGGCACCCGGGTCGCAGTCTGGCCCGGGTGGCCCTCGGCGGGTTCCTGACCTTCGCCGGGGTCGGGCACCTGACGTTCTCCCGGCAGGAGTTCCAGGCGCAGGTGCCCTCCTGGATGCCGCTGGACCCGGATCTGGTGGTGCTGGGCTCCGGGGTCGTGGAGATCGCCCTGGGGCTCGGCCTGATCTCCGGGAAGAGGCCGAAGATGTTCGGGCACCTGGCCACGGGCCTGTTCATCGGGGTGTTCCCCGGCAACGTCGCGCAGTTCGTGGAGCGCAAGGACGGCTTCGGGCTGGACACGGACCGCAAGCGCGCCGCGCGCCTGCTCTTCCAGCCCGTGCTGGTGGACTGGGCCCTGTCCAGCACCCGCCAGGACTGACGCCCCGCTGAGATACCGGGTTCGTGCTGAGATACCGCACGGCGGGACGCATCTGAAGCACGATCTCCGCATCTCAGCACGAAACCCGACCCGGCCCCCGCCCTCGGTGGGCGGGGACTGCTGCCTGAGCCTCAGGGGACCCGGTGGGTCCACTCCTCGGTGCCGAACTTCTCCTCCACCAGGCGGCGCCCGGCGTCGAGCTCCTCCTGGCTCAGCTGACCGTCGGCGGCACCCGTGCGGGCGCGGAACACCCGCGTCATCGCCGCGATGATGCCCTCCCGGGACTCCCCGGTCTGCCGGCGCAGCGGGTCCACTCGCTTCTTGGCGCTGCGGATGCCCTTGTCGGAGATCTTCGCCTGCCCGACCCGCAGCACCTCCATCATCTTGTCCGCGTCGATGTCGTAGGACATGGTCACGTGGTGCAGGATCGCGCCCGGCACCCGCTTCTGGGCTGCTCCGCCGATCTTCCCGCCGGTGGAGGTGATGTCGTTGATCGGCTTGTACCAGGCCTGCACCCCCAGCTCCCCGAGGGCCTGCAGCACCCACTGATCCAGGAAGGCGTAGGACTGCTCGTAGCTCAGCCCCGCCACCAGGGAATCCGGGGCGTACAGCGAGTAGGTGACGCAGTTGCCGCCCTCCATGAACATCGCCCCGCCCCCGGAGATCCGGCGCACGACGTCGATCCCGTGCTCGGCCACCCCTTCCGGGTGCAGCTCGTTGGCGTAGGACTGGTAGGAGCCGATCACGGTCGCCTTGTCCTCCCAGTCCCAGAACCTCAGCGTCGGCCCGCGCCGCCCGGCCTGCACCTGCTCCAGCAGGTGCTGATCCAGGGCCACGTTCAGCGCCGTCGGCAGGGTCCCCGGGCGCAGGATCTCCCAGGAGAAGTCGGAGAAGTCCTGCGCCTCGGTCACCGCCCGGCGCACCGTGAGGGCGACGTCGGCGGTGGAGAAGCCGTGCAGGTGCAGCTCCTGCCCGAAGGGCGCCAGCGCCGCATCCAGCCGCGCGGTCAGGGCCGCGCCGTCCTCGTGCACGGAGGCGCCGACCAGGGCGGGGGCCAGACTCTCGAAGGCCTCCTCCGGCTCCAGGAAGAAGTCCCCGGAGATGGTCGCGGCCGTGATGCGCTCGGCGTCGGTGGTCACGTCCGCGACGACGAGCTTGCCGCCGGGGACCTTGATCTCAGCATGGTGTCCGCTCATATCCTCCAGCCTAGGACCGCCCGGGTCCCTCCGCCCGACCCGATCCCGCTTCCGGCGGATACGACCAGGACCGCGGAACCCGCCGGACCCGTCCGCGCAGACCGAAGACCGCCGGCTCGCGGGCCGCCAGGCGCGCTCGCGCCCGGTCCGCGCCTCGCCCCGGTGGAGGTCCTCCTGGCACGTGCCCGTGGGGCTGTTCGTCCTGGCGCTGTCCGTGCTCGGCGTCGTCGCCGGCACGCTGGTGGGCCGGATGCCGTGGGAGACGCCCAGCAGCGCCACGGCCCAGTTCCGCTCCGCGCAGACCTACCGGCTGGAGTCCGGGCATACCTACGACATCTACAGCAAGGTGCTGCTGCTGGAGGACGCCTGCACCGTGACCCCGCAGGGCGGAACCGGAGCGGTGCTGCGCCAGGACCTGGACCTGGACAGCGCCGTGGTGCAGGACGAAGCCCTCTGGGTGCCGGTGCTCACCTTCCGGGTGAGCGCGGCCGGGGAGTATCGGCTCTCCTGCGAGGCCGGGCACCCCATGCTGCTGGCCGATCCCCAGCAGATCCCGGATCAGCACCGGCAGAACACCGCGGTGATGGGTGAGAACGACGCGGACGTCGCCGTCCTCCTGGGGGCCTTCCTCGGCCTGCCGCTGGGGGCGGTGCTGTGCGGGGTCGGCTCCGCGCGACGTCGACGCCGCCCCGGGGAGGGCCGGCAGAAGACGGGCCGGAACCTCACCGTGCTGGGCGGGGCCATGATCCTCACCGCGATCGGGCTGGCGATGCTCACCCCCTCGGCGGGGATCCCCGGCGGGCAGAGCTTCTCAGGGTCCCGCGAGATCACCCTGCCCGCGGATGCCGAGATCAGCATCTACCGGGCCGAATGGATGTCCGGACCGTATCCGCAGAAGTGCACCGTGGAGGCGGTGGAGGCGGGCGGGGACGGCCGGGTGCGCCCGCTGCCCCTGGACACCGCCAGCACCGGGTGGGACGGGGAGGCCCTGCTGCGTCCCGTCGCGACGGTGCGCACCGGTGAGGCCGGGACGTACCGGGTCTCCTGCCCGGACGGCAAGAAGGCGACGGCGGCCGGGCCGCACCGGATGTGGACCGCGGACCACGGCATCGCCCCCGGGGTCTTCGGTGAGACGGCGGCCGTGCTGCTCCTGCCCGCCCTGCTCCTGCTGATCCTCGGGCCCATCCTGTGGATCGTGGGGCACCGTCGGATGACCGGGAAGGGGCGGTGGAGATGGGTATGAGACTCAGGGCCCTCATCGCCCTGCTGCTGGCCGCGCTGATCCTGGCCCTGGGCGGCTGCGGCGGGGAGCCCGGTGATCTGCCCCAGCGGCCGCCCGGCGGCAACGTGCTGGACCAGCCGAACGTGCTCTCCGCAGCGGACCTGCGGGAGTTGAACCGGCTCATCGAAGACGGCAACCGCACCACGGACCGGGTGCGGGTCGCCGTCGCCATCGTGGAGAAGTCCAGCGGCGACTGGGAGCAGTGGACTCGGGAGCTGGCCACCCGCTGGGCCGTGGGTGATGCCGGCAGGGACAACGGCGTGCTGATCGCCGTGGACATGGACCGGCGCAAGACGCGCATCGAGGTGGCCGACGGTGCCCGCGAGATCCTCCCGGATCGGGCGGCCGAGGAGCTGCTGGACGACGTCCTGGGCCCCGGCCTGAAGGAGGAGCGCTACCGGCAGGCCCTGTCCTCCACGATCCAGCAGATCTACCGCCGGGCCGACGGCTCGCCGATCCCGTACCCCCGCAGCACCGCCGCCTCCGTCGTGGTCGGCGTGATGGCCTTCGGCACCGGCGGGATGCTCGCGGCGATCCTGATCTGGCCGATCGTCGTGCTCACGCGCCGGTACCGCAACCCGGCCCGCCGCACCCCGGACGGCGGCCAGACCGCGATGGCGGAGATGGACCGCTTCGAGCGGGAGCACCCGGGGGTGCGGGTCTCGCGCACCACGCGCCAGGCCTACCCGGGATACCGCACGTACTACATCGACATGCCGAGGCCGGGGGATCAGGATTCCGTCGATCCCACCGTGCGGACCATCTGGGTCGCGACCTTCCCCGCCTGGCTGGCCCTGTACCAGCAGGTGCCCCGGCTCTACAGCGGTTCGGGCCGTCCGGCCTGGGGATCCTCCTGGACCCCCGCGTACGGGTCCTACGCGGGTTCCTCCTCCGGCGGCGGCTCCTCCTTCGGCGGGGGCGGCGGGTTCTCCGGCGGCGGGGCCAGCGGCAGCTTCTGATCTCTCCCGACGCCGGGCAGTCCGAGCCAGCCCAGGTGCCGCGCGGCTCCTAGACTGATCCGGTGATCTTCCGCCGCCAGCCTCCGCAGCACCCCGACGCCGTCTCCGCCGCAGGCGCTGCCCCGAGCGCCCCGCCGGGGTCCGTCGCCGCGGACCCCCGTTCCCTGAACCGCCAGATCCTCGCCCTGGCGGTGCCGGCCTTCGGCGCGCTGATCGCCGAGCCGCTGTTCGTGCTCGCGGACACCTCCATCGTCGGGCACCTGGGCACCCCGCAGCTGGCGGGCCTGGCCGCGGCCTCCCAGGTGGTCACCACCGTCGTCGGGCTGATGGTTTTTCTCTCCTATTCCACGACCCCCGCGGTGGCCCGGGCCTACGGGCGCGGGGACCTGGCGGGGGCCTACCGCAAGGGCGGGGACGGGCTGTGGACGGCGGCCGGGCTCGGCGTCGTGCTGGCCGTGCTGGGCTGGAGCTTCGCCCGGCCGCTGCTGGCCGCGGTGGGCGCGCACGGGCCCACCCTGGAGCACGCGGTGGCCTACCTGCGCTGGTCCATGCCCGGCCTGCCCGCGATGCTCGTGGTCCTGGCGGCCCTGGGCATCCTGCGGGGCCTGCAGGACACCCGGACCCCACTGTACGTCGCGGCGGTGGGGGCCGCGGCGAACGTCGGGATCAACTGGGTGCTGGTCTACCCGCTGGGGATGGGCATCGCCGGCTCCGCGCTGGGCACCTCCCTGGTGCAGTGGGGCATGGCCGCGGTGTACCTGGTGATGATCGTGGGCGGGGCCCGCCGGCACGGCGTGGCGCTGACGACGACGCCGCGGCGCCTCGGGGCGATCCTGTCCGTGGGGTCCTGGCTGATGCTGCGCACCCTGTGCATGCGGATCGCGATCCTCGCGACGGTGGTGGTCGCGACCCGCCAGGGGGAGACCAATCTCGCCGCGTATCAGCTGACGATGTCCGTGTTCAGCTTCCTGGCCTTCGGTCTGGACGCCCTGGCGATCGCCGCGCAGGCCATGCTCGGCAAGGAGATGGGCGCCCGGGACGTGCGACGGGCCGAGGACCGAGCGCAGGTGAGGCACCTGATGGACCGGCTGATCCGCTGGTCCCTGGGCTTCGGGGTGGTGACCGGGCTGCTGTGCCCGCTGATCGGGTGGGCGCTGGGCCCGGCGTTCACGCAGGACCCGCAGGTGCGGGGGCTGTTCCTGCTGGCGATGCTGGTGGTCGCGGTGGGTCAGCCGCTGGCGGCCTACGTGTTCATCCTCGACGGCGTGCTGATCGGCGCGGAGGATGTCCGGTATCTGGCCGTGGCCTCGCTGATCGCGCTGCTCGGGTACCTGCCCGGGCTGCTGGCGGTGGGGTGGGCCTCCGGTCCGAGCGGCACCGGTGCGGGGCCGGATCCCGCTGGATTCGTGTGGCTCTGGGCGGCATATGCCGGGCTGTTCATGGGTCTGCGCGGGCTGACCCTGGGTCTGCGCGCCCGCCGCGACGTCTGGATCCGCACCTGACCAGCCTCCCTCTTCCCTCCCGCAGAACTGGAGATGCGTGACATTCCTGGGCGTGCAGCACCCCGGAATGTCACGCATCTCCCGTTGTGTGTAACGGTGCGGTGAGCAGGGGCGGCCAAGGGCGAGGTAAGGCTATACTGAGTCCGCCCGCCTGGGCCCCCGACGTCGTGCCGCCGTCCATCGGCGTGCCCCGCGGAGACGCGGCGAGCGAGTTCACATCCGCTCTTCCCCCGAGGATCGTCGCGTCCATGTTCATCGCCAATCTGCTCATCGCCCTGCGCGAGGGCTTCGAGGCCAGCCTCGTCGTCGGCATCCTGGTGGCCTACCTGGTCAAGGCCGGGCGCCGGGACGTGCTGCCCAAGCTGTGGGCGGGCATCGGCCTGGCCGTGCTGCTGCCGCTGGGGGTGGGCGCCCTGCTCACCTGGGGCCCCAAGACCCTGACCTTCCAGGCCCAGGAGATCATCGGCGGCGGGCTGTCCCTGGTGGCCGCGGCCCTGGTCACCACCATGATCTTCTGGATGGGCCGCAACGCCCGCGCCATGAAGCACGAGCTGGAGAGCTCGATGGCGGGTTCCCTCGCCAAGGACGCCAAAGGCTGGGGCGTCGTCTGGATCGCCGTGCTGGCGGTGGGCCGCGAGGGCGTGGAGACCGCCTTGTTCATCTGGGCCACGGTGCGCTCCTCGATCGAGCAGAACGCCTTCCTGACCACCGCCGGGGTGATCACCGGGCTGGTGCTGGCCGTGATCCTGGGCTGGGTGGTCTTCCGTAGCACCCGCCGGATCAACATGCACCGCTTCTTCTCCTGGACCGGGTTGTTCCTGATCTTCGTGGTCGCCGGCATCGTCTCCTACGGGATCGGCGACCTGCAGGAGGCCGGGGTGCTGCCCGGGGTCTTCCACCACGCCTGGGACCTCAGCACCTGGCTGCCGGAGAACTCCTCCCCGCTGTTCTGGCTCTACGTGCTGCTGCAGGCCATGTTCCAGGTGAACCTGCAGCCCACGGTCCTGCAGGTCATCGGCTGGTGGCTGTACCTGGTCCCCGTGCTGTTCTTCTTCCTGCGCCAGGTCCGCGGCAGCGCCCCGCGGCCCGCGGCCCACCCCGTCGAATCCGTCCGTCCCGTCGAATCCCGGAGGAACCCATGAGAATCACCCGCCCCCTGAGCGCCGCCGCCGCCGTGCTGCTGGCCGTCACGATGGCCGGCTGCACCGACAACCCCCAGAACTCCGCCTCCTCGGACTCCAGCGCCGGCGGGGGCTCCGGGGACACCCAGACCGTCAAGGTCACCATCACGGACGACACCTGCCAGGTGGAGCCCGCCGAGGTGAAGTCCGGGAAGGTGAAGTTCGAGATCACCAACCAGGGCACCAAGCCCAATGAGCTGGAGGTCCTGGCGGAGAACAAGCTGCAGATCGAGTCCGAGCAGGAGAACGTCGGCCCCGGCACCACCGCCCAGCTCACCACCGCCCTGGAGCAGGGCACCTACTACACCGCGTGCAAGCTCAACATGGTCGGGGACTTCGTGGGGCTGAGCCAGTTCACGGTGACCCAGGGCGAGAAGGTGGAGATCGGCGACGACACGAAGGCCGCCGAGGACAAGGCCATCGCCAACTACACCAGCTACACCAAGGACCAGGTCGGTCAGCTGCTGACCGCCACCCAGGAGTTCACGCAGGCCTACACCTCCGGGGACACCGAGCGCGCCAAGCAGCTGTACCCGCTGGCCCGCCAGCACTACGAGCGGATCGAGCCCACCGCGGAGTCCTTCGGCATCAAGGAGGCCGGGGACCTGGACACCGCGATGGACGCCCGCGTGCAGGACCTCGCCGCAGACGCGGACAAGAAGGTCACCGACCCCGAGGTGCTCAAGGACTGGACCGGGTGGCACCGGATCGAGGCGGACCTGTTCACCGAGGACGGCTCGCCCTTCACGTTCGCCTCCGCGGCGGACCGGAAGAAGGCCGCCGACCAGCTGGATGAGGACACCCAGAAGCTCTACGACCTCGTCTACGGGAAGGTGGACGGGGCCAGCGGCAAGTTCCAGCTGAAGCTCTCCGACGTCGTCGACGGCGCCTCCTCCCTGATGGAGGAGGTCGCCAAGTCCAAGATCGTGGGGGAGGAGGAGACCTTCTCCCACACGGACATGTACGACTTCAAGGCCAACGTGGAGGGCGCGAAGGTCGCCTACGGCAACGTGCAGGACCTGGTGAAGAAGCAGGACGCGGACCTGGACCGCAAGATCGCCGAGAGCTTCGAGAAGGTCGACGGGCTGATCGACGCGCAGAAGGACGGCGAGGTGGACGGGCAGGCCACGTACAAGCCCTACGACCAGATCGCCGCGGTGCAGAAGGATGCCGGGGAGGCCCCCTCGGACAAGGACTACACGAAGGTCCAGCGGGAGTTCTCCGACGCCGTCAACGCCCTGAGCGAGCCGCTGTCCCAGGTCGCCGGCACCGTCCTGCACTAGTCCCCGACCCGCCCACCGGTGCCCAGCGTCGGCGCTGCCCCTCGGGCGCCCGGCGCCGCGCACGCCCACCGTCCCGCACCCCACCGACCGCACCCCGAGGAGGGATCGACCACGAACCGCCGCACCGAGGAACCGCAGGAGCACCGCACCGGTACCCCCGCATCGTCCGCCCCCTGGGCGGATCCCGACGCCGGGACGGCCGCCGCTTCGTCCGGATCCGCCGGGGATCCCGCCGCCGGGGACCCTGCTGCGGGGGACGACGCCGCGGCGACCGGCGGGCGCACCCGCGGGTTCACCCGGCGTCGGCTGGTGGCCGGGGCGGGGATCGCCGGGGCCCTGGGCATCGCCGGCTTCGGCGGGGGCGCCCTCGGGCACCACCTGGGTCGGGAGCAGGCGGCCCGGGAAGCCCCCACGCAGCTGACCTACCCGTTCCGCGGCCAGCATCAGCAGGGCATCACCACTCCTGCGCAGGACAACATGTACATCGCCGCCTACGATGTCAGCACCACCGACGTCGCGGAGCTGAAGGACCTGCTGGCCCGCTGGACCGTGGCCGCGGAGCAGATGTGCGCCGGGGAGCTGGTCGGCGGGGAGCCGGACGCCAACCCCAACAAGCCGCCCGCGGACACGGGTGAGGCATGGGGGTATCCGCCGGCGGGGCTGAGCATCACCTTCGGCTTCGGTCGCAGCCTGTTCCAGGACGCCGACGGGAAGGACCGCTTCGGGCTGAAGGCCAAGATGCCCGGCGTCCTGGCTGACGGCGTGCCCCGGTTCGCCGACGAGAACCTGCGCGCGGCCTCCAGCGACGGGGACCTCGTCGTCCAGGCCTGCTCCAACGACCCCCAGGTCTGCGTGCACGCGATCCGGAACCTGACCCGGATGGCCTTCGGCACCGCGGTGCTGCGGTGGGGGCAGATCGGCTACGGCCGCACCTCCTCCACCTCCGCGGATCAGGAGACCCCGCGCAACCTCTTCGGCTTCAAGGACGGCACCGCCAACATCAAATCCCAGGACGGCGATGACGTGCTGGAGAAGGAGGTGTGGGTCCAGGACGGCGACGACGCAGCGGCGGACTGGATGGTGGGCGGCAGCTACCTGGCCGCCCGCAAGATCCACATGTACCTGGAGGTCTGGGACCGGGTGCGCCTGTCCGAGCAGGAGCAGGTCATCGGGCGGGATAAGCGCTACGGCGCCCCGCTGTCCGTGGCCGACCCCAGCGCGGAGCACGAGTTCGACGCCCTGGATCTGTCCGCCCGGAAGGACGGGGAGCTGGCGATCCCGAAGGACGCGCACGTGGCCGTCGTCGCCCCGGAGAACAACGGCGGGCACCGGATGCTGCGCCGGGGATACAACTACACGGACGGCAACGATTCCCTGGGCCGGCTGGATGCGGGCCTGTTCTTCATCGCCTTCGCCCGGGACCCCCGCGCCGGATTCTTCCCGATCCTGCGGAAGATGACGGAGAAGGATGCGCTGACCGAGTACCTGCAGCACGTGGGCTCCGCCCTGTTCGCGGTGCCCCCGGGGGTGGCCGAGGGGGACACGATGGTCGGGCAGCGCCTGTTCGAGTAGCCTCCCCTGGTCCGGGTGCCGGCGGGGGTCACTCCCGAGATCCGCCGGTGGGAACGGGTCCTCCGGTGGCACCGGATCCACCGGCGTCGGCTCGCGGCTCAGACCAGGCCCAGCCACTTCCAGTAGGACGCGGAGAACAGCAGCACCAGCAGGTACCCGGCCACCGTCAGCGGGATGCCGGTCTTCAGGAACTGGCGGGTGGTGAACGCCCCCGTGCCGTAGGCCAGCATGTTCTGCGGCGCGGAGACCGGCAGCAGGAAGCCGAAGCAGATCACGAACTGCTGGATCACCACGAAGCCGATCCCCTGATCCGGCAGGCCCGGCAGGCTCTGCGCCAAGGCGATGAACACCGGGATCAGCGCGCTGGACAGCGACGTCGCCGAGGCGAAGCCCAGGTGGATGAGGATGGTGAACGCGGAGACCAGCGCGATCGTCGCCAGCAGCGGCAGGTTCTCCAACCCCATCGCGGAGAACGTCTTCTCGGACAGCCAGGACGCCGCCCCGGTGCTCAGCAGCACGCTGCCCAGGGAGATCCCGACGGCGAAGACCACCAGCGTCCCCCAGTTGACCAGGTGCTCCACGGTCTTCCAGTCGTACACCCCGACCTTCGGCAGCAGCATCAGCGCGACCGCGATGACCGTGACCGTGGAGGAGTCCAGGGAGTGCACGGTGCCTTCGGTGGCCCACAGCAGGAGCAGCAGCACCGAGATCCCCACCAGGCGCTTCTCCGCACCCGTCATCGGCCCCAGCTCGCCCAGCTCCCGGTGCACGACCTCCCGGCCGCCGTCGATCCGGTCCACCTCCGGGCGGATCGCCCGGCGCATGATGAAGAACAGCAGCACGGACATCACCGCGGACCAGGGCGCCGCCCACAGGAACCACTGCGGCCAGGAGACGGTGGTGTCCAGCTGCTTCTCGATGAACCCGATCGCCACCATGTTCTGCGCGGCCGCCGTCTTGATCCCCACGTTCCACACGGACACCGCCTGGGCCGCGGTGATCACCAGCAGCGCCGCGAGCTTGGAGTCCTTCGGCAGCCCGAACGCGGCCACCATGCCCAGCAGGATCGGCACGACGGCGCCGGCCCGCGCCGTCGCCGAGGGCACGAAGAACGCCAGCACCACGGAGATGACGATGGCCCCGGCCACCAGGTGGCTGGTCTTCTCCCCGGCCACCCGCAGCACGTGCAGGGCCAGGCGCCGGTGCAGCCCGGTGGCCTGCATGGCCGCGGCCAGGGCCAGGGCGGCGGCGACCAGGGCGACGGCGGAGGATGAGAACCCGCCCAGAGCCGCGGTCAGCCCGCCCTTGGTGCCCAGCAGCTCACCCGGGTCATCGGGGTCCGGGGCGGTGCCCAGCAGCACGGCCAGCAGTCCGATGATCAGCAGGGCGCTGACCGGGTAGGTCACGGCCTCGGTGACCCACAGGATCACCGCGAAGGCCAGGACGGCCAGGGCACGGTGGCCCGCGACGGACAGGCCCTCCGGGGTGGGCAGGATCAGGATGACGACGAGCGCGAGCACGGCGAGGCCGAAGCTCACGGGGGAGACCCAGGGGGCGCGCTGCCTCTCGGTCGGAGACGCCGGGGCCGTCGAGGCGGGGCCGGAGGACCGGGCATCCGGGGCGGTGGTCTCGGCCGAGGCGTCCTCGGCGGTCGCGGCAGGGTGCCGGTCTGCGTGGTCTCGGTGCGGGGACGTCATCGTCGGTGCCTCGATCCGTGCGGTGCGAATGAACTGGCACCTTCCATGCTAGTTTCCGCCGGGGCGAAGATCCGGGAGGATCGCGGGAATCACCGCCGATGATCCTCCCGAAGGGGGTCACCGGGGAATGAGGCCCAGCAGCTCCCGATGCACCGTGGTGTCCCCGGTCAGCTCCGGGTGGAAGGAGATCCCGAGGATCCGGTCCTGACGCACCGCGACGACCCGGCCCTCGAAGCGGGCGAGCACCTCGGCGTCGGGCCCGTGCTCCACGACCTCCGGGGCCCGGATGAACGCCGCCCGCACGGTGCCCTCCGGCGTCGCGCTCCCGCCCCAGGTCAGCAGGGCCTCGGCGGAGGAGGTCTGGGGGCCGAAGGCGTTGCGGGCCACGGTCGCATCCAGCAGGCCGAGGCTGCGCTGGCCAGGTGCCGGGTCCCGGATGGTCCGGGCCAGCAGGATCAGCCCCGCGCAGGTGCCCAGCACGGGGTGCCCGGCGCGGGCGAAGTCGATCAGCGGTTCGCGCAGCCCGAAGGTGCGGGTGAGCCGGTCGATCGTCGAGGACTCCCCGCCGGGCAGCACGAGCGCATCCAGACCCTCCAGATCCGCCGGGCGGCGCACCTTCCGCGCCTCGGCCCCGAGGGATTCCAGCATCCGCAGGTGCTCGGCGACCCCGCCCTGCAGGGCCAGCACCCCGACGGTCGAGTTTCGATTTGGATTATCGCGCGGGTGTATTATTTCTTCCTCCGGAGCATATTAATTCTTCTTTTGCTCAACCCCAATGCATTTAGCTCATCCCATCTCACCTGAATCAACCGCAGCCGATTCTTGTTTATATTTTCTGCGTCGCTCGGTGAAGTGAATTGCCTCCACATCTTTCCGCCGAAGATTGCGCTAGGCAGGAGGGGGAGCAAGGATATAACTAAAGGAAGGATAAAATTCGGTATTAAGTCCTTAACTATGTCGGTTGCCTTCACCTCACCGGAGCGAAACAGCCAGAAGTACCCCAGAACCGCCGTCAAGACCAGAAAACCGAAGGTGATCGCAAAGGATATTGCCCCACCTTTAATTCTTTTGCTCCTCGTCTTCCTTATAATCTTTCTGGAGTCATTCTCCGCTTCGGCAAGCTGCTCCGCAGTGGACTCGAGTATGGAAATCGAAGGATTACTTCCTACGATCTGGGTTATGTTGCTGCCGATAATATCTCGACCGGCACTCACGTTACCGTTGGCGTTCATAATGTTCGATCCTACCAACCGCGCTCGGCCAGGCGGTGCGGGGCGGGCAGGTCCGCGACGTTGATGCCGACCATCGCCTCCCCCAGGCCGCGGGAGGCCTGCGCGATCGCCGCGGCGTCGTCGTAGAAGGCGGTGGCCTTCACGATCGCGGCGGCCCGGTGGGCCGGATCCCCGGATTTGAAGATGCCCGAGCCCACGAACACGCCGTCCGCGCCCAGCTGCATCATCATCGCCGCATCCGCCGGGGTCGCCACCCCGCCCGCGGTGAACAGGACCACCGGCAGCTTCCCGGTGCGGGCCACCTCCAGGACGATGTCGTACGGGGCGGCCAGCTCCTTGGCCTTCACGTACAGCGCCTCCGGGGTGGCGGCGTACAGCGCCTGCAGCTCGGCGATCTGGGCGCGGATGGTGCGGATGTGCTTGGTGGCCTCGGAGACGTCCCCGGTGCCGGCCTCGCCCTTGGAGCGGATCATCGCCGCGCCCTCCGCGATGCGCCGCAGCGCCTCCCCCAGGTTGGTGGCCCCGCACACGAAGGGCACCGTGAAGCCCTGCTTGTCGATGTGGTTGACGTAGTCGGCGGGGGAGAGGACCTCGGATTCGTCGATGTAGTCCACCTTCAGCTCCTGGAGCACCTGCGCCTCCACGAAATGCCCGATCCGCGCCTTCGCCATGACCGGGATGTCCACCGCCTCGATGATCTGCTCGATGAGGTCCGGGTCGGACATGCGCGCCACCCCGCCCTGCGCGCGGATGTCCGCCGGCACCCGCTCCAGGGCCATGACGGCGACGGCCCCGGCGTCCTCGGCGATGCGCGCCTGATCCGCGGTGACCACGTCCATGATCACCCCGCCCTTGAGCATGTCCGCCAGGCCGCGCTTGACCAGGGGAGACCCGGTGCGGGCCCCCTGCTGCTCGGTGCTGGTGGTGGGGGCGGTGTTCTCCGGGGCGCTGTGCTGCTCAGTCATGCCCACCATCCTGTCGCGCGGCGCTGGACCGACGACAGGTCCAGATTCCGCCCAGGTTTTTGGTCCACAGGTACCGGCCCCGCGCCCCGCCGTCGCGTTTGGGAGCCGTTTCGACGTTTGGGAGCCACGAGAACGCTCCCGAACACCGAAACCGCTCCCAAACGCACCAGAGCGGCGCGGAGGAGCGGTGCGGCGGGGGCGGTGGGGTGGTCGCGCCTACACTGGGGTGCCATGTCCCGCCACCGCACCGACGCCGAGCTGCCCGTGCGGATCCGCCGCGGCGGCGGGCCGCTGCCCACCCAGCTGGCCGAGCAGATCCGCGACCTCGTGGCCGTCGGCACCCTGCGCCCCGGCGACGCCCTGCCCTCCACCCGGGCGCTCGCGGCCCGCCTGGGCATCTCCCGCGGCAGCGTCACCACCGCCTACGACCATCTCACCGGCGAAGGCTTCCTCATCGCGGATCGAGGCGGCACCCGCATCACCCCCGAGCTGCCGGCCCTGCCGCCGCGCCCCCGGCATCTCCCGCGCCCGCGGCGGACAACGCCGGAGACCCCGCACCGCGTCGGTCCTGCCGCTTCCGGGATCGCAGCCGCCACTGGCCCCGCCGCCTCGGTCGCCACCGGCCCCGGGGAGAACGCTGCCGGTGGGCCGCGCGCCCACACCGAAGCCGCCTCCGCCCTCCGGTACGACCTGCGGCCCGGCACCCCGGATGTCTCGGCCCTGACCACCACGGCCTGGCGGGCCGCGTGGCGGGCGGCCGCCGCGCAGCCGAGCCTCGGTCACCCGCCCCAGGGGTCGGCGGCGCTGCGCCGGGAGCTGGCCGAGCACCTGCGCATCGGCCGCTCGGTGCCGGCCGACCCCGAGGATCTGCTGGTCACCGGGGGCGCCCGGGACGGGCTGCGGCTGCTGCTGACCGTGCTGGCCCAGCGGCTCGGACGGGTCCTGACCGTCGCCGTCGAGGACCCCGGCTACCCGTCCCTGCACCGGGTGCCCGCCGCCCTCGGGCACCGGGTGGTCCCCGTGCCCTTGGATGCCCAGGGCCTGGACCCCGCCCACCTGGAGGCCGGCCCGGCCCGCCCCGACGTCGTGCTGGTCACCCCCTCCCACCAGTACCCGCTGGGCGCCTCGATGCCCGCGGCCCGGCGCGCGGAGCTGCTGGCGTGGGCCGTCGAGCGGGAGGCCCTGCTGGTGGAGGACGACTACGACTCCGAGCTGCGCTACGTCGGGGACCCGCTGCCGGCCCTGGCCGCGATGGACACCGCCCGCTACGGCGCCGGGGACCGGGTCGCGACCCTCGGCTCCTTCGCCAAGACCCTCACCCCGGGCCTGGGCCTGGGGTTCCTGCTCATGCCGCCCCAGCTGCGTCGGCAGCTGCTGGCCCACAAGCGCGACGCCGGCGCCCCGGTCTCCGGGATCGTGCAGGACGCGATGACGGGCTTCCTCGCCGAGGGCGGCCTGCGTCGGCACACCGCCCGGATGCGCCGGGAGTACCGGCGACGCCGCGACCTGCTGGCCCGGGTCCTCGCCCCGGATCGGCTGCCGCCGGGGGTGCGGGTGCTGCCCATGGACGGCGGGCTGCACACCGTCGTGGAGCTGCCCGACGGGCAGGGCACCGCGGGGGAGCGCCGCCTCGTCGACGCCTTGGTGCGGCAGGAGGTGGGGGTCGCCGGGCTGACGGGGTACTGGAGCCGCCCCGGGGCGCGGGCCGGGCTCGTCGTCGGCTTCGGCGGGCTGAGCGAACCGCGCCTGGAGGAGGCCCTGCGGCGGCTGCGCGCGGCACTGGTCCGGGAGCTGCCCGCCGGCTGAGAAGAGCCCGGCTGGGCCCGCGGCGCGCACGATAAGCTGGTGGGCGACGTCGCCCGCCCCAGCCCGCCCAGCGAAAGGCCGTCCGCCCCCATGCCCGTCACCGAAGCCAGCGCGACCCTCGAGGAGCTGCGCGCCCTGCACCGGCCCGTGCTCGCCCGCGCCCTGCTGTGCCTGGCCTTCGGACTGCTCACCGTGTTCTGGCAGCCCTCCAACTACTGGTCTTGGGGGGACCCGGGGCTGTCCGCGGTCACCTGGGCGGTGGGGCTGTTCATGATCGCCCACGGGGCCGTGCTGCTGTGGCTGCACCGCAGCCTCGCCGCACCGCTGGCCGAGGGTCCGGAGCGCTCGGCCATCCAGTCCTTCGCGGTGCTCTACGCCCTCGGCGGCGCGGTGGCCCTCCTCTTCGCGGGGCAGCTGGGCCAGCTGGTGCTGATCGTCGGCCTGGTCTACGGCATCGCCGGGCTGACGGAGCTGATCCTCGGGCTGCGCACCAGCCAGACCTCCGCGATGGGCCGGGACTGGACCATCGCCGGACTGGTCGCGGTGCTCGCGGCGGCCGGGCTGTTCCTGTTCGGGGAGATGGGCTCCAAGGCGCTGTTCGGCATCGTGGGCGGGGCGGCGATGATCGTGGGGGTCTTCCACCTCATCGCGGCCCTGACCTTCCGCCACGACGCCCGGGTGCTCCAGCGCCACGGGACGCGCGGCGACTCTGCGAACCGGGCGGGCGACCCGGGCGGGCCGTAGACTGGCAGACGGACCTCACCACACCCCCAGGAGGAGCATCTTCGTGGCACAGCGCCCCAAGCGCGGACTCAAGGCCGACATCAAGGCCCCGCTGATCCTCGCGGCCATCCTCGCGATCATCGCGTTCGTGGGCGTCTTCGTGTTCGCCACGGGCGGGACCAACAACCAGCCGGAGATCAAGCTGGCCCTGTCCGCGGCCGGCGGCGTGTTCGTGGTGACCCTGGTGGTGTGCGCGACCCTGATCATGGTCGAGCGGCCCAACGACGAGGAGCTGGGCCAGGGCACCGGCATCAACCGCCGCTCCGCGGACCTGTACGCCGCGGCCAAGGCGCGCAAGGAGGAGCGGGAGCGCCGCGAGCGGGAGCAGGCGGGTTCGGGCACCGGCGACGCCGCGGCGGGCGCCCGCGAGCGTGACGATGCCGCCACGAAGGAGTCCCCCGAAGACGACGGGCCGACCTGGGGCCAGCGCGCCCACCCCGAAACCCACAACTGAGGCCGGGGGCCCGCGGCGTCGGGATCAGCGGCGCACGAGGTCCAGCACCTCGGCGCCCGTCAGCGCGGCCAGCTCCGCGCCGCTGACCAGCAGCTTCGCCTCGCGTCGACCCGCCCCGATCACCACGGCCTCGGCGTCGGCCACGGCCCGGTCGATCAGCACCGGCCAGTCCGCAGGCAGCCCCACCGGGGTGATGCCGCCGGAGGTCATGCCCGTGCGCCGCTCCGTCTCCTCCTGATCCGCGAAGGAGACCTTCCGGGCGTCCAGGTGCTTGCGCACGGTGGTGTTGATGTCGGCCCGATCCGCGGCCAGCACGAGCACCGCCGCGGTGGTGACCCGCTCGCCGCGCCTGCCCTGCACGACCACGCAGTTGGCGGTGGCCTGCACATCGACGTCGTAGGCCTCGCAGAAGGCGGCGGTGTCGGACAGCTCGGGGTCGATGCGCGCGAGGCGAGCCGTCGGCACGGCGCCGGCGCGCACGGCGTCGGCCACGGCCGGGGCGACGGCGTCGGGATCGTCGGTCAGTGCGGTCCAGTCGAGGTTTCCCTGTGGTGTCGGCATGGGGCCAGTGTAGGACCGGACGGGACGGAAGATGGGTCCCGCGCCACACGAGGACCAGCGAGGACGCACACCTTCCCATCGCGACCCGGCGCATCCGTTCCCACCCCTGACGCGAGACGGCGCATCCGTTCCCGGGAAAGCGAAAACCGGGAACGGATGCGCCGTCTCGCGAGGTAGAAGGGGAACGCCTACCGGTCGAAGCGGGTCAGGCGCAGGGAGTTCAGCACCACGAACACCGAGGAGAACGCCATCGCAGCACCCGCGATCATCGGGTTGAGCAGCCCCAGGGCCGCCACCGGGATCGCGATGACGTTGTAGCAGAACGCCCAGAACAGGTTGGAGCGGATGATGCGCAGGGTCGCCCGTGACAGTCGGATGGCCTGCGGCACCGCCGCCAGCTCGTTGCGCATCAGGGTCAGGTCCGCGGCCTCCAGGGCCACATCCGTGCCCGCGCCCATCGCCACCCCGAGGTCCGCCCGGGCCAGGGCCGCGGCGTCGTTCACCCCGTCCCCGACCATCGCGACCACCCGGCCCTCGCCCTGCAGCCGCTCGACGGCGCGCACCTTCTGCTCCGGGGAGACCCCGGCGATGACGTCCTCGGCGGCGATGCCCACCTGCTCGGCGATCGCCCGGGCCACCGGTTCGGCATCGCCCGTGAGCAGCACCGGGCGCAGGCCCATCTCGCGCAGCTGGGCCAGGGCGGAGGCGGCGTCCTCCTTGGGTTCGTCGCGCAGCAGCAGCAGTCCGACGCTCACCCCGTCCACCGCGGCGACGACGCCGATGCGCCCCTCGCCCTGAGCGGCGGTCAGCGTCTCCCGGTGGGCGGCGGGCACCTCGATGCCCTCGGCGGCGAGCCAGGACGGCTGGCCCACGGCCACCCGGTGCTCCTCGTCGTCCTCGGCCAGGCGCACCAGACCGGAGACCCCGCCGCCGGCCGCACTGGCGAACTCCCGCACCGCGGGCAGCTGCTTCCCGGTGCGCTCGCGGGCGCCGGCGGCGACGGCCCGGGCGATGGGGTGCTCGGAGGCCTCCTCCACGGCTCCCGCCAGCAGCAGCAGCTCCTCGGCGGTGACCGGGGCACCCCGGCCCTCGCCGGTCTGCGATGCCGCGGGCGCCTCGCCCCCGGCGGAGTGCGCCGTCGTCTCCGGCAGGCGCACCTCCTCCAGGGACAGCTGCCCGCGGGTCACGGTGCCGGTCTTGTCCAGGACCACAGCGTCCACCCCGCGGGTGTCCTCCAGGACCTGCGCGGACTTGATGAGGATCCCCAGCTGGGCTCCGCGCCCGGTGCCGGTGAGCAGGGCGGTGGGGGTGGCCAGGCCCAGGGCGCACGGGCAGGCGATGACCAGCACGGAGACCGCCGCGACGAAGGCCGCGTTCAGCCCGCCGTCGGCCGCCCCGCCGATCAGCAGCCACAGCAGGAAGGTCAGCACCGCGATGCCCAGCACCACGGGCACGAACACCGCGGAGATCCGGTCCGCCAGCCGGGCCACCGGGGCCTTGGTGGACTGCGCCTGGGAGACCAGGCGCCCCATCTGCGCCAGAGTGGTGTCCTCGCCCACGCGCTCGGCGCGCACGATCAGCCGGCCCCCGGTGTTCAGGGTCGCGCCGGTGACGCGGTCTCCCTCCGAGACCTCCACGGGCACGGATTCCCCGGTGAGCATGGATTCATCCACCGCGGAGTGGCCCTCGACGACGGCGCCGTCCGCGGCCACCTTCTCCCCGGGCCGCACGATGAAGCGCTGGCCCGCGGCCAGCCGCGAGACGGGCACGCGGTGCCCGACGCCGTCCTCGTCCAGGACCTCCACGTCCTTGGCGCCCAGGTCCAGCAGCTTGCGCAGCGCCTGCCCGGAGCGGTCCTGCGCGCGGGCCTCCAGCCACCGGCCCAGCAGCAGGAAGACCGTGATGACGCCCGCGGATTCGAAGTACAGCTGGTGATCCGCCATGGACATGGCGTGACCCAGGTGCGCGTGCGCCGTCATCCCCGGGTCGGCCAGCAGGTGGCCCAGAGAGAACAGGTAGGCGGCGGCGACCCCGAGGGAGACCAGGGTGTCCATGGTCGAGGAGCCGTGCCGGGCGTTCACGGCGGCACCCCGGTGGAAGGGCCAGGCCCCCCAGGTGACCACGGGCAGGGACAGCACGGCCGCGACCCAGCCCCAGTGCGGGAACTGCAGGCCGGGGATCATGGAGATCGCGAAGACGACCGCGGCCAGGGGCAGGCTGACCCACACCCGGCGGCGCAGGGCGGCGGTGCCCGGTTCGGCGCGCTGCGCGGCGTCGTCGTCCTCCTGCGGGGGGCGCTTCAGGGACGGGGTGTACCCGGCGTCGCGCACGGTCTGCAGGATCTGCTCATCCGTGACGCCCTCCGGCACGGTGACCTGCGCGGATTCCAGCGGGAGGTTGACGCTGGCGTGCACCCCGTCGATCTTCCCGAGCTTGCGCTCCACCCGGCCGACGCACGAGGCGCAGGTCATCCCCTGGATATCGAGGTCGACGACGCGCTGGCTCACCGGTGCTCGACCACCCGGTAGCCGGCCTCGGACACGGCGGCCTCCACGGCCTGCGCGTCCAGGTCCCCGGTGTGGGTGATGGTCACGGGGGAGGTGCCGCCGCTGTTCAGGTGCACGCTCACGTCGGTGACCGCGGGGATCTCCCGCAGCTCCTCGGTCACGGAGGCCACGCAGTGCTGGCAGGTCATGCCCTCGACGTTCACGGTGGTGTTCATGGTGCTTCCTCTTCCGATGGTGGTGTGTGCGTCCGGGCCGCTGCGGAGCGGGCCCGGGCGCGGGTGGGTATCAGCTGCGGACCAGGCGGGCGACGGCGGCGGAGGCCTCCGCGACCTTGGCCCGCATCTGCTCCTCGTCCCCGGAGGCAGCGGCCCCGGCCACGCAGTGGCCCAGGTGCTCCTGAAGCAGTCCCACGGCCACGGCGTGCAGGGCGCTGCTGACCGCGGAGATCTGGGTGAGGACGTCGATGCAGTACTGGTCCTCGTCGATCATCCGGGCCACCCCGCGCACCTGCCCCTCGATGCGGCGCATCCGCTTGAGGTAGCGGTCCTTATCGTGGGTGTACCCGTGCGGCGGGTGCGGGGTCTGGGCGGTGGTGTCCGCGGCGTCGTTCTCCGGCTGGCTCATACTCCCGGTATACCCCCGAGGGGTATCCTGCGCAAGGGTCGGGGCGGGAGGGCGCGGCCTCACGGGCCGGTGATCTTCGCCCCGCCGCCACAGGAAAAGCACGCCTGCTGATCATCAGCCGATAGATTGGGGATCATGGCTTCACACATCGAGGACTACGCCCTGCTCTCGGACATGAGCACCGCGGCCCTGGTCTCCCGGGACGGCTCCGTGGACTGGTTCTGCACCCCCCGGTTCGACGCCGAGGCCGCCTTCGCCGCGCTGCTGGGCACCCCCGATCACGGCCGCTGGCTGCTGGCCCCCGCGGCCTCCGCCTTCGCCCCGGCCGCCGCGCAGGTCGCCCCCGGCGGCGCCGCCGGACAGGACGCCCCGCGCGCGGAGGTCGTGGAGCGCTTCTACGGGGAGAACTCCTTCGTCCTGCACACCGTGTGGACCACGGACACCGGCTCCGTGCGCGTCACGGACTTCATGCCCCTGAACGGGCGCACCGAGATCGTGCGCCGCGTGGAGGGGCTGATCGGCGAAGTCACGATGCACCAGGAGCTGCAGCTGCGCTTCAGCTACGGGCGCACCCACCCCTGGATGACCCGCTACGACGGCGCCCCGGACCCCGCCACGGGACTGCCGGACCCGGCCGAGGCGATGCTCGTGGCCATGGCCGGGCCCGATGCTCTCGTCTTCCGCGGGGACCCGGTCCCGGAGGAGGGGGACCGCTGCCACGCCGGGCAGTTCCAGATCGCCGCCGGGCAGATCCGGGACTTCACCCTCACCTACTTCCCCTCCCACCGCAACCCCCCGGCCCCGCTGGACGTCAACGACACCCTGCACCGCACCGTCGCGCACTGGTCCGAGTGGACCCAGCTGTGGGATGCCTCCTCCGCCCCGGCCCCCGTGCCGACCACCACCGCGCCCCTGGCCACCACCACGATGCCCGTGCTGCCCGCGGACGGGGCCGCCTATCCCGGGACGGAGGAGGCCGAGCGGGACCCGCGGCTGCAGGACTACCGGGACGCCCGGCTGCGCTCGCTGCTGGTGATCCGCGCCCTGATGAACCGGGAGACCGGCGGGCTGATCGCCGCGCCCACCACCTCCCTGCCGGAGGTCCTCGGCGGACAGCGCAACTGGGACCACCGCTTCTGCTGGCTGCGCGACGTCGCCCAGGCGGTGGACGTGGCCGCGACCCACGGGCACGAGCGGGAGGCCGCCCAGCTGCGCAACTGGCTGCTGCGGGCCATCGCCAACGACCCCTCGGAGCTGCACAACGTGTACGGGGTGGCCGGGGAGTCCGATGAGCTGGAGCGCACCGTGGACTTCCTGCCCGGCTACGAGTCCTCCCGGCCGGTGCGCCGCGGCAACGGCGCGGCCGAGCAGCTGCAGGGGGACGCGATGGGTCAGCTCATGGTGACCTTCGAGCGCCTGCGTGGGCTGGGCTTCGCCGAGGATCACCTCTCCTGGCCGCTGCAGCAGGCGCTGCTGCGCGCCGCCGTCGCTCACGTGGGGGAGGAGGACCAGGGCATCTGGGAGATGCACGGGGGCACCCACGTGTACACCCACTCGCAGGTGATGCTGTGGGCCGCGCTCGACGCCGGGGTGCGGGCGGTGCGGGTGCACGGGCTGGCCGGGGACGACGCCGCGTGGGCGGGCGCCCGGGACCGGCTGGCCCAGCAGATCTGGGAGCACGGCTACGACGCCGAGCTGAACTCCTTCGTGCAGGTCTACGGCGGCACCGAGGTGGATTCCTCGCTGCTGAACATCGCCCAGGTGGGCTTCGTGGCCTTCGACGACCCGCGGATGCTGGGCACGGCCGAGCGGATCGAACAGGAGCTGGGCACCGAGGCCGGGCTGATCTACCGGTACCGCAACGCGGACGGGCTGGACGGCATCGAGGGCCAGGACAACCCGCACCTGGCCTCCTCGCTGTGGCTGGCCCAGCAGCACATCCGCTCCGGGCGCACCGAGCGGGGTCGGCTGATCCTGGACGCGGTGCTGGACCGGGCCAACGACGTCGGCCTGCTCAGCACCGAGTACAGCCTGCGCAGGTCCCGGATGACCGGCAACTTCCCGCAGTCCCTGGCGCACATCGCCCTGGTGGACGCCATCGACGCCCTGCTCGGCGCCTAGCCCGGCCCACCCGACAACCCACCCCAGCGCCCCGTCCTCAGCGCCGAGTCATCGATTCCTGCGGATTTTCGGCCGAAATCTCGTCGGAATCGATGACTCGGCGACGTCGGGGGAGGCGAGGGAGGGTGAGTCTCAGCGGCGCAGCCAGAGGGTGGCCTCGGCGGGGACGGTTCCCGACGACGACGCGGCGGAGCCCAGCACCACCTGGCCGGCCAGCGCCTCGGGCAGCCGCACCGGCTGGTCGGAGAAGTTGGTGACGCACACCCAGCCGCCGGGTCGGGCGAAGGCCAGCACCTGCGGGTCCCCGGTCTCGAGCCACTCCAGCTCCTCGGCCCCCTGCAGCTCGCGCCGGGCGGCCAGGGCCCGGCGGTACAGGGTGAGCGTCGAGTCCTCATCCTGTACCTCCACGGACACCGCGTACCGGCCGAACCAGTCCGGCTGCGGCAGGTGGGCCCCGTCCGGGCCGAAGCCGAAGGAGGAGCCCTCCGGGGTCCAGGGCAGCGGCACCCGGCAGCCGTCCCGGCCCTTGTCCACCCCGGGGCTGCGGAAGAAGGTGGGGTCCTGGCGGTCCTCGTCGGGGATGTCCGCGACCTCGTGCAGGCCCAGCTCCTCGCCCTGGTACAGGTAGGCGCTGCCGGGCAGGGCCAGCTCGAACAGGGTCGCCGCCCGCGCCCGGTGCAGGCCCCGCTCGGCGTCCAGCTGCGGCTCGGTTCCGCCGGAGAGGATCCAGGCGACCCCGGTCTCCTTGTCCGTCCTGCCGGGCACCTCCGGCAGGCCGTAGCGGGTCGCGTGGCGCACGACGTCGTGGTTGGACAGCACCCAGGTGCTGGAGGATCCGGAGCGGGCGGCCAGATCGGTGTTGAAGGAGACGATGTCCTTGAAGCTGCGGGCGTCGAAGTGCGCGGAGAGCAGGTCGAAGTTGAAGGCCTGGCCCAGACCCTTCGGGCTGGCGTAGGCCGGGCGTCGGTCCGCCTCCACCCACGCCTCCGCCACGGCGGTGCGCGGCGGGTCGTAGGAGTCGAAGACCTTCCGCCACTCGGCGTAGATCTCGTGCACCTCGTCCCGGTCCCACAGCGGGTGGGTGCCGTCGATGGGCATCTCGTCCAGCTGCGCCTGGGTGGGCAGCCGATCCGGCAGATCCTTGGCCAGGCCGTGGGCGACGTCGATGCGGAAGCCGTCCACGCCCCGATCGGACCAGAAGCGCAGGGTGGTCAGGAAGTCCGCCCGCACCTCGGGGTTGTCCCAGTTCAGGTCCGGCTGCTCGGGGGCGAAGCTGTGCAGGTACCACTGCCCGTCGTCCACCCGGGTCCAGGCGGGCCCGCCGAAGATCGAGATCCAGTCCGCCGGCGGCTCGGCCCCGTCCGGGCCCTGCCCGTCCCGGAAGATGTACCGCTCGCGTGCGGGGGAGCCGGGCCCGGCGGCCAGGGCCTCCTGGAACCAGGCGTGCTGATCCGAGGTGTGGTTGGGCACGATGTCCACGATCAGGCGGATCCCCGCGGCGTGCAGGGCCTCGACCATCGCGTCGAAGTCCTCCAGGGTGCCGATCTTCGGGTCCACGTCCCGGTAGTCGGCGACGTCGTAGCCGCCGTCGGCCAGGTCCGACGGGTAGAACGGGCTCAGCCACACGGCATCGACCCCGAGCTCGCGCAGGTACGGCACGCGCTCGGTGATGCCGCGCAGGTCCCCGATGCCGTTGCCGTCCGCGTCCGCGAAGGAGCGGGGGTAGATCTGGTAGACGGCGGCCTGGCGCCACCACTGCGGGTCCGGGGAGAGGCCGACGGCGGGTGCGTTCTCGGTGCGCTCGGTGCTCATGCGGTGCGGGTGTCCTTTCGAGACGGGAAGCGGAAGGGGCGCGGGGCTACTTGACGGCGCCCTGGGTGAGACCGGCCATGACCCACTTCTGGGAGATCGCGTAGGCGATCACGGACGGGCCGATCGCCAGCAGGTAGGAGGCGAAGGCGATGTTGTAGTTGTTGCTGAACTGGGTCTGGAAGATCTTCTGCACCACGGGCAGGGTCTGCATGCTCGGGTCCGCGATGATCATCGAGGGCATCATGAAGTCGTTCCAGGAGGCCAGCAGGGTGAAGATCCCGACGGTCGCGGCCATCGGCATCATCAGCGGGAACATCAGGGTCCAGAAGATCCGCCAGGTGGAGGCCCCGTCCATCCGGGCGGACTCCTCCAGCTCCTCCGGCAGGGACCGGATGAACGCGGTGAACAGCAGCACGTTGAAGGACAGGCTGAACATGATGTGCAGGACGATCACGCCCACCGGGTTGGCCAGGTGCACGTACCCGGAGAGCTTGACCTGGGACAGGGCCAGCACGGGGAAGGGCAGGAACATCGCGGCCAGCAGGTAGTAGCAGGAGATGCGGAAGAACCGGCGGTTCCAGTTGCGCGAGATCGCGTAGGAGGCCATCGCGGACAGCAGCACCGCGCCCACCGTGGAGACGACGGTGATGGTCAGGGAGATCGCGAAGACCTTCGGGAAGTCGGTCAGCTCCCAGGCCTCGCGGAAGCCCTCCACGCTCCAGGGGGCGGGCAGCTTGAAGGCCTGGCCGAGCACGGCTTGGTCCGTGGTCTTGAAGGCCATGGACACGGCCACGAAGAACGGCAGGAGCACGGACAGGGAGCAGACCATGAGGATGATGGTCAGCGGCCAGTTGGTCCCGTGCGCCGAGCGGCGACGACGCCGGGTGGTCGAGGAGCCGGTGGCGGCGGCGTCGTGCGCGGTGCGCTCGGGGCCGCCGGGCAGCGGGGTGGCGGAGATGTTGGGATCGACGGACATCTAGAACTGGGTCCTTCCGCGGGAGACGCGCAGCTGGAACAGCGCGATGACCAGGGTGATGAGGAAGAAGATGGTGGAGTTGGCCATCTGGTAGGCGTAGTCCCCGTTCTCGAAGCCGGAGAAGATCTGCATGGCCACTGAGCGGGTCGCGGTGCCGGGACCGCCCCCGGTCAGGCCGACGATGATGTCGTAGGTGCTCAGGAACGTCTTGAAGCCGAGGATCACGTTGACCAGCACGTACCCGGAGATCATGGGCACGGTGATGCGGGTCAGCTGCTGGAACGGGGTGGCCCCGTCCAGGGAGGAGGCCTCGTAGACCTCGCCCGGGATGGTCACCAGGGCGGCGATGTAGATGAGCATGGCCTGCGGGATCGCCTGCCAGGTGGTCACCAGCACGATCGAGATCCAGGCCAGGTGCGGGTTGGCGAGGATGGATTCGCGCAGCGCGTCGATGCCGATGGCCTCGGCCGCGGCGGGGATGGTGTTGGAGAAGATGAACTGGAAGACGAAGGCGATGATGATCGCGGAGACCACCATGGGCAGCACGAAGATGGTGCGCAGGGTGGTGCGGAAGCGGATCCGGCTGGTCAGCCCGATGGCCAGCAGCAGCGCGATGATGTTCACCAGGATGACGGTGACCAGGGCGACGCCGATGGTGAATCCGTAGGCCCCGAGCATCCCGGGGTCGCTGAACAGCACAGCGTAGTTGGTCAGGCCCACGAACTCCCAGTCGCCGAAGCCGATGGAGTCGGTGAAGCTGTAGAAGATGCCCATCACGGCCGGCAGCGCGATGCACAGGCTGAACAGCACCAGCGCGGGGACGAGGAACCAGTAGTAGACCGGATCCACGCGGCGTCGGCGGCGACGGCGGGTCGGGGCGGCGGCGCGGGTGCCCGTGCGCGGCTGCGAGGCCGCGGCGGAGCCTGCGGCGGGGGCGCCCGCGGCGGGCGGCTGGGCGTGACTCGGTGTCGTCATGGTCAGTCCTTGGCGGGTTGGCGTTCGGCGAGGCGGTGCCAGTCGCCGTCGAGCTTGCGGAGGGTCTCCTCGAGGTCCTGCCCCGTGAAGATGCCCTGCATGTAGTTCTCGAAGGGCACGGTCTTGGGCATGGACACCGAAGCGCCTTGGTAGAAGGCGGAGCGGTCCACGTACTTCTGCAGGTCCTGCAGGCGCGGGTCCGTGACGGGCGGGGAGTCATTGCGCACCCCGAAGCCCAGGTTCTGCTGGTTGTAGGCGTCAGCCACCTCGGGGGTGATGAGATAGCGCAGCAGGGTCCGGGCGGCCTCCGGCTGGTCGGACTTCTCCGGGATCCACAGGGCCAGGTCCAGGTTCACGCGCACCTTGCGGTCCGCGGGGTCCTCGGTCATGGGCAGCGGGAAGATGCCGATGTCGGCCTGCGGGTTCACCGTGAGGATCTCGTTCAGGGCCCAGGGGCCCTGCAGGTACATCGCGGCCTGGCCGTTGGCGAAGGCGACGTTGCCGTCGCCGTACTTGCGGTTGGCGGCGTCGCCGTTGGCGTAGTCCATCAGCCGCAGCGCCTTGCTCAGCGGCTCCTTGAACACTCGGGTGAAGGAGATCTCCCGGTCCGGCCCGGAGTCCTTCCCCTGCGCGCGCAGCTTCTGGAAGAAGTCCCCGACGTCGATGGCCCCGCCGATGCTGTAGTCCGCGATGCCCTGGGAGACGGTCCAGGCGTCCGCGCTGGTGAGGTAGAACGGGGTGACCCCGGCGGACTTGAGCTTCTCGCAGACCTCCAGCAGCTGGGACCAGGTCTGCGGGACCTGCACCCCATGCTGGTCGAAGATCGCCTTGTTGTAGAACACGGCGGCGGCCATCATCGAGTAGGGGATGGTGCACACCCGCCCCGGGTAGGTGGGGTACTGGTCCACGAGCTGCTGGATGGAATCGGCGATGTTCGCCTCGGCCTGCAGATCGGAGAGGTCGGAGAGCTCCCCGCGCTCCTGGAAGCGGGCCATCTCGTAGTTGTAGTTCAGGCAGCCCAGGTCCGGCGGGTCGGCGCGGGCGAAGCCGCTGGAGAGGTTGGAGGCGCTGTCGTGGATCGCCTCGATCTTCCCGTCCTGCTGCTCGTTGAACGTCTTCAGCAGGTTCTTGAAGTAGGGGATGGCCTCGGGTTTGGACTGGTAGAAGCGCACCTGGGGGACGTCCGGGCCGCCGCAGGCGGACAGTCCCAGGGCCAGCGAGCCGAGGGCGGCCGCGCCGAGGAAGGAGCGGCGGGACAGCGGGCGGGGCCCGGGAGCCGTGGCGGAACGAGCCGGCGGCAGGTGGGGCACGGCGACCTCCTGGAAGGGCGGACGACGGGCCCGACGGCGCCGTCGCGGATGGGCTGTGGTGCGGCGCACAGCACCGCTTCGACTAAATATAGACCGTAAATATAATCGAGGCAACGACCTCGTGGAAGGATGGCGCCTCATGACGACCCCTGACCCGGCAGGCGGCAGCTCCGCCGCCCTGCTGCGCCGCCTCAACACCCGCACCGTCCTGGATGTGATGTGGGCGGGACGGCCGGCCACGGCCAGCGATCTGATGCGCCGCACGGGGCTGACCCGCGCCACCGTGCTGGCGGTGTGCCGGGAGCTGACCGAACAGGGCTGGCTGCGCCCCGCCCGGGACACCCGCGCCGCCGGCGCCGCCTACACCAAGGGCCGGCCCGCCCTGCGCTACGCCTTCGCCGCGGAGAAGGCGCTCGTGGTGGGGGTGGACGCCGGGCAGCACCGGATCGCCGCGCGCGTCACGGACCTGGCCGGGCGGGATCTCGGGCTCGCCGAGCGCGCCCAGGACCTCACCGTCCCCCAGCCCGGAGAGCCCCCGCGCCCGGCCGAGCGGATCGCGGCGGAGGCCGCCCGGCGCCGCGAGGAGGTGCGCGCCGTCGTGGACACGGCCCTGGGCATCGCCGGGGTCGAACCGGAGCGGGTGGGCTGCGTGGTCCTCGGGATCCCCGCCCCGGTGGATGCCGCCGGGCACTCCCCGGAGGGGGCCAACCAGTACTGGGAGCTGATGAACCCCGGACTGGCGGATCTGTTCGCCGAGCGCGGCTGGGTCTGCCGGGTGGAGAACGACGCCAACCTCGCCGCCTTATCCGAGCTGGCCCTGGACCCGGCGCGGACCGAGCAGAGCTTCGCCCTGCTGCTGGCGGGGGAGCGCTACGGGGCGGGGCTGGTGCTCGGTGGCGAGCTGCTGCGCCAGCGCCGCGGCGGGGCCGGGGAGCTGGGCGTGCTGGGGCTGGTCTCCGGCGTGGAGGGCACCGGAGCGGTGGGCCAGACCGTCCGGGAAGCCGCGGCGGCCGCGATCGCCGCCGCGCAGACCGCCGACACGGTGCGGGGCGATTCGGGGGGCACTGGGGCGGAGGAGGCCGGTCCGGCGGGCTCCGACGGGCGGGAGCGCCGTCGGACCGGGCTGACCCGGTGGGCCCCGGAGCAGGTGCGCGCGGAGAACGTCTTCCGCCTGGCCGAAGAGGGCGACGTCGTCGCCGTCGGGATCGTGGAGGACGCCCTGGACCGGCTGGCCCGGGTGTGCGCGGTGCTGGCGGGACCGCTGGACCTGGATGCGGTGGTGATCGGCGGCGGCATCGCCCCGGCCATCCGGCCCCGCCTGGAGTGGCTGCACGAGCGAGTCCAGCGCTACCTCCACGCCCCGTGGCTGCGGCTGTCCACCTCGGCGGCCGGCGCCGACGCCGTGCGCATCGGCGCCTGCTGGGCCGGCATCGAGGCCGTGCGCGCGGCCGCCCTGGAAGACTGACCCTGCCCCCCGGGGGTGGGAGCACGCCCGCGTCGGAGGGCTGCGGGGAGGTGCCGCCGGGGTCCTGCTCTCCCGTGCCCGTGCCGGTGGGCGCGGTTGCTACTCCGCCCAGGGGGCGGCGTCGGCCTCCACGGCGGAGGTGTCCACCTGCGCTCGCTGCTCCTGCCCCGCCACCGCGGCGACGTCGATCGCGCCGGTCAGCGGCCCGGTGGGCTCCAGGTTCTCCTCGGTCTCCGGGTCGAAGAAGTGCGGGCGCCCGGTGGGGGCGATGAACAGGCGGTCGTAGCGGCGCACCGGGGTCCGCCCGTCCGTGCGCACGATGATCTGCGCGGGACGCTCGGTGTTGGGGCTCTTCATGCTCACCGGGGAGCGGCGCGGCAGGGAGGCATGGATGTAGGCGTCCGCCCCGAGCTCCTCCACCAGGTCCACGTGCACCTCGAAGCCCTCGCCCTCGGCGACGATCCCGAAGTCCTCCGGGCGCACCCCCACATCCACCGCGCCCTCGGCCCGGCCGGCGAGGCTGGTGGGACGGCGCAGCACGGCGTCGCCCAGGTGCACGCCGTCGGCCCGCAGCTGGCCCTGCAGGATGTTCATGGACGGGGAGCCGATGAACCCGGCGACGAACTCGTTGGCCGGGTGGTCGTAGAGGTTCGCGGGGGTGTCCACCTGCTGCAGCTTCCCGGCGCGCAGCACCGCGACCCGATCCCCCATGGTCATGGCCTCGGTCTGGTCGTGGGTCACGTACACGGTGGTCACCCCCAGCTGATCGGTCAGCTCGGAGATCTGGGTGCGGGTCTGCACGCGCAGCTTGGCGTCCAGGTTGGACAGCGGCTCATCCATCAGGAACACCTGCGGCTGACGCACGATCGCCCGGCCCATCGCCACCCGCTGGCGCTGCCCGCCGGAGAGGGCCTTGGGCTTGCGGTCCAGGTACTCGGTGAGGTCCAGCAGCTGGGCGGCCTCCTCCACGCGCTTGTCCCGCTTGTCCTTGGGCATCTTGGCGATCTTCAGCGGGAAGGCGATGTTCTCCCGCACGGACAGGTGGGGGTACAGGGCGTAGTTCTGGAAGACCATCGCGATGTCCCGCTCCTTGGAGGGCAGGTCCGTGGCGTCCTTCTGGCCGATGCGGATGCTGCCCTCGGTGACGTCCTCCAGCCCGGCGAGCATCCGCAGCACCGTGGACTTGCCGCAGCCGGAGGGGCCCACGAGCACCAGGAACTCGCCGTCGCGGATGTCCAGGTCCAGGTGGGAGACGGAGTCCCGATCCGCCCCGGGGTAGCGGCAGGTGACGTCGTCGAAGGAGATGGCGGCCATGGTGTCCTCATTTCTCGCGGCAGCGCGGGCGTCGTCGTCCGGGAGGCGGGCCGGGTGCGCGCGACGCTGCGGCACGGCCCGAACGAGTTTATTTAGAACCAGAATAAACTCCCGGGCCCGGATTGCATAGCCTGCGTCACAGGCGCGTCGCCCGTCCCGCGCCCAGCGCAGCGCCCCACCCGCTCACCCGCCCGCCCACCTCAGCGCCCCGCCCCCAGCGCCGAGTCATCGATTCCTGCGGATTTTCGGCCGAAAACCGGCAGGAATCGATGACTCGGCGACGTCGGTGGGCGCGAGGGAGGCAAGGGGTGGCGGGGGTGGGTCAGGGCCCGACGGCGTCCAGGTTCAGCGTGCGCTGGATGCCCACGCGGGCCGCGACATCGTCGTCGTGGGTGACCAGCAGCAGCGCGCCCCGGTAGGTGCTCAATGCGTCCACCAGCCAGTCCACGGTGGGCAGGTCCAGGGCGTTGGTGGGTTCATCCAGGATCAGCAGGCGCGGGGCCGGGGCGGCCAGCAGCTCCCGGGCCAGCGCGACCCGCAGCCGCTCTCCGCCGGAGAGGTCCCCGACCCGGGAGAAGACCTCCTCGCGCCGGAACAGCAGGGCCGCCAACCGATCCCGCAGCTGCTGCTCGGAGGCCCCGGGGTTCGACGCCGCCACGCAGGAGAGCACGGTGGCCTCCGGGTCCAGCAGGATCCGCTGCGGCAGGTGCCCCGTCTCCGGCACCCGGAAGCGCACCGTGTACGGACTCGGCGGGGCTTCGGCCGGGGGGACCTCGCCAGGGTGGGCGAGGATGCGGCGGATCAGCGTGGACTTCCCGGACCCGTTGGCCCCGGCCAGGCGCACCCGCTCCGGTCCGGTGAGGATCACGTGCGCCAGCTCGGTGGGCAGGGGCTCCTCCCGCTGCGCGAGATCGTCGGAGATCTGCAATTCCACGATCTTCGTCCCGGCCGCCACCGAGGTCTCCGGCAGCTCCAGGTGCACCCGGGGGCGGACGGCGAGCCCGGCCTGCGCCTGTTCGAGGCGCTCGCGGGCGGCCTCCTCCCGCTCGGAGTGCACCCCGCGACGCCGGGCCGCCGTGCGCTGCGCCGCGCGCTTCTTGTTCCCGGCCGCCAGCGGAGCGTACCTGCCCTCGCGCTCAGCCCGAGCTCCGCGCCGGGCATCCCGGACCTCCCGGGTCTGCAGGGCGATCCGCTCCCGACGCTGCCGGTCCAGGTCCGCCGCGGCCTCCCGCACCCGACGTCGGGCCGTGTTCTGCTCCGCGCTCGCGGTCTGCTCCCACACTGAGTACGGGCCCTCGACCTGCCGCAGGGTCGCGGCCACCGCCCGATGCCCTCGGGTGAACTGCGCGGGGACCAGCCCGGTGATCGTGTCGCACTCCTCCAGCAGGGTGCGGTCGTGGCTGACGACGAGCACCGGGATGCGCCCGCGCAGCTCCGCCAGCAGGGCGGCCAGCAGCTCGCGTCCCGCGGCATCCAGGCTGTTGGTGGGCTCATCCAGGATCAGCGCCTTCGGGCGGGCCAGGTGGATCCCCGCCAGGGCGACGCGCACGGCCTGGCCCCCGGAGAGCTCTCCGATGCGCCGGTGCGGGTCCAGCCCGGGCAGTCCGGCGCGGCCCAGGGCGCTCGCGATGCGCTCCTCGACGTCCCAGTCCTCGCCGATGCGCTCGTACAGGGCGGGGTCGGCGTCCCCGGCGATGACGGCCTCGAGCGCGTCGAGGGTCTCGGCCGCACCGAGCACCTCGGCCACCCGCGCCTCGGCGCGCAGCCCCAGATCCTGGGGCATCGCGTGGATGGGGGCCGGAGCCGAGACGGCGTCGACGGCGGGGGTGAGGTCTCCGGTGATGAGACGTACCAGGGTGGTCTTCCCGGAGCCGTTGGGTCCGATGATCCCGTGCAGGCCGGGTCCCCAGGCGGCGTCGGCGGCGGCGAGGCAGGGGGTGGAGTCCGGCCAGGAGAAGGTGAGGTCGTGGATGGCGATGGCGGATGCGGGCATGGTGCGCTCCCTCGTCGGCAGATGCGGGTGCCGAGGGGCGCGGGGGCTCCTCGGCGCTTATCGGCTGAGAGGGAGCAGATCCACCGGGATTCCTGACGCAGGGGGCATTGACGACCCCAGGGTAACATGCGTCACGGTTGAGGGGACAGGGTATGGCCCATGGCTGCCTTCCCCGCATCCTCCTGATCCATGGAGCCTGGCACGATGCCGCAGCGCTCCGGGAGCGGATCGCCGACTCGGAGCGCCCCACTCTCCGCAGAGATCCCAGCGCCGAGTCATCGATTCCGACGAGTTTTCGGCCGAAAACCCGCAGGAATCGATGACTCGGCGACGCCGGGGGGAGGAGGGAGGTGGGGGGCGACGTCGCGGAGGGGAGAGAGGCTGCGCAGCTCAGGCGGTGAAGCCGGGGACCTGGCCGAGGCGTTCGGAGTTGTCGTCCCAGTCGCCTTCCTGCTCGTCCTGGACGAAGGCGACCACCAGCAGCTCGAAGGTCACGTTGGCGAAGGGGGAGCGCACCCAGTACTTCAGCGGGATCTCCGCGACGTCGCTGGGCTGCAGGGTGCCGGACCAGGACCAGTTCCACTTGGACCCCTCGCCCTTGGCGAAGACCGGGGTGGGGATCTCGGTGAGCGTGGCCTGCGGGGTCCCGGAGGCGAGTTTCACCTGGTTGCTGCCCAGCGGGATGTAGTCCGAGGCGTAGTCCTTCATCGCCGCCTCGAAGGTCCCCACCGGGTTCACGGCCGGCACGGAGCCCACGTTGGTAACCCGCACCATGGGCGGCAGGCTCGCCATCTGCGCGACGGTCCTCAGGTCCTGCTGGTAGACGGGCACCGTCATCTCCGGCTGCCAGGTGTCCATATCCACGGGCGGGTCCACGACGTCGATGGCCAGGTCCGTGGGCTGATCGGGCAGGACGCTCGCGGCGGCCGCCGGCGCCGCCGTCGCAACGACGACGGCGGGAGCGCCCCACGCGGCGCCCTTGAGCATCGCGCGGCGGGTGGGAGCGGGAAGATGCGGCCGGGAGGTGGATGACATGGGTTCCTCGATTCGGTGCGAGTCGGGTGCGGAGAGGTCCTCGTGCGGGGCGGATCAGGAGAAGCGGCCGGCCTCGAGCAGCCGGTCCATGGAGCGCATCGCCAGGGCGGTGATCGTGACGAACGGGTTGACGCCGATCTTTCCGGGGATCAGGGAGCCGTCCATCACGAACAGCCCCGGGGCGCCGCGGACCTCGCCCTGCTCGTCGGTGGCCTGGCCGAGCACCGCCCCGCCGAGCGGGTGGTAGGTGAAGTAGTCCGTGAACTGCTTGCCGCCCTCGAACAGATCCCCGCGGTACCGGGTGCCCGGATTCGCGGCGTTGATGCGGTCGAAGACCGCGCGCACCGCGGCCACGGAGGGCTGGGACATCTGCTGGGTCCAGCCGAGGCTCAGCCCGCGGGCGGGGTCCCACCCGAAGCGCGCCAGATTCGGGTTGTTGGTGATCGCCAGGTACACGTTCGAGTGGGTCTCCAGACCAGCCGGGAACGGCGCGATCTCCGCGAACACGGAGTTCTGGGAGCCGTCCCAGGCCCGGATGCCCAGGGCGGGGATGGTGGACTGCAGGGAGCCGGTGCGGGTGCCGAAGCCCAGCCAGCGGGCCAGCATGGTGTTGCCGTTGGGACCCCACCCGGCGCCGATGCCGTCGTTGCCGCGCAGACCGGCGACGCCGCCGTCGTGCTGTGCCTTCATCAGCAGCCGCGCGGTGCCCACGGAGCCGGCGGCGAGGATGACGCGGTCGTACACGCGGGTGCTGCGGGACAGGACGTTCCCGCTGAAGTCGATGGTCTTCAGCTCCAGCCGGTAGGCGCCGTCCTCCTGGCGGGTGATGCCGGTGACCTCCGTCAGCGAGGTGAGGTTGACCAGCCCGGTGTCCAGGGCCTTCTTGAGCAGGGTCCGGGTCAGGGACTTCTTGCCGTGGTTGTTCCCGTAGATCACCTCCTGGGCCAGGGCCGAGCGCTCGGCACGTCGGTGGCCCTCGCGGCGCATGTGGTCCCAGTCGTAGACGTTGGGCACCGGCACGGTGCGGTACCCGGCCTTGGCCGCGTGGGAGGCGGCCACGCGGGCGAACTGGTAGTACGCGGCGGTGCCCACCAGGGCGGTCGCCGGGGCCTGCACGCCCAGGGCCCGGTTGGCCTCGGGGAAGTAGCGGGAGTACATCTGTGCGGCGTCGACCTGCGGCAGCACCTGCTCGAAGAACGCCCGATCCGGGGTCACGGCCATGCCGCCGTTGACGAGGGAGCCGCCGCCGACGCCGCGCCCCACGTACACCTTCATCTGCTCGAAGCGCTCGATGCCGAGCACCCCGGCGCCGGCGGCGACGTCGCGGTTGATCAGGTCGAAGCCGCCGAGGGTGCTGAAGGGCATGTCCGTGCGGGTCTCGAACCACACCGAGCGGGAGGTGGGCTTGGTCATCGAGGTGAAGGTGCGCCCGCCGCCCTTGGGGAAGGAGTCCCAGTCCACGCCCATCTCGATGAGGTCCACCGGGATGCCGCGGCGGGTCAGCCGGTCCGCGGCCACGGCCCCGCCGTATCCGGAGCCGATGACGGCCACCCGCCGGCCGGCGCGCTGTTCGGCGGCCCGGGCGGCGTCGGTGCGCTCTGCGGCGGAGGCGGGGAAGGTGAGGGCCAGCGCGCCGGCGGCGAGCGTGCCGCTGGTCAGGGCTGCGCGCAGGACGGCGCGGCGATCGTGCAGGGGCATGGGTGATCTCTGTCCTGGGAGTGCGAGTGATGTCGAGGCGCCGCGACGGGTGCGGCGCATCGCGGATCATCGTAGGGTCCGGGCGCGGTCCGGGTCCGCTCCCTGCACGGAACGGGTGACAGGATTCCCGCGCGGCGGCGTCGGCCGGTCGCTGCGGGGCGGGGTTTGTGTTCAGATGCGCCGTTCGTGCTGAGATGCTGCACGGCGGGGCGCATCTCAACACGAACGGCGCATCTCAGAACGGAACCCGCATCTCACCGGCGGGGGCCGCTTGCCTCGGGGCCGTCCGCTTCGGGATCCCCGTCGGAGGAACCCGCCCCGGCCGGGCCCTGCGGGGGCACGGGGCTGCGGCGCACGCCGGGGGCCACCCACAGGGTGTCCAGCAGATCCGGGACGGGGGCGTCGCGCCGCTCCACCGGGACCCACCGGTGGGTGGCGTTGATGCCCCAGTGCTGGTTCTCCGGCGCGGGGTGGTAGGCGTCCGTGAAGCGCCCCGCCTGCAGCGGATCCGCCCAGGAGGCGGCCGGCTCGGCGGCCGGGACCATGCTCAGCGGCTCGCGCGGCGGGTTCTGCTTGGGCCGCCAGATCAGGCGCCCGGGGCGGGAGCGGTCTCGCAGGGCGTGGGCCCGCCAGGTGTTGGCCGGATGGGTCAGGCCCAGGTTCGCTAACCAGGTGAACAGGCCGCGCTCGTACACGGCGCGGTCCGCGTACTCGTCGAAGTTCACGTCCGCGTTGAGGTACTTGCCGGCGGCGAGCACCTTGATCTGCCCGCGCGCCCCCTGCGGGCAGAAGCGGTAGCCGAAGTTGTCCGCGGTGTACTCCTGGGCGCGGGAGAGGATGTTGCCCAGGACCGGGATCTGGTTGAACAGGGACAGCCCCAGGAGTCGGAAGTAGGAGACGTGGCCGGCGGCGATGTGCCCGACCTCGTGCCCGATGATGAACCGCAGCGCCTCCGGGTCCCGCGCCGCCCCGCCGATCTCGAACAGGTCCGAGTACACGGCGATGAAGCGGCGGTGCCCGTGACCGGCGGCGAAGGCGTTGATCTGGCCGTTGCCCAGCATCACGTAGGCGTCCGGCACACGACGCAGACCCGCGGCCTCGGCGGCCTCCACGACCATCCGGTAGGCCTCCGGGAACTGGGTGGGGGTGATCCGCACCCCGCTCAGCCGGATCTGCGCGTACATCAGGGCGCGGGCGAGGAAGAACACGATCGGGGCGACGATCGCCAGCGCGATGATCTGCGCGGACAGGGACTGGGCGAAGCCGATCAGCTCGTACAGCGGCTCGCCGGGCTGCCCTCGGCGCATGATCCCGGCGATCTGCCGGCCGAAGACCAGGTTCACCAGCATCACGTACCAGGCGAACAGCCACCCCACCACGGTGATCACCACGCCGACGACGACCCACGGGATCTCCGCGGCGTGCCGGATCCTGCCCAGCAGCGGGCCGGCGAGCAGGGACTGGAAGCCGAACAGCTTCGGCGCCGGGAACGGGCTGGCCGGGTTCTGGCGGGCGTCCTCCGGGACCCAGCCGCCGGAGAGGTCATCCGGCAGGGGCTGGGGAGGGAAGGCGGCGGCCGCGGGTGTGGTGCCCGGCGCGCCGTAGGTCCGCCGCACGATCCCCGGGGGCGGGAAGCCCGGCCCGGTCCCGCCCGGGCCCCCGGGGCCTCCCTGTCCGCCGGGCCCGCCCGACGTCGGTCCGCCCGGGGCGCCTGCCCCGGCCCCGCCCGACGTCGGACCACCGGGTCCCCCGGGACCCCCCGGCCCGGAGCCCGCCCCGGATCCCTCCGGTCCTCGCGCTGCGCCGTCGGGCTGATCGGTCATGGCTGCCCCTTCCCCGCGATGGTGCGCCGCACAGGCGGCGGTGATCTCCGACTACTGTAGCCGGGTGCTACCGACGGGCGCCCCGCTGACGGCGCGCGACCACCAGGCCGGCCGTCGCCTCGGCGATCGCCCGCTCCTCGTCCGTGGGCACCACGAGCACCGTGATCGCCGAATCCTCCCCGGAGATCACCCGGGTCTCGGAGGAGCGGCGGGCGTTGGCGTGCTCGTCCAGCGTGATGCCCAGGGCGCCCAGGCGCTGCAGCACCAGCTCGCGGAAGTACGCGGAGTTCTCCCCGATCCCGGCGGTGAACACGAGGGTCTTCGCCCCGCCCACGGCCACGTGGTATCCGCCGATGTACAGGGCCAGGCGGTAGGCGGCCATGTCCAGGGCCAGCTGCGCGGACTCGTCGCCGTTGACCGCGCGGATGGACAGCTCCCGCATGTCGTTGGTCCCGCCGATGGCCTTCAGCCCGGACTCGCTGTTGAGCGTCCGGGCCATCTCCTCCGGGTCCATGCCCTGACGCTGCATCAGGGAGGTCAGCACGGAGGGGTCGACGTCGCCGGAGCGGGTGCCCATGACCAGCCCGGCCAGCGGGGTGTACCCCATCGAGGTGTCGATGGACTCCCCGCCGCGGATCGCGGTCACCGAGGCGCCGTTGCCCAGGTGGGCGATGATCCCGTCGAAGCTACTGCGCTCCACCCCCAGGTGCTCGCAGGCCTTCTGGGTGACGTAGTCGTGGCTGGTGCCGTGGAAGCCGTACTTGCGGATCCCGTGCATCCGGTAGAACTCATCCGGCAGGGCGTAGCGCCAGGCGTACTCCGGCATGGAGCGGTGGAAGGCGGTGTCGAACACGACCACCTGCGGCAGGTGCGGCCACTTGCGCTGGATCGCGCGGATGCCCATCGCGTTGGCGGGGTTGTGCAGCGGGGCCAGCGGGGCCAGGCGCTCGATCGCGCGCACGATCTCGTTATTGACGATCACCGGGGCGGAGAAGCGCTCCCCGCCGTGCACCACCCGGTGCCCGACGGCGTCGATCTCCCGGCCGTCCAGCGCGGCGTCGATCTCCTCGCTCATCCGCTCCAGGGCCTCGGTGTGGTCCTTCGCCCCGCCGGGCTCCCCGATGTTCTCGATCAGCCCCTTGGCCAGCACCTGATCTCCCTCCACCCCGAGGGTGGCCCGCTCCAGGGTGATCCGCTCGTTGATCGCGGGCATCGAGGAGGTGTACGGGTCCGTATTCTCCTCGGAGGTGCTCACCTCCCGCACCTGGTACTTGATCGAAGAGGATCCGGAGTTGATGACCAGGACGAGCAAGGGGGGCTCCTTCGCCGGGGACGTGCGGGAAATGTGACCCCCCGATCATCTCATCCGCGGCGGGGCTTAGCCTGGAGGAGCGCGCCGTCGGAAGGCGCGTCGCCGCAGCAGCGACGCCCCGCATCGAGGAGAGGAACACCCGTGAGCACCCTGGCAGAGCTGGCCCGCACCTACTACGACACCGTGGACACCGTCCCGGCCGACGTGCCCCCGCTGTTCGCCTCCGACGCCGTGTACAAGCGCCCCGGCTACCCGGCCTTCGAGGGCGCGGACGCGCTGGTGGCCTTCTACACCGGGGAGCGGGTGATCGCCTCCGGGAAGCACGGCATCACCCACCTCATCCCCGACGAGGCCTCCCGCACCGTGTTCGTGGAGGGGGTGTTCACCGGGCGGCTGAAGGACGGCACCGAGGTGCGCGCGCCCTTCGCGGACGTCCTGGAGTTCGACGACGCCGGGCTGATCCGGCGCCGCCAGACCTACTTCGACGACACCCAGGTCTGAGCCCCCGCCCCAGCCGTCCCGCCCACCCCGACCCCCTCCCCGGCCGGAGCCGTTCGGAGGCGGGGCGGGGCGAGCCCGCCGCCCCGGGGCTCAGTCCTGCTGGGCCTGGATCGCGGTGATCGCCACGGTGTTGACGATGTCGTCCACGGTGCAGCCGCGGGAGAGGTCGTTGACCGGCTTGCGCAGCCCCTGCAGCACCGGACCCACCGCGACCGCGCCGGAGGACTGCTGGACGGCCTTGTAGGTGTTGTTCCCGGTGTTCAGGTCCGGGAACACGAAGACCGTCGCCTGCCCGGCCACCGCGGAGTCCGGGAGCTTGGAGGCGGCGATCGAGGCGTTCGTGGCGGCGTCGTACTGGATCGGGCCCTCCACCGGGAAGTCCGGATCCGCGGAGCGCACCAGCTCGGTGGCCTCGCGCACCGTGTCCACGTCCTGCCCGGAGCCGGAGCCGCCGGTGGAGTAGGAGAGCATCGCGACCCGGGGCTCGACGCCGAACTGCCGGGCGGTGGCCGCGGAGGCCCGGGCGATGTCCGCCAGCTGCGCCGCATCCGGGTTGGGGTTCACCGCGCAGTCCCCGTAGACCAGGGCGCGGTCCTCCAGGAGCATGAAGAACACGGAGGAGACGATCTTCACGCCCTCCTTGGTCTTCACGAACTCCAGGGCGGGGCGGATGGTGTTGGCGGTGGTGTGCGCCGCCCCGGAGACCATGCCGTCGGCGTCGCCGAGCTGGACCATCATGGTGCCGAAGTAGCTGCCGTCCAGCATCCGCTCCATCGCCTGCTCCTGGGTGACGCCCTTGTGGGCGCGCAGCCGCGCGTACTCCTGTGCGTAGGCCTCCCGCAGGGCGGAGGTGGACAGGTCGATCAGGCGCACCGCGCCGCGGGCCGGCTCCTCGTCTTCGCTCAGCTCCAGGGCCAGGCCCTCGTTCTGGGCCAGCTCCCGGATCTTCGCGGCCTCGCCCAGTATGATCAGATCGCAGAAGTCCCGGCGCACGATGATCTCCGCGGCGCGCAGCACCCGCACGTCCTCGCCCTCCGGCAGGACGATCCGACGCCGCTGGGCCCGGGCGGTCTCGATGAGGTTGTGCAGGAACCGCAGCGGGGTCATCGTCGCGGGTCGGGGAAGCTCCAGCCGGTGCAGCAGTTCCTGCTCGTCCACCGCGTTGGCCCATTCGCCCAGGGCGGCGGCGATCTTGCGCCGCTCCCCGGCGCGCAGGTCCCCCTGCGCCCGGCCCACGGCCTGCGCGGCGGAGTAGGTGTCCTGGCCGGTGCGCAGCACGGGGAACGGGGCGGCGTCGATCAGCGCCTGCGTGGCCGTGCCGGTCAGGTGGTCCCCGGACAGTAGCACGCCGGCGGGGGCCGGGAAGCTCGGGGACAGGGCGGAGGCCAGGGTGGCCATGACGACGTCGGCCCGGTCCGCGGGAGTGATGATGAAGTCCCCGTCGCCCATCTGCTCCAGGAAGTTCCCGACCGTCATCGCCGCGACCTTCACCGCCTGGATGTCCCGGTCCGCGGAGGCGCCCAGGGCGGTGTCGTCCAGGGCGAGGCTGCGGATGACGTCGGCGACGGTGGGCTGGGAGATCGCCGGGTTCTCCGGGATCACGTACACCTGCCCGCCGCGGCGCCCGGCCGGGGTGCGCTCGGCGACCTCGGCCACCCGCTCCGGGTCCACCCGGTTCACGACCACGCCGAGCAGGTCCGTCTTGGCCGAGCGCAGCTCCGAGCGGGTCACCTCCACGGAGTTGACGATGTCCTCCACGGACTCCGCCTCGCCCCCGTTGATCACGGCCAGCACCGAGCAGTCCATGGTGTTGGCCAGGCGGGCGTTGAGGTCGAACTCCGCTGTCGCGGCGTTGTGCGCGAGCAGATCCGTGCCGTCCACGATGACGACGTCGTAGCTCGGGGCCATCTGCGCGTAGACGGCCAGGCACACGCTGACCAGCTCATCCTGCTGGCCGGAGGCCAGGTACTCCCGGCACTGGGCCAGGCTGACGCCGCCGCGCGCGGCGTCGTCGTCCAGGCCGAAGGTCTCCTGCATGAGCCGCACGCGCGGATCCTGGGCGGGGGTGTCCCCCAGGTGCACGGGGCGGAAGTAGCCCACGCGGTCCGCGCGGCGGATCAGGGAGTCGGCCAGGCCCAGGGCGATCAGGGTCTTGCCGGCCCGCGGCGTCATGGCGTCCAGGAAGATGCCGGTGCTCATTAGGGGTTCCTCGCGGTCGGTGGCAGGGGTGCGGTCCGTCCTCCAGTCTAGGCCGTGTTGCTAAAGGGTGCTCGTGGGCACGTGGGTGATCCTTGTGTTCGTGGCGCGTGTGGAGATCTCTGATGATGATTGGGCTGTGATCGGCCCATTGTTTCCGGCCGTGGGCACGACTGG
>NZ_JANJES010000007.1:0-143805 GCF_044878465.1 Rothia sp. BD8 | reverse complement strand
AAAGCACACTATTGAGTTCTCAAACAACGAACCACACAGCCACCACCAGCCCCGAACACTCGGAACCAGAGACGACCATCGGTCTCTCGGAAAAACGTCACCGTCTCGATCGGCGGCAACCTGTCCACCGTACCAGACCCTCACACCATCCCGCAAACCTGCGGATCCTCGGTGATGATCCGGCCGGTCAGGACCGGCCCGCCTCGCGGCGACCTGTAAGACTTTACAGACCCCCACCAGGCCACGCAAGCCGGGAGACAGTGAAGTGCGCCACCGCTGCCGAACCCCGGAATTCCGCGGATCCGCAGCGGTGTCATAGCTCAAGACACAGCCTACGGCGATGCCGGTCACTCGTCCAGGCCGGGGTGCGCACCGCTCGCCCGCGTCTGCCGCGCGGGGTCGCAGGCCCCGTTCCCCCCTGCGCTCACCGCCCACCCCAGGCGCCCGGTGCACCCCTCCCCGCTGCCACGACCCGCTGCGGCAGCGCCGCCGGGCGCGCGCGGGGTCGCCCCCCCCCCGGAATAGCCCGACCGGGATCGGCCGTTGCACCCGTGCAGAACCGGCGTCCGCGCCCGTCGTCCCCGCGCCCCGATCTCGCGGACAACGCGGGAGCGGCCACCGCGATCGCTCACCGTCTCGAAAGAAGGCTCACCATGCTCCCCCTGTCCCTCATCGACTTCGCGACCGTCTACGACGGCGAGACCCCCGCGGACAGCTATGTCCGCTCCGTGGACATGGCCCAGCGCGCCGAGGCCCTGGGCTACTCGCGGATCTGGTACGCCGAGCACCACAACATGCCCAGCATCTCCTCCGCCGCCCCGGCCGTGCTGATCTCGCACATCGGAGCGCACACCCGCCGCATCCGGCTGGGCGCCGGCGGCGTCATGCTGCCCAACCACTCACCGCTGACCGTCGCCGAGCAGTTCGGCACCCTCGCGGAGCTGTACCCGGGCCGGATCGACCTGGGGCTGGGCCGGGCCCCCGGCACGGACATGCGCACCCTGCAGGCGCTGCGCCGGGACCCCCAGGACGCCGAGCGCTTCCCCAGCGACGTCGTCGAGCTGCAGGGGTACCTGTCCGGCTCCTCCCGCATCCCCGGGGTGGAGGCGATCCCCGGGCGCGGGACCAACGTTCCCCTGTACATCCTGGGCTCCTCCCTGTTCGGCGCGCAGCTGGCGGCCCGGCTGGGTCTGCCGTACTCCTTCGCCTCGCACTTCGCCCCCGCGGCCCTGGAGCAGGCCACCACGGTGTATCGGGAGACCTTCCAGCCCTCCGAGCACCTGGCCGAGCCGTACGTCATCGCCGCCGTGAACGTCACCGCCGCGGACACCGAGGAGGAGGCCGCCGAGCAGACCCGACTGGTCCGGCGCAACCGGGTCAAGGCCATGGTGGGCCGCGGCAGGGAGTTCACGGAGGAGGAGCTGGACCTGCTGGTGGATTCCCCCGCCGGGCACCAGATCATCGACATGCTGCGCTTCACCGCCCAGGGCACCGGGGATCAGGTGCGGGAGTACCTGGAGCGCTTCACCGCCCAGGCGCAGGCCGACGAGCTGATGGTGTCCCTGCAGTCCCCGACCACCGAGCAGTCCCGCCGCTCCATGGAGATCCTCGCCCAGGCGTGGGGGCTGCCCGCCGAGAACGACGACGCCGCCGCGTCCGCCTGATCCGGCCCGCCGACCCGCGCGGGACTCCGTACGACACCTCGCGATCCGGCATCGCGCCGGTCTGCGATCCGGATCACGAAAAGTCGCGTTCAGGTCTTCCCCTCGCGGGCGGGCGGTGGGATACTGGAGGTGGTTGATCAACCGGACCGATTCCACCGGCAGACGGGAGAGCACATGATCGCTGACCCCGCAGAAGAGCACGCGCGGGCCCGCTGAGGCCCCGGACCGCTTCGACCCCGCTGAGCTGACAGCACACCGCCCAGGGCATCCCGTACGGCGAGACACAGCACGGAAGGCACCGGCCCGGACCCCACGGATTCCGCATCGCAGCGGAGCGAGGCTTCCCGGTCGCCGCGATGAGGGCGAGACCCCACCGAGGAACCGGAGGAACCCGCCTCCCACAGCTCACAGGAGACGGACTCACTGCTTGAGTCCCGCTCCTCCTCTGGCGCCATGCCGACCTCGACGCCCCCACCCGCGATCCACGGCTCCTCGAGCCGCTCGCACCGCCCGTCCTCCGTGACGACGGCGGCAGCCATCCGGATCCGACGCAGGGGGCCGACGGGTCGGCATGAGTGCGTCCGGGGGTGCACCGCAGGTGCCGCCCGGTGCCCGCCATCGGGCGGCACCGCTGGGGACGGGCCCGGATAGGCTCAGTCCATGACCGACGCCCCGCAGCATGTCCGCCCCTGGCAGATCGTCACCGCACCCGCAGGCTCCTTCCGCACGGTGCGCGAGGACGGCGTCGTGCGGGCCCGGGGCATCCGGTACGCCGAGGCCCAGCGCTTCGCCGCCCCCGCGCCCTTCGCCTACCCGCAGACCACTCCGCAGCAGCCCTTCACCGCGGACACCCCCGCCCCAGCCTGCCCCCAGCGCCACCAGGACACCGATGAACGGCTGATCGCCCTCGGCTTCGACGAGCACTGCCAGCGGCTGAGCATCACCCGGCCGGAGGATGGGCGCACGGACCTGCCGGTGCTGCTGTGGATCCACGGCGGCTCCTACACCGGCGGCGCCGGGGACCTCCCGCACTACGATCCGCGCTGGCTGGTGCGGGAGCAGGGCGTGATCGTGGTCAGCGTGACCTACCGGCTGGGGCTGTTCGGCTACCTCGGCGACGCCGGCTCCCGCGAGGCCAACGCCGGGCTGCTGGATCAGCTCGAGGCCCTGCGCTGGACGCACCGCAACATCGCGGCCTTCGGCGGAGACCCGGACAACATCACCGTGGCCGGGCAGTCCGCGGGCGGGCACGCCGCCTGGGACCTGCTGCTGGCCGCGGACGCGCAGGGCCCCGCGACCCGGATGATCCGCCGGGCGATCGTGCAGTCCGCGCCCCTGGGGATCGTGCACGGGCGGACCCAGCGAGTCTGGGAGGCCCTGGCCCCCTCCGCCGAGCAGACCGAGCGGATGCTCGCGGAGACCCCGGAGCAGATCGTCGCCCGGGAATCCGGGATCAACCGGCTGGCCCTGCGCCGGGGAGCCGCGAGGTTCATGCCCTTCTCCACCCGCTACGGCGCGGACCCCCTGCCGCCCGAGGAGCGGCTGGAGGAGGGATGGCGCCGCGCGGCCGAGGCCGTGGACCTGCTGATCGGGACGACGGCGCGGGAGGTCGGCCTGTTCACCGGGATCCTGCCGCCCCTGCAGCGCCTGGGACGCACCCGCTGGGGCTCGCGCGGCGTCGTCGAACCCCTGGTGCGGGCCCTGACCCGGCGCATCTACGCCAAGGACGCCCGCCGCTGGGCACGCCGGTTCCGCGACGCCGGGGGCCGGGTGGGGCTGTACCGCTTCGAGTTCGGGCGCCCCGGGCATCCCCTGGCCTGCTGCCATCTGGCCGAGCTGCCGCTGCTCTTCCCGCACCCCGCCTGGCGCACCGGGCAGGAGGAGGCCGGGGCCGGGGTGACCGGGCCGCAGCTGATGGACTCCTACGATCCCGACACCCTGGAGCGGGCCGGCCGGGAGCTGCGAGCGCGGTGGGGCGCCGTCCTGCACGGGGCGGACCCGGGCGAGCTGACCGGGATCCCCGGGGTCCTGCGGATGCTGCCGGTGGGCGGGCGCCGGGGCTAGGTTGGGAGGCGAACCGCCTTCGAGAGGAGAACCCCGTGCCGAAGACCGACGGGAACGACCGCGCCCGCGCCGAGGAGCTGCCGAAGACCCTGCAGCGCTCGGACCGCAAGGCCCAGGACACCTACGCGCAGACCTACGACTCCGCGATGGAGGAGTACGACGACGCCGAGCGGGCCGCCCGCACGGCGTGGGCCCAGCTGAAGCACACCCACGAGAAGGTCGGGGACCGCTGGGAGCAGAAGGAGCAGTACGGGGACTCGGACGATCGGGCCGCCTCCGCCGGACGCGACGAGGGCGAGACCGCCGGCGGGGTCAACGCCCGGGCCTCCAAGGAGCACCTGTACGAGCAGGCGCAGCGGCTGGGCATCGAGGGCCGCTCCGAGATGACCAAGGACGAGCTCATCGAGGCCCTGGAGAAGGAGAGTCGGCGCCGAACCTCCGGCAGCTGAGGCGGCCGACGCGGCATCCGGGCCCTGCTAGGCCGGGGCCACCGTGACGACCTGGACCCCCGCGGCCCGAAAGGCCTCCAGGTGGCTCGGGCGGGCCGTCGCCCCCGTGACCAGCGCCGAGACGTCCTCGATCCGCCCGAAGCGGTGCACCGAGCTGCGCTCCAGCTTCTCCGGGGAGACCAGCAGGATGCTGCGCCCCGCGGTCTCCAAGCACGCCCGCTTCAGGCGCGCGTCCTCGGCCTCCGTGGCGGTGAGCCCGTGCCCGGGGGCGGCCGAACAGGCGCCGAGCACCGCGACGTCGGCCCGGAAATCCCGCACCGCCTCCACCGCCTGCGCACCCCGGAAGCACAGCGCCACCGGGCGCACCGGACCGCCCGGCACCACGACGTCGGCCCCGGGACGGGCCGCCAGCTCCCCCGCGGCGCGCAGGGACAGAGCCAGGGCCTGGATCGGACGCCCGGCCAGCCGCGCGGCGAGCGCGGCGCAGGTGGTGCCGTCATCCACGATCACCGCCTCCCCGTCCCCGATCAGCTCGGCCGCGGCCCGCGCCATCGCGGCCTTGAGCCCCGGATCCTCCTCCGCCCGCTCGGCGTAGGGGCGGGGGACGCCGTGGGCAGTGCCGCGCCGGGCCCCGCCGTGGGTGCGCACCAGCTAGCTGTCCTGACCGGGGACGTTGGTCAATCGTGAGAACGGCGGCTGGTTGCCACAGGCCGTGTGGGGCCGGTGCTGGTTGTAGTAGTGCAGCCACCCGTCCAGCTCACCTCGGCGTTCGGCTTCGGAGGTGTAGCAGCGGGCGTAGGCCCAGCCGTCAGCCAGGGTGCGGTGGAAGCGCTCGATTTTTCCGTTGGTCTGCGGCCGATACGGACGGGTGCGCTTGTGCCGGATGCCGAGCTCTGCGCAGGTGTCGCGCCATAGGTGTGAGCGGTAGGCGCCGCCGTTGTCCGACAGGACGCGCTCGACGGTGGCGCCGCGGGCGTTGAACCACTCGACAGCCCGCACCAGGACCGCGGTGGCGGTGATCGCGGTTTCGTCGTCGTGGATCTCGGCGTAGGCGACGCGGGAGTGGTCGTCGATGACGGTGTGGACGTAGGCCTTGCCCATCAACGGGTCGTAGTGCTTGTTCTTCGGCTTGCCCGGGGTTGTCGCGCGGTTCTTCTCGCCTTGGCGGCGTCCGACGTAGCGCCAGCCGCCGCCGTCGGGAATGTTGCCGAGCTTCTTCACATCGGCGTGCAGCATCGCGCCGGGATGGTCGTGCTCGTAGCGGCGGACCGGCTCGCCGGTGGCGCGGTCGACGTGGGACAGCCGGTTCAGGTGCGCGTCGACCAGGATGCGGTGGACCGTGGACGGGGCGATGCCGAGTCGACAGGCCAACTGGACTGGCCCCTCGCGAAGGCGCAGTCGCAGGTTGATGCAGCGCCGGGTGGTCTGCGGGCTGGTCCGGTTGGGCGAGTAGCGGGGTCTGGATGATCGGTCCTGCATGGACTCGCCCTGGCGGTAGCGATCGGCCCAGCGCTTCACAGTCGGCCAAGAGACCTGGAAACGGGCGGCGACCTCACTGATCGGCCACCCGTGGTCAACCACGAGTTGGGCGACTTTGAGGCGATGGCGGGGTGTCAGCGCAGCGTTCTGGTGAGTCATTCATGGCCTCATTCTTAGAGTGGTTGCCTCGCGGGTACATGGGCGAGTTGTGTGCGCTGGCTCATGCCGGTTCTGCCGCTGACCTTTCAATGCGTGTGGTGGCGCAGGCCACTCCGCCCAGCACGACAAGCAGCCCCGCCCATTGGATGGGGGAAGGCCGCTGACCGAACATGGCCCAGGCCCACAACATCGTGACGGGGGCTGTCAGGTAGAGCAGGGTGCTGGTTGCGGTGGCCCCCACGTGGCGCAGGCACCAGGTGAAGGTGGCATAGCCGCCCAGGCCTGACAGGAGAACGAGCCAGATGAGCGCCAGCACCAACCGTCCGGAGACGGGAACGCGGAAGCTCCCATCGGCGAGCGCGCAGAGCATGAAGAATCCAGCCGCCACACAGACTTGAATGGTCAGGCTGAGCATGACCGGCATTGCCGGTTGCCACACGCGCTCCAGGAGCGCAGCCGTGGACAGGCCGAGCAGGCTTGCCACCACCAGGCCGACACTGGCCACGCCGGCCGCGCTGATCCCACCAACGCTGAGGGTCACACCGGCAAGCGCCACACCAAGACCAGCCCACTGGCGAATGCTGACGGAATCAGAGAAGACCAGTCGCCCCACGGCGGTGACCAGCAAGGGCTGCAGTGCGCACACCAGGGCAGACAGCCCGGCATCTAGCCCGTGGTGGGCGGCAAGGAACACCCCGCCGAGGAATACGACATGCGACAGCAGCGACAAGGCAACCTGTCGCAACAGATCACCGCGTCCCACGTCGACCACCGCTCGGCGGGTCGAGGACGTCACCATAGAGACGACAAGGAGCACTGCCGCGGTCACCAGGTAGCGCCAAGCCAGTAGCCCCCAGACTCCCACCGCCGTCTGGTCGGCCAAGGACGCGCCCACGAAACCAGAGCTCCACGTCATCACGAATGCTGCAGCCAAGATCCATCGCATCGCAACAGGTAACCATACCGGTCGGTATACTGTCAGTGTATCCGCATCCGAGCCAGGAGCAACCATGGACATGGATCTCGAACCCTTCGCTCCAGTGAGCACCACCCCGGCGGGCCACCGGATCCTCGACGCCGCGACATGGCTCTTCCGGGAACAGGGCATCACCGCCACGGGCGTCGACAGCATCGCCGAGCGTGCCAGCACGACCAAGCGAACCCTCTACCAGCGCTTCGACTCCAAGGACCATCTCGTCGCCTGCTACCTGCAACAACGCGCCCATAACTGGCAGGGCGAACTCGTGACCGCACTGCAGCAAGCCAGCCTCGCGGAAGGCCTCGACATCGTCTACGACCACACCATCCGGTGGGCCGGAGACACACTCCGCGGCTGCGCCTTCGCCAACGCCTGGGCCGAAATCGGGGCCAGTGACCACCAGGCCACAAGGATCATCCTGAACGAGAAGAACTGGATGTTGGCACTCTTCACGATCCTGGCCGAAGGCAACCACCGCATGGCCGGTCTACTCCACCTACTCCACGAAGGTGCCCAGGTCACCGCATCCATCCACCAGGACCCCACAGTCTTCACTGAGGCTCGCACCGCATCCCACCACCTGCTGGCCAGCCGGTCATGAGCTCGACCGGCAACCGTCGAGCTCCGGGGCGCGCTTCTCGATCAACGTGTCCGGTTAGTACAGCTGTGATCATCCAACCACTTACCGTGATCGCATCGCGCGGCCGCGAGGCCGCGCCCCGCCATCGATCCCCTCGGAGGAGACCCATGCCCCGCATCGACCACACCGCGATCTGCGTCCGGGACCTGGAGGCCGCCCGCGGCTTCTGGGAGACCTACTTCGGCGCCACCGCCGACGCCGGCTACCACAACCCCCGCACCGGGCTGCGCACCCACTTCCTCACCTTCCAGGACGGCACCCGTCTGGAGATCATGACCCGTCCGGAGCTCACCGACGGCGCAGGGCACACGGCCTTCGGCTGGAACCACCTGGCCCTGTCCCTGGGCTCCGAGCAGGCCGTGGACGAGCTGACCCACCGGCTGCGCGCCGACGGCTACGAGATCCTCGACGGCCCGCGCACGACCGGGGACGGCTACTACGAGACCGCCTTCCTGGATGCGGAGGGCAACCGCATCGAGATCACCGTCTGACCCCGCCGCCGCGCCGTCATACTCGCGCGCCTGCCCGCCTCCGATCTCCGGCGGAGCTACACTGAGCGCGCCGAGACGCGCCGCACCGCCCGCCCCGGCTCCACCCATCACTTCGGGACCGGGCTTCCGCACGGAGGCGCCGTCCCGCCGCACCATCGGAGGATGACGTATGGTCGCGATCATCGTCGCAGCCCACGGGGAGACGGCCCCGGCGCTGCTGAAGACCTCCGGCATGATCCTCGGGGAGATCGAGGGCGTCACCCCCGTGACGTTCCTGCCCGGCCAGGGCCCCGAGGACCTGCTGGAGGCCTACGCAGCCGCCGTCGGCCCGGAGGAGGACGTGCTGCTGCTCGTCGACCTCTTCGGCGGCAGCCCCTACAACGCCGGAGCCCGCTTCGTCGCCGAACGCGAGCACGCCGACGTCGTCACCGGCGTCAACGTGCCCATGCTCCTGGAGGTCCTGCCCGCCGCCAAGCGGCCCACCGCCACCGTGGAGAAGCTCGTCGCCAAGGCCGTGAAGGCCGGATCCCGCGGAGTCCGCAGCTTCAAGGAGACCATGGCCCCGGCGCAGAAAGCCCCGGCCCAGCAGGCCCCGGCCGCCGGCTCGGCTCCCGCCGCGGGTGCCGAGCAGACGAGCCCGGACGGGCAGGCCTCCACCGACGCCGCCGCCCGCTCCGCCCTGACCCCGCCCGGCGCCACCGCCGCCCCGGAGGGCCAGGCCACCGCCACCCCGGCCGCAGCGGGTCAGGCCCCGCAGGCGGCCCCGACCGGCGCCGTCGTCCCCCTGGAGGAGATCCCCCGGGACCCCGAACGCCACATGGACGTCGCGTTCCTGCGCATCGACTCCCGCCTGATCCACGGGCAGGTCGCCAACAACTGGGTCAACGACATCGCCCCCAAGACCCTGATCGCCGCCTCCGACGCCGCCGCCCAGGACACCCTGCGCAAGACCCTGCTGCTGCAGGTCGGGCCCGCCTCGGTGCGCACCAACGTGCTCACCGTGGAGCGCACCGTGCGCGTGTACTGGAACCCCGACTACGCCGGGATGCGCACCATGATCGTCGTGGAATCCCCGATGGACGCGCTGCGGCTGCTGCGCGAAGGCGTGCGCGTCAAGGAAGTCAACGTCGGCGGGGTCACCTACCGCAAGGGCATGACCCAGGTCTCCGAAGCCGTGTCCGTGGACGACGAGCACGTCGCCGCCTACCGCGCCATCCACGAACTCGGCGTCCCCCTCACCCTGCAGCAGGTGCCCAGCAGCTCCCGCCAGGACATGATGGCCACCCTGAAGGAGAAAGGCATGCTCCGATGACCCCCGTCCAATTCGTCCTGGTCGTGCTCGTCGCGCTGATCGCCGGCATGGCCTCGGTGCTCGACGAGCGCCAGTTCCACCGCCCCATCGTCACCTGCACCCTCATGGGCCTGGTCCTCGGGGACCTGCAGACCGGCATCGTCCTGGGCGGCTCCCTCGAGCTGATCGCCCTGGGCTGGATGAACGTCGGCGCCGCCATGGCCCCCGACGCCGCCCTCGCCGGGACCGTCGCCTCCGCCGTCGTGATCCTCGGCCACCAATCCGTGGGCGAGGGCATCGCGATCGCCGTGCCCCTGGCCGCGGCCGGGCAGGTGCTCACCATCTTCGTGCGCACCATCGCCGTGTTCTTCCAACATCAAGCCGACCGCTTCGCCGAACAGGCCAACTTCCGCGGCATCGAGCTGATGCACTTCTCCGCGCTGCTGCTGCAGGGCCTGCGCGTGGCGATCCCCACCGCCGCCGTCGCCGCGGTGGCCGGGACCAGCATCGTCGAGCAGTGGCTGAACGCGATCCCCGACGTCGTCACCACCGGCCTGCAGATCGCCGGCGGGTTCATCGTCGTCGTCGGGTACGCGATGGTCATCAACATGATGAAGGCCCGCTCGCTCATGCCGTTCTTCTTCCTCGGCTTCGTGCTGGCCGCCTTCATCCCGGACTTCAACCTCGTGGGTCTGGGCATCATCGGCGCCTGCCTGGCCGTCGTCTACGTGCAGCTGAACCCCGTCTTCCACGACCGCATCCAGGCCCCCGCACCCGCCGCGAGCACCGGCCCGCGCCTGGACAACGAGCTCGAGTAGGAGCCACCCCATGACCGTGCAGCACACCCCCGCCCAGCCCGACGCCGTCTCCGGCGCCGAGGCGACGGCCACCGCCCAGAAGCGCCTGACCCGCCGCGACTACGTCTCCACGTACTTCCGCTCGACCTTCATGCTCGGCTCCTTCAACTTCGAGCGCATGCAGGCCATCGGCGTGTGCGTGAGCATGATCCCCGCGATCCGGCGGTTCTACACCAAGAAGGAGGACCAGGCCGCGGCCCTGGGTCGGCACCTGGAGTTCTTCAACACCCAGCCGTGGATCGCCTCCCCGATCTTCGGGGTCACCGCCGCGATGGAGCGGCAGAAGTCCGAGGGAGAGGACATCTCCGCCGCGGACGTCACCAACGTGAAGGTGGGCCTGATGGGTCCGCTGGCCGGCGTCGGGGACCCCCTGTTCTGGGGCACCGCCCGCCCCGTGCTGGCGGCCCTCGGCGCATCCCTGGCGATGAGCGGCTCCATCCTCGGACCGCTGCTGTTCTTCGTGGTGCTGAACATCATCCGCATCGCGACCCGCTGGTACGGCTTCCGGCTGGGCTACCAGAAGGGCGTGCAGGTGGTCTCCGAGGTCGGCGGCAACACCCTCAAGCGCCTCACCCAGATCGCCTCCGTGATGGGTCTGTTCGTGATGGGCGCGCTGGTGTCCAAGTGGACCACCGTGAACATCCCCTTCGTGCTCTCCGAGTACACCCAGTCCGACGGCAAGCACGTGACCAACACCGTCCAGTCCATCCTGGACTCCCTGCTGCCGGGGCTGGTGCCGCTGCTGCTGACCTTCCTGTGCATGTGGCTGCTGCGGCACAAGGTCAACGCGATCTGGATCATCTTCGGGATGTTCGCCGTCGGGATCCTCGGCTACTGGGCCGGGATCCTCGCTCCGTGAGCCGCCGGGCGCACCGGCAGGCGGCCGGGGGCCCGGAGGATCCGGCCGGCTCGAGACCGGCCGGCCGACGGACGGAGGAGCGGCCGAGCTTCCGGGAGACCTTCGTGGCCGTGGGCCAGCAGACCCTGGACAAGTCCCGGCACGACGCCGCCCCCATCGTCTCCGTGGCCGTAGCCGTCACCGTCCTGATGGTGCTGGCGGCGGTGGCGTACACCTGGCTGCCGTGGCTGTCCGTGACCCTGCTGGTGTGCGCCGTGGTGCTGCTGTGGGGCCGGTGGATGATCCTGCGGCAGGTGACCCGGGACCTCGCCCAGATGTCCTCGGCCCGGGAGTCCTTCGCGGCCACCGGAAATCCGGAGTACTCGGAGTTCGTGCGCCTGCGGGCCGAGCAGATGCTGCGGGACAACCGGGCCCTGACCGCCGCGGGGCGCGACGCCGTGCAGGAGCACCTGGCGTGGGCGCGCCGCAGCGTCCAGACGCCGGACGGAGACTGAGCGCGGCGGCGTCGTCGGGGGCGGGGCTGGTGCGTGCTGAGATGCGGGTTTGGTGTTGAGGTGCGCCGTTCGTGCTGAGATGCGGCCCGGCGTGCGGCATCTCAGCACGAACGACGCATCTGAGAACGAATCCCGCACCTCGCGCGGTCGATTCCGGCGGCAGGGCTGGGCGGCGGAGCGCGGTCCAGCGGCGCGCTAAGCTCCTGCGAGGGCGCCGACCGGCGTCCACTGACGACGACGGAAGCGGTGGACCCGTGGAGGACAAGAAGCTCGCGACCCTGGGATGGGTGGCCACCTGCATGTCGGTGGCCATGTACGTGGCCTACATCCCGCAGATCATCGGCAACCTGGAGGGCGACAAGGGCGACTGGATCCAGCCGCTGGTCGCCTCCATCAACTGCACCTTGTGGGTCATCTACGGGATGCTCTACTCCCCGCGGGACTGGCCCCTGGCCGTGGCCAACATGCCCGGCATCGTCTTCGGCCTGCTCGCCTTCTCCACCGCGCTGTTCTGACCGCGGGGCACCCGCACCCGGCCGACCCGGTGCAGAAGCATGCCCTTCCTCCCCTAAAACTGGACATCCTTCCCATAACGGGACGTGTCACGTCCCGTTATGGGAAGGATCTCCAGTTTTGCGGTGGGATCTGAACCCCGCATCTCACGCGGCCCGGCCACCCGGGCCAGGGATCAGGCGAAGGACTCCGAGGCCTCGTCCAGGGCGTCCACCTCGGCCTGGATCAGCTTCACGCCGGGGGCGGCCACCAGGGCCTCGAGCTGCTCGGGGGTGCGGGCCGAGGCGATCGGGGCGGTCACGCCCTTGGCCAGCAGCCACGCCAGCGCGGCGGTGGTGACTTCGACGTCGTGGTTCAGGGCCACCCGCTTCAGGGCCTCCACGACCTTCAGGCCCGGCTCGATCCCGGTCTCGGAGAAGTACGTGGTCACGAAGTCCTTGCGGGCCGCGCCCTCCAGGTCCTCCGCGGAGGAGTACTTGCCGGTCAGGAAGCCGGAGGCCAGGGAGAAGTAGGAGAACACGGCGACGTCGTACTCCTGGGCGATCTCCCGGTAGCCCTGCTCGTAGTCCTTGCGGTGCAGCAGGTTGTACTGCGGCTGGATCGCCACCGGCACCGCCAGCCCCTCGGCCTTGGCGAACTCGAACCACTGGCGCATCCGGTCCGGGGAGTAGTTGGACAGGCCCACGTACCGGGCCTTCCCGGCGCGCACGACCTCGTCGTAGGCGCGGGCCTGCTCCTCGATGGTCACGGACTCGTCGTCGAAGTGCGCGTAGTACAGGTCCACGTGGTCGGTCTGCAGCCGCTCCAAGGAGGCGTCGATCGCCCCGAGCACGGCCTCGCGGCTCTGCCCGGAGTGCTCCGGGTGCTGGCCGGCCTTGGTCGCGATGACCACGTCCTCGCGGTTCTCGCGGGCGGCCAGCCACTTGCCCAGGACCTCCTCGGACTCCCCGCCCGAGTGCCCCTCGGCCCACGCGGAGTACACGTCCGCGGTGTCGATGAAGTTGCCGCCGGCGGCCACGAAGGCATCCAGCACGGCGAAGGACTGCTCCTCATCCGAGGTCCAGCCGAAGGTGTTCCCGCCCAGGTTCAGGGGGAACACGGACAGGTCGGTGCGGGGGATGTCGTTGCGCTCGGTCATGGGGACTCCTTGTCTCGAGGCTCACGACGCCTCCGCCGTGCCGGCGGGGCGTCGTCATCGTCACCTACGCACAACGGGACCGGCGGAAGAGGTATTCCGCCGGTCCCGTGCCGCGGTTGCCGGGACGAACCCGGCGTGGGGTGGATCAGCGCACCCCGGCGGCCTCCTGCCCGGAGCCGCCGGCCGCACCCGACCCGGCACCCGTCCCAGCGGACGGGCCAGCCGCGGACGACGCCGCGGCGTCGCCGTCGGTGCGGATCTGGGAGATGTCGATCGGCATGGTCGACAGGTCGTACTTCTCGTTCTCGTGGATCGTGGCGGCGACCTCCTGGGCCTCCTCCTCGTGCTCCACAGCGGGCATGGACCCGATGAGGTTGCGTCCGGAGGACTCCTTCATGCAGTACACGCCGATGCCGCCCACCAGGCAGGCGAACATGATGTAGTACGCGCCCATCATCTCGGTGCCGAACAGGTTCTGCAGCGCGGAGATGACCAGCCCGGTGGTGCCGCCGAACAGCCCCACGGCCACGTTGAACATCAGGCCCATCGCGGTGTAGCGCCGGTCCGTGGGGAACAGCGACGGCAGGGCGGAGGCCTGCACGGAGACCTGGAACATCATGATGACGCCCATGATCAGCAGCCCCAGGAACGTGGACCAGGTGTGGCCCAGCATCATCAGGCGGAACGCGGGGATCGCGGCGAGGATGCCGACGACGCAGCCGGTGATCATCACGGGGCGGCGCCCGATGCGGTCCGAGAGGGCCCCGAACAGCGGCAGGCCCACAGAGACGATGATCAGCACGGGGATCAGCAGGGCGTTGCCGTGCAGGGTGTCGTAGCCCAGGGTCTCGGTGAGGTAGGTGGGCATGTAGGTGGTCACGGCGTAGCCGACGACCTGCGCGCACATGACCAGGGCGGTGCCCATGAGGATCTGCGGCCAGAAGTCCCGGATCAGGGAGCCGATCTGGCGCCACATGCCGGTCTTCTCCATCTCCCGCTCATCCTGGGCGACCTGCTCGCTCTGCGCCTCGAAGGCGTGGGACTCCTTGATGTGGCTGCGCATGTACAGCCCGATCAGCCCCAGCGGCAGGGCCACCCAGAACGGGATGCGCCAGCCCCAGGCCAGCATCTGCTCGTCCGTGGTGGCCAGCTCGACGACGGTCACCAGCGCGGCCGCCGCGGCGAAGCCCAGGTAGGAGCCCAGGTCCAGGAAGGAGCCCCAGAAGCCGCGGCGCCGGTCCGAGGCGTACTCGGCGATGAAGGTCGCGGCCCCGGCGTACTCGCCGCCGGTGGAGAAGCCCTGGACGAACTTCAGCAGGATCAGCAGGATCGGCGCGGCCAGGCCCCAGGCGGAGTAGCCGGGCAGGCAGCCGATGAGGAAGGTGCCCAGGGACATCATGATGATCGTGAACGCGAGGATCGCCCGGCGCCCGATCCGGTCGCCCAGGGGTCCGAGGACCAGGCCGCCGAAGGGCCGCACGACGAAGGTCACGGCCAGGGTCGCGAAGGTGGCCAGCTGGCCCCACGGCTCCGGCAGCGGGAAGAACACCGCGGCGATGTAGGTCATGACGTAGGCGAACACGCCGATGTCGAACCACTCCATAAAGTTGCCCAGGAGGGTCGCGCGCAGCGCCTTCTTCATCTCGGGCTGGTCCACGACGTGGATGTCGTCGGGGCTCAGCGCCACATGGTCGGGTGAGGGATGGGTTCGGCTCATCAGTAAGTATGCTTTCCGGTCGACAAACCCGGACTACAGTACTCCTTCTGCTGAGCGATGCAATGCAGATCCTCGGTTCGTGGGGGAATTCACGGCGCCCCCGGGCTGGTCTACGCTGGTCCGGTCCCACCCCGCTCCCGAAGGAGACCCATGTCCGCACTGCCCGCCGACGCCGCCGCCCCCCGACCTGCTGGTGCTGACCACCGGCGGCACGATCGACAAGATCTACTCCACCGCCGGTCAGCTGGAGATCCACGAGCCCACCGTCGGCCCGATCCTCGAGCAGGCCGCCACGAACCTGCGCACCGCGGTGCGCGGCGTGCTCGCCGTGGACTCCCTGGACATAACCGCCGAGCACCGACGCATCCTCACCGAGGCGGTGGCCGCGGCCGAGACCCCGCGCATCGTCATCACCCACGGCACGGACACGATGACCGAGACCGCCGAGCACCTGCTCGCCCATCCGGAGGCCGTCGCGGGGAAGACGGTGGTGCTCACCGGGGCGATGCAGCCCTCCTGCATGAGGATCACGGATGCCCCGTTCAACGTGGGCTCGGCCGTCACCGCCGCGCAGCTGCTGGACCCCGGGGTGTACCTCGCGATGTCCGGGCGGGTCTTCCCGGCGGGCACCGTGGCCAAGGACCGGGCGCGCGGGGTGTTCGTGGACCGCTGAGGGTCCGGCGAGTCCGGCGGATTCAGGCGCGGTCGCGCACGCGGCGTCGGCGGCGGCGCCGATGCCGGCGGATCTGCTCCGGGGTGACCGTCTCCAGGTTGCGGGTCAGCGGCTCCCCCGGGGTCCAGCCCTGCTCCTTCAGCGGGCCCCGGCGGATCCGACGCCGCCCCAGGCGCAGCTTGGGGCGCGGGACCGTCAGATCCACCGGGGCCGGCAGGCGCCAGTTGCGCCAGCGGGACAGGATCCCCAGCACCCCGCAGGTCACGATCGCCACACCCATGCCCACGTTGGGCCGGTGCAGCAGCTCCTGGAAGACCACCATCTCAGCACCCCCGATCACCGCGATCGTCGCGTAGAGGGAGTTCCCGCCGAACACCGCCGGGATGCGGTTGACCATGATGTCCCGGATGGCCCCGCCGCCCACCGCGGTGGTGACCCCCAGGGCGACGGCGGGCAGCCAGTGCAGCCCCAGCCCGAGGGCCTTCAGGGTGCCGGTGGCCGTCCAGGCCCCCATGCCGACGAAGTCCAGGACGATCAGCAGCCGATCCGCCCACCGGGACCCCAGATCGATGGTGTAGGCCACCGCCGCCGCGGCCAGGACTCCCACCCAGTACCCGGCGTCGGTCAGGGCCACCGGGAACCCGGAGTTGAGCAGGACGTCGCGGATCATGCCCCCGCCCATCCCGGAGACGATCGCGAGCATGACGAAGCCGACGATGTCGAAGCGGAAGGCCCGCGCGACCGCGCCGCCGAGCAGCCCGTTGGCGGCCACCGCCGCGATGTCCACGGTCCGGAACATCACGCTGGGGTCCCAGTGCTCCACGGGCGGTCTCCTTCGGGGTCGGGGCGGTCGGTCTGGTCGGGGCGGTCGGTCGAGAGGATTCGGCGCGCGGCCCAGGTCAGAGACGCGGGCGGGGGTCGACGTCGTCGGTCTGCGCGGCGTCGGGCCGGGACTTGCCGCGCACGGTCCACAGGGTCCACAGCGGGCCGACCAGGGGGAAGGCGAGCATGACCACGAGGTAGCCGAGCTTGCCGATCGGATCGATGCGGCGGGACCTGCCCACCACCACCAGGGCGACCAGGAACAGGACCGCACAGATCAGGGCGAGGATCCCGATGGTCAGCTCCCCCGGGGACAGCGCCAGCGGGGACGCGGCGGCGAGCGGGATCATGGCGGACTCCTCGGGGTGCGATGGCGGGCCCGGCCGGGGTGCGGGCGGCGCAGGCACCGGATCCCGCGGGCGGGGCCGGAATCCAGCATGCGGGCCGGGTGCGGCCCGGTCAAGACGGGCGGGTGCGGCCAGGTCCGCGACGGCTCCCGGCCCCACCGCGGCGGCGTGTCCAGAACCACGACCCTCGCAGGTACTTAGCTTCCCTCTGCGCTGTAGGATCGAGAAGCCAGAAGATCAGTACGGTGATGATCTGCCGATCCCGCCGACCGCAGGGCCGCCCGAGGGGACCACCGCCGCGCCGCCCCGATCCCTGGCCGGACGCGACCCACCGGCGGCGCCCGCGGCATCGAACGGAAAGGGCATGAGCATGGTCGCCGGACCCTCGCAGCAGGAGCAGCATCGGCACTGGGAGGTCGAGGACGTCACCGTCACCGAACCGCCCGTCATCAAGCGCGCCATCGCGGCGGCCGCCATCGGCAACATCACCGAGTGGTACGACTTCGGCGTGTACGGCTACCTCTCGCTGACCATGAAGACCGTCTTCTTCCCGGAGACCGACGGCGTGCTCGGCAGCATCCTCGTGGCCGGGCTGTTCGCCGTCGCCTTCCTCGTGCGCCCCCTGGGCGGGATGTTCTTCGGCCCGCTCTCGGACCGGATCGGGCGCAACCGGGTGCTCGCGCTGACCATGCTGCTCATGGCCGCCGGCACCTTCCTCATCGGCTGCCTGCCGGACTACCACTCCATCGGGCTGTGGGCGGCCTTCCTGCTGCTGTGCCGGCTGCTGCAGGGCTTCTCCACCGGCGGGGAGTACGGCAACGCCATGACCTTCATCGCCGAATACGCCCCGGACCGACGCCGCGGCCTGCTCGGCTCCATGCTGGAGGCCGGCACCTTCACCGGCTACCTGCTCGGCGCCTCCCTGGCCACCATCATGTCCGGGGGTGCTCAGCCCCGAGGCCATGCTGGCCTGGGGCTGGCGGGTGCCCTTCTACGTCGCCCTGCCCCTGGGCGTGGTCGGCCTGTACCTGCGCTCCAAGCTGGATGACACCCCCGCCTTCGAGGCCATGGAGAAGAAGTCCGCGGCGAAGGAGGAGCACCGCGTGGGCGCCCAGCTGAAGGAGACCTTCCGGCTCTGGCCCAACATGCTCGTGTGCTGCGGCCTGGTGATCGCCTGGAACGTCGCCAACTACATGCTCACCGCCTACATGCCCTCCTACATCCCGATCATGGCGAGCATGCAGGGCGGGCGCGGGGCCGTCTCCGAGCTGACCTCCCAGATCCTGCAGATCATCGTCATGGCCGTGTGCCTGGCGCTGATCCCCGTGCTCGGGTGGCTCTCGGACCGGGTGGGCCGGCGCGCCGTCGCCCTGACCGGCTCCGCCGCGCTGATCCTGCTGGCCGTCCCCGCCCTGCTGCTGATCCGCGCGGACGGGACGCTGAGCACCCTGTTCGGCCTGCTCATCATGGGTCTGTCCCTGATCTGCTTCAGCGCGACCATGCCCTCCACCCTGCCCTCCCTGTTCCCCACCGCCCTGCGCGCCGGGGCCCTGTCCATCGCCTTCAACATCTCCATCTCGCTGTTCGGCGGCACCACCTCGGTGGTCATGGAGACCCTGGTGGGCAAGACCCAGAACCTCATGTGGCCGGCCTACTACCTGATGATCACCGGGGTCATCGGGTTCATCTCCCTGCGCTTCACCCCGGAGTCCAACGGACGGCCGCTGTGGGGGTCGACGCCGGCCGTGGCCCGCCCCGAGGAGGCCCCCGAGCACGTCGCCGAGCTCAACGGCCGGGTCCAGGCCGCGCAGCAGCCCCGCGAGAAGGCGCCCACCGCGGGCTGACCAGCGCGGACGCCCGCCCGGACATCCGCCCCGGCCCCACCTCGCCAACCCCTTCCCCGAGGGTTATGATGGCCTCAGCGTCCCGGGAGGGCAGGCTCGGAGACACCGGGCCCCCGGGCCCGGCGAGGAGGTCAGCGCCGACGATGCTGCGGGCACGCGCCAGACACAGCCAGGGCCGCCGGGAATGGGTCACCACCCGGGACGGGCGCGAGCTGTGCGCCATGGTCATCGACGGCCCCCGCTGCGGTGCGGCCGAGGCCGCCGGGGCCGTGTGTCCCCGCCCCACCGTCATCGTCGAGGCCGACGCGGCGGACACCGGCTCGATGTGGGCGCTCGTGCAGCGCACCGTCGGCGTCTCCGCCCGCACCGTGGTCTACGACCGCACCGGGCTGGGCCGCTCCGCCGGATCGGGTCGCCGCCCGGCTGCCCCGTGGACCCTGGAGCGTATGACCGCGGACCTGGAGGATCTGCTCGAGCACTTCGGCCCCGGACCCTTCGTCCTCGTGGGGCACGGCACCGGCGGGCCCGTGGTGCGCGCGGTGGCCGCCCGGCGTCGGGAGCGGATCTCCGGACTGGTGCTGGTGGATCCCGTGGACGAGCTGGGCCCCGCCCCGACCCAGTGCCGGCTCGGCCCGGTGAGCCTGGGAAGCCTGATGAGCCCGGAGAGCCCGGAGAGCCCGCGCCGCGGCCTCTCCGAGCGGCGTCGCCCCCGGTGGGCCGCAGCGCTGTCCGGCACCCCAGACGCCGCCCGCCGCCTCGCGGCCCTCGCGCGGCACGGACGCTGCCTGCACCTGCTGCCGGAGGACGTCCGCGCGGACCTGGCCGCCGACGGCTGGGACGCCGCCAGCCGGACGGCCTCCGCGCAGCTGCGGGCCTCCCTCGACGAGACCCTGCGCGGCTGGCTGGACCAGTCCCCCAAGCTCGGCCGGATCCCGGTGACGGTGATCTCCGCCGGACGGCGCGAGGCCCGCCAGCCCGCCCGGCTGCGCGCCGCCCTGACCGCGGCCCACGCCCGCCGCGCCGGGGCCACCGGCCACGGCCGCCACGTGATCCTGCCCGGGGTCGACGGGGCGGGGCTGCCCGTGCTGGCCGCGCAGCAGGTGGCCGCCGAGATCCGCGCGCTGGCCGGCTGCCTGCCCGGGCGCCGGGCCTACACCCCGCACCCCTGGCGGCTCTAGCCCCTTCCCACGGGTCCGCGGCGCAGAATGGGAGCATGAGCAGCACCGACCTCCCCGTCTTCTCCTTCGGAACCCTCCTCAACCCCCGCGTCCAGGAGCACCTGTTCGGGCACACCGTGCACGCCCAGCCCACGGAGCTGGCCGACCACGACGTCGTCGACGTGCCCATCCTGGATCCGGCGGTGATCGCGGCCAGCGGCAAGGACGTGCACCCCGGTGCCGTGCGCCGGATCCGCCGCAGCGTCGCCGGGGCTCTGCTGCCCCTGGACGCGCAGCAGCTGGCCGCGGCGGACGCCTACGAGGTGGCCGCCTACGCCCGGCGCCGCACCCTCACCCGCACCCCCGGCGCCACCGAGACCCGGCCCGCGTGGGCCTACCTCAGCGCGAACCCGCTGGCCGTCGCCCAGCGGATCGCGGTGATCGGGGATTCCATCGCCTACGGCCGAGCCAGTCTCGACGGCGGGTGGGCGGCGGCCCTGGGCGCCTGGCACGTGGGCCGCGAGGAAGCCGAGCACCGGCTGTACCAGCTGGCCTACCCGGGCACCACGATCCGCCGGATCGCCCAGCACATCCTCCCGGAGCTCACCGCGCGCAGGGCCGACACCGTGCTGATCAGCGCGGGGATCAACGATCTGCTGCTGGACGGCACCTCCCCGCGGGAGCTGGTGGAGCTGGTGCAGCGGCTGTGCGCCGACCTGGAGGCCGAGGGTATGCGCCCGGTGGTCCTGGGCCCCACGTGGCTGGACGCCCAGCGGGTCCGGACCGTGCTGGGCCACGAGGTGGACCCGACCCTGGTGCGGGAGCACCGCGAGCGCCTGGCCGCGTGGGCGCGGCAGACCCACCGGGACCACCTGGATCCCTGGCCGGTGCTGGAGGGCCACCCCGAGCGGGTGCGCGCGGACGGGCTGCACCCCGACGCCGAGGGTCACCGGATGCTGGCGCGGTGGCTGCTGGGGCTGGCCCAGGGCCCGGCCGAGGACTGGCAGCCCGCCTGACCGGGCAGCCCGACCGGGCCGGGCTCAGCGCTTCCCGAACCCCTGGAAGGCCCTCTCGATGGTCTCGGCGAAGACCGTGCCGCCGGGGATGTTGGGGTGGGTCAGGTCCGACTGCAGCAGGTCCGGGCGGGTGGAGGCGATCGCGTACCAGTCCGCGATCCGCACGTTCGGCCGCTTCTTCGGCTGATCCCACAGCAGCTGGTTGGCGGCCTCGATGAAGGTGGACTGCCCGTAGATCGTCACCAGCACGACGTCGCGGTCCGGGCCGATCATGTCCACCACGCGGTCCAGCACCCCGGGCTCGGGGATGCCGCCGTTGGTGCCGAAGTCCAGGACCACGCAGGGCCCGAGGGTGCCGTCATCCAGGTGCGAGCGCACCAGCCCCTCGGCCTCGTCCCACTTGCGGTTGGGCACCCCGTCGATCACCGCCCCCGGGAACTGCTGCATGAGCCCGGGCGCGGAGACGGCGATCAGGGAGTCCCCGATGAACGTCATGTCCTCGGGCTTGGGGGAGGCGCACTGCGATCCCTTCGGCGTCGGGCTGGCGGAGGGGGTGGCGGAGGCGCTGGCCGAAGGGGCGGCGCTGGCCCGCTGCTCGGCCCGCTCCTTCGCCCGCTCGCGCGCCTTCTGCTGGGATTCGGCCATGGCCTGCTGGGCGGCGTCCACGTCCTGCTCCACCTGGCTGCGCTGCGGGGCGGTGACGACGGCGACCGCGGCGGTGCCGAACAGCAGCACCCCCACCAGCCCGCCGGCCAGGGCGGCGCGCAGGCGAGACGACATCGTGCGCCGGGCGTCGGCCGAGCCGATGGCGGCCAGTCCGGCGCTGAGCACGGTGGCCGCCCCGAGCAGGACGGCGCGGAAGCCGCGGCGGCGCACGGGCTGCTCGATCCACCGCTCGGAGACGGCGGCCAGCACCACGGTGAGCGCCACCGCCGCGGCCTGCACCCCCCCACCACGCGGGGGGTGCGGACGCCGGTGGGCGCCAGGTCGTTTCGGATCTTCAGCACGGGCCAGTGCCGCAGGTAGATCCCGTAGGAGCGGCGCCCCACCCATACGAGGGGCCGGGGCCGGGCCGAGCTGGCTGGCGATCATCGCCAGGGCGCCGAGGCTGACCAGGACCAGCCCCCCGCAGTAGGTGGCCGCGGCCCCCTCGGCAAAGACCGCGAAGCACACGGCGACGACGAGCGTCCCCACCCCCAGCAGCCCCAGGGCGGGGGCCCGCCGGGCGAGCAGGCCGGCGGCCGGGCCCCGGCCCAGCTGTCAGGCGAAGGCCAGGGCGATGCCCAGCAGCAGCCCGAAGGCGTGGGTGTCCGTGCCGTAGTAGACGCGGGTGGGGTCCTCGCCCGGGACGTAGAGACCGGCCATCAGCGCCGCGGAGGCGACGGCCCCGGCCAGGGCCAGGAGGATGCGCGGGGCGGGGCGGCGGCTCAGGGCCATGATCCCGAGGAACAGCAGCGGCCAGACCAGGTAGAACTGCTCCTCCACGGCCAGGGACCAGAAGTTCATGAACAGCACGGGGGCGGTGTGGTGGAAGTAGGAGCCGCCCGCGGCCAGTTCCAGCCAGTTGGTGGAGAAGGTCAGCGCGCCGAGGACCTGCCGGTCCAGGTGCACCCGCAGATCCGGGCCGCCCAGCAGGGACGCCGCGCAGCACACGGTGATGACCACGAGCAGCGCCGGCAGCAGGCGCCGGGCCCGCCGGACCCAGAAGCCGCGCAGGTCGATCCGCCGGTGCGGGCGCGTTCGCGCAGCAGAAGGGTGGTGATGAGGAAACCCGAGACCACGAAGAACACGTCCACCCCGAGGAAGCCGCCGGGCAGCAGAGCCGAGTCCACGTGGTAGACGACGACGGCGAGCACCGCGATCGCCCGCAGGGCGTCCAGGCCGCTGATGTGGAAGCGGCGGGCCGGCGAGCTCGCGGCGGTGGCGTCGGGACCCGCGGGGAGCACGGCGGTCTCGGAATCGGTGACGTCGGAGCCTGCGGGGGCGGGGCGGTCGCTGGGGGAGGAGGGGATCATGGATCCTCGAGGGGCGAAGACGGGGATGCGAAAGGGGAGCGCGGGGCCACCCGACGCCGTCGCCGATTCTAACCCGGGCGAGCCGTCACAGCAGGCGGCTGCGGATCAGGAAGCGCTTGCCCTCCGGGGCCTCCACGGAGAACCCGGAGCCGCGCCCGTCCACCACGTCCACCGTCAGGTGGGTGTGCTTCCAGTACTCGAACTGCTCGCGGGACATCCAGAACCCGATCGGCCCGAGCGCCCCGCCGCTCCCGTCCGGCAGGTCCAGCTCGCCCAGGAGCACGTCCGCCGCGCCGGTGCGGAACTCCCCGGCGGGGAAGCACATGGGCGAGGAGCCGTCGCAGCACCCGCCGGACTGGTGGAACATCAGCGGCCCGTGGATCTCCCACAGGCTCTGCAGCAGCGCCACCGCCTCCCGTGTGAAGGCCACGCGGGAGGCGGTCTCCCCCGCGACGGCGGGGCGAGCCTCGATGACCTCCCGCCCGGGGCCGGCATCAGGCCCGGCACCCGGCGCGGCGCCGTTCGCGGTGCCGTTCACAGCGCAGGACGCCGGGCGGGCGTCGTCGTGGGCCGGCATCAGTACTCGATCACCACACGACCCTCGATCTTCCCGTGGTGCATCTCGTCGAAGATCCCGTTGATGTCCTGCAGCGGGCGCTTGGAGAAGGTCGGATGGATCAGGCCGCGGGCATAGAAGTCCAGGGCCTCCTCCATGTCCCGTCGGGTGCCGACGATCGACCCGCGGATGGTCAGGCCCTTGAGCACGATGTCGAAGATCGGCGCCGGGAACTCCCCCGGGGGCAGGCCGTTGAACACGATGGTCCCGCCGCGGCGGGCCATGTCGATGGCCTGCCGGAAGGCGTCCGGGTGCACCGCGGTGACCAGCACCCCGTGCGCCCCGCCGGTGGCCTCCTGGATCTGCGCGGCCGGATCCCCCGACATCGCGTTGACGGTGAGCTCCGCCCCGTGCTGGCGGGCCAGGGCCAGCTTGTCCTCGGCGACGTCCACCGCGGCCACCCGCATCCCCATCGCCACCGCGTACTGCACCGCCAGGTGCCCCAGACCGCCGATCCCGGAGATGACGACCCACTGGCCGGGCCTCACCTCGGTGCGCTTGAGGCCCTTGTACACGGTCACCCCGGCGCACAGCACCGGCGCCACCTCGTACGGGTCGGCGCCTTCGGGGATGCGGGCCGCGAAGTCCGCGTCCACCAGCATGTACTCGCCGAAGGAGCCGTCCACCGAATACCCGCCGTTGACCTGCTCCTCGCACAGGGTCTCCCAGCCGGTCTGGCAGTGCTCGCAGCGACCGCAGGCCGACCACAGCCACGCGTTGCCCACCAGGTCGCCGACCTGCAGGTCCGCCACCCCCTCGCCGAGGGCCACCACCTCGCCCACGCCCTCATGGCCGGGGATGAAGGAAGGGGTGGGCTTGACCGGCCAGTCGCCGTCCTTGGCGTGCAGGTCCGTGTGGCACACGCCGGAGGCGATCAGCTTGACCAGGGCCTGTCCGGGCCCGGGGGTGGGACGCTCGACGTCGGTGACGTCCAGCTCCTCGCCGAAGGCGCCGACCACGGCTGCTGTCATGGTGCTCATCAGGGATTCTCCTTCGAATCGTCGTGAAAGGGTTCCAGGGGTGCTCGGGGAGGGGCGTGCTCGCCTCAGAAGAGGCCCATCGCGTCCTCCGAGTACGAGACCAGGAGGTTCTTGGTCTGCTGGTAGTGGTCCAGCATCATCAGGTGCGTCTCCCGGCCGATGCCGGAGGACTTGTACCCGCCGAAGGCCGCGTGCGCGGGGTAGGCGTGGTAGTTGTTCACCCACACCCGCCCCGCCTGGATGGCCCGGCCCGCCCGGTAGGCGACGTTGCCGCTGCGGGACCAGACGCCGGCCCCCAGCCCGTAGAGGGTGTCGTTGGCGATCGAGATCGCGTCGTCGTAATCGGCGAAGGTGGCCACGGAGACCACGGGCCCGAAGATCTCCTCCTGGAAGATCCGCATCGAGTTATCCCCCCGGAAGATGGTGGGCTGCACGTAGAAGCCGTCGGCCAGCTCGCCGTCGAGCACGGCCCGCTCCCCGCCGGTGAGCACCTCGGCGCCCTCCTGCCGCCCGATGTCCAGGTAGGACAGGATCTTCTCCAGCTGGTCGCTGGAGGCCTGGGCGCCCATCATCGTGTCCGTGTCCAGCGGGTTGCCCATCCGGATCCGCTCGGTGCGGGCCACCACGGCCTCCAGGAACCCCTCCGCGATGCTCTCCTGCACCAGGGCCCGGGAGGGGCAGGTGCACACCTCCCCCTGGTTCAGGGCGAACAGGGTGAAGCCCTCCTGGGCCTTGTCCCAGAAGGCGTCCTCCCGGTCCATGACGTCCTCAAAGAAGATGTTGGGGCTCTTGCCGCCGAGCTCGAGGGTCACCGGGATGATGTTCTCCGAGGCGTACTGGGAGATCAGCCGGCCGGTGGTGGTCTCCCCCGTGAAGGCGATCTTCGCGATGCGCGGGGAGGAGGCCAGGGGCTTGCCGGCCTCCACCCCGAAGCCGTTGACCACGTTGAGCACGCCGGCCGGCAGCAGGTCCCCGATCAGCTCCATGAGCACCAGGATCGAGGCCGGGGTCTGCTCCGCCGGCTTGAGCACGACGGCGTTGCCGGCGGCCAGCGCGGGGGCCAGCTTCCACACCGCCATCAGCAGCGGGAAGTTCCAGGGGATGATCTGCCCGACCACGCCCAGCGGCTCGTGGAAGTGGTAGGCGGTGGTGTCCTCGTCGATCTGGGACAGCCGCCCCTCCTGGGCGCGGATCGCCCCGGCGTAGTACCGGAAGTGGTCCACGGCCAGCGGCAGGTCCGCCGCCAGGGTCTCCCGCACGGCCTTGCCGTTGTCCCAGGTCTCCGCGACGGCGAGCATCTCCAGGTTCTGCTCCATGCGCTCGGCGATCTTCAGCAGCACCGCGGCCCGCTCGGCGGGGGCGGTCCGGCCCCAGGCGGGGGCGGCGGCGTGGGCGGCGTCCAGGGCGGCGTCGATGTCCTCGGCGGTGCCGCGGGCGATCTCGCAGAAGACCTTCCCGGTCACCGGGGTGACGTTCTCGAAGTACCGGCCCTTGGCGGGCGGCGTCCACTCACCGCCGATGAAGTGCTCGTAGCGGTCCTTGAAGGTCAGCAGCGAGCCGTCGGTGCCGGGATTCGCGTACACGGTCATGGGATCTCCTCCGTCTTCGGGCGCCTCATCGCACCCATGGGTGATGCTAGTCACCCTTCGGGCTCATGTGAAGCGGAGTGCGCGATCCGAACAGACGGAGCGGATTCATGGCTCGACCCCCCGGCCACCGGACTTGCGGCGGATTCGGGATTTCGCCGAGCGGAGCGGCGGACTCATGCACTGCGGAGTGTCGATCCGGGAGCGGGCGGGGCGGCGGGGGCGGGAGGATGCGTTCCCGCAGGGCGATCACCCTGGTCCGCGGCGTCGGGATGGGCCATGCTGGAAGCGGCACCCCATCCGGGGCGCCTCGAGCCACCGAAGGAGCCCGTCATGCCCGATCCCACGAAGGACGACCTGGAGCACACCGCCTCCGAGGAGGAGCCCGGCCAGGGCGAGACCACCGAGGAGGCCGCCGAGCAGCAGATCTCCGGCGGTGCGCAGGAGCGGCGCGGCAGCTGACCCCGTCTCCCCGCGGGGCGCAGGGCTATGCGGCGTGCAGCCGCACCCCGTGCTCCGCGCACCAGCGGGCCAGGTCCTCATGGGGCGCCTCGGTGACGATGTCGTCGATGACGCCCAGGGCCGCCAGGTGGTAGAAATCCTGGTATCCCACCTTGGAGGTGTCCAGGGGCACCACGACGCGCCGTGCCGCCTGGATCGCCGCCTGCTTCACATACCCCTCGGCCACATCCACAGTGAAGATCCCCTGCGGGGTGATGCCGCTGACCCCGATGAACGCGGTGTCCACATGGAAGCGGGAGAGGGTCTCCACGGTGATGGCCCCGCTCAGAGAGCCGCCGACCCGCTTGTACTCCCCGCCGAGCAGCGTGTGGCGGAGGCCGGGGCGCTCCGCGACGGCCATCGCCGCGCCGATCGAGTTGGTCAGCACGTTCACCGCATCCCGCTCCAGATGCTCGGCGAGCACCTCGATCGTGGTGCCGGAATCGAGGAACACCGACTGTCCCTCCTGCACCATCTCCGCGCAGCACGCGGCGATCGCCCGCTTGGCCTCGATGTGGCGGGCCTTCCTGGCGTCATTGGTGGACTGCGGTCTGGTTTCGATCGCGATCGCTCCACCATGGGTGCGTCGCAGGAGTCCCTCCTGCTCCAGGGCGGTGAGGTCCTTGCGCAGCGTGGGCTCGCTGACGCCGAAGGGCTGCACGAGGTCGGCCAGCCGGACGCTGCCGGCGCGTCGGACCAGGTCGGCGATCTTGCGGCGGCGCTGTTCGGCGAAGTCCGTGCTCTGAGCTCTCATCGCTCCCCAGGATACCGGCGTCGCCCAGCGATCGCGGGGCGACGGGCTCCACCCCCCACGTGGTTTCGTTCGTGATCGTTGCACATCACTAGCTTTCGTTCTACGCTCCTTCTGAGCATAAGCGAAAGGTAACGATCATGTTCAAGCGCACCCGAACCCTGAACCGGAACACCACCGCAACCCTCCTCTCTCCCGCCTCCGGGGACCTCGTCTCCCTGTCCAAGGTGCCGGATCTGCTGCACGCCCGCCGCGTGCTGGGCCCGGGCGTGGCCGTCGCCCCGGAGGATGGGCTGTTCGTCGCACCCCTGGACGGCGTCGTGCGCACCAGCCCGCGCAGCCCGCACGCCTACTGGATCCGCTCCGAGGACACGCTGGGCGGCAGCCCCCTGGAGATCCTCGTGCTGGTGGGCACGGACAGCTGCCGCGCACAGGCCCCGGCGGTGATCCCGCTGGTGGCGGACGGGCAGCGGGTCACCGCCGGACAGCCGCTGTGCCGAGCCGATCTGGAGATCCTCGAGGCTCAGGCCAGCTCCACCCTCTCCCCCGTGGTCATCACCGCCCGCCCCGAGGGCACCGCGATCAGCCTCGGCACCGCGCACGCCACCGCCGGTTCGACGCCGCTGGTCCGCCTCACCGCCGCCTGACCCCGCGCCGAACCGTCACCTGCGTGGCATCTGAGCGCCCCGGAACCCCCGCGCGTGACGGTTCGGCGATTCCGCACGCTCCCTACCGCCCGTAGGCGCTGGACTCCGGGTGGTCCAGGGTCGAATGGCTCCGGTTGTCGTGCATGAACAGCACCGCGACCAGGCCCAGCACCCCCACGACCACCACGTACCACGGGAAGACGCCCGCGAAACCCTGCTCCTTCAGGAACAGCGCCACATACTCTGCGGACCCGCCGAACAGAGAGTTGCCGATCGCATACGTGAAGCCCACCCCGAGCCCGCGCACGTGCGCGGGGAACATCTCCGCCTTCACGATCCCGGAGATCGAGGTGTACAGGCTGAGGAACAGCATCGCCACGAGCACCAGCAGTGAGGCGGTGACCAGGGAGGAGGACCGTCCGATGAGCGTCAGCAGCGGCACCACCAGCACGATCATCCCGAGCACGTAGATCAGCATGGAGGTCTTGCGCCCGATCCGATCCGAGAGCCACCCGGCCGCCGGCTGCATCAGCAGATACAGCAGCAGGCACACGGTCATCGCATCGGCCACCTCCCCCTTGGCGAACCCGCCGGTGTTGATCAGATACTTCTGCATGTACGTGGTGAACACGTAGAAGGTCAGCGAGCCGATGCTCGTGATCCCCAGGACCACCCAGAACGCCCGCGGGTAGTCCCGCAGGATGGTCAGGAACCGGCCGGTGGTGCGCCGCTGCCGCTCCTCGGACGTCGTCGTCTCCGCCAGCCCGGAGCGCAGCCACAGGGACACGACGGCGGCCAGCGCCCCGATCACGAAGGGCAGGCGCCACCACCCGGCGGTGATCGCGTCATCACCGAGGGTGTGGGTCATGATCACCGCGAGCAGGCTGGCCAGCAGCTGTCCGCCGATCAGCGTGACGTACTGGAAGGAGGAGAAGAACCCGCGCTTGCCGGCGGTGGCGACCTCGGACATGTACGTGGCGGTGGAGCCGTACTCCCCGCCCACGGACAGGCCCTGCACGCAGCGGACGAGCAGCAGCAGCCACGGCGCGGCCGCCCCGATGGTCTGCGCCGTCGGCAGCATGGCCAGACACAGCGACCCGGCGCACATCAGCAGGATCGAGGCGAGCATCGAGGTCTTGCGGCCGTATCGGTCCGCGACCCGCCCGAACACGTACCCGCCGATCGGGCGCATCAGGAAGCCGACGAAGAACACGGCCGCGGACTTCGCGAAGGCCCCGGTCTCTCCCGTGCCGGTGAAGAACAGCGGCGCGAAGTACACGCTGAAGAACGCGTAGATGTAGAAGTCGAACCACTCCACGAGGTTGCCGCTGGAGGCGGCGAGGATGGACTTCACGACGCTCGCGGTGGAGCCCGCGCCGGGATCGGCGGAGCCCGGTCCGGGATGCCGTCGAGCCTCGGACTCGACTGGGGCCTCCTCGGGGGTTCGGCGGGAAGGTTCCACGGGGGACATGGCAGCTCCTCGATCCGATGAGAGATATTCGCCTCAGAATACTTCCCTCAGAGTAATCCACGTCACCGACGCCGACTGACCCCGCGCCGAGCCGTCACCGGCGTGGCGTCTGAGCCCCTCAGAGCCCCCGCGGGTGACGGCTCGGCGACCGCGGGGGAAGGCACCTCAGCCGTGCTCGGAGAGGAAGCATTCGGCGGCTCCTGTGACCAGCTGGTAGCCCGCGGACTCGCGCGCCTGAGCGTCGAAGGCGTGATTGGCCAGCGGGACCCGCAGATCCGTGACCGCGGCTCCCCGGGCGCGGGCCGCGGCGACGAAGTCCCGCACCGAATCCGGGGGCACGAACGTGTCCGCTCCGCCGCGGATGATCAGCGTCGGCGGGTCACCGCGCGTCGCCCAGGTGCGCGCATCCAGGGTCTGGTAGCGCTCGGGAGGCTCCGCGGGGGTGCCGCCGACGAACTCCTCCGCGGCCTTCCCGGCCCCCAGGGCCCGGACCCGCTGCACCGCGGCCACGTCCACCGTGGGATACAGGGCGACGACGGCGCGCGGCACCGGCAGGGCGGCGGCGTCGTCGATCCCATCGAGGGTCCCCGCCGCGATCCGATCCGCCAGATTCACCGCCAGGTCCCCGCCGGCCGAGTCGCCGAACACCGAGATCCGCCGGGGATCCCCGCCCAGCGTGCCCGCGTGGCGGGCCACCCAGGCGTAGGAGCGGGCCAGGGAGCGCGGCGCCTCCTGCCAGGTCGGGTGCCCCGGGGAGGCCAGCGGGTACTCCGGGCGCACCACGAGCCAGCCGCGCTGGGCCAGATCCCGCAGCGTGGCCTGCATCTGCGCGTCGGTGGTCCAGCCGCCGCCGTGCACATCGAACAGGATCGGGGCGTGCTGGGCCCCGCCGGGCGGCGTCCAGATCTGCAGCCGACCGTGGACCTCATCCTGAGCGGGGATCGTGCGATCCGGGGGCGCGGTCATGGACCCCGGGGCGAGCGTGCGGACCAGGTCCACGGGAGCCCCGGCGCGCTCAGCGGTCACAACGACGGCGCCGTAGGCGGCCCCGGGAACCACCGCGCCCAGCACCGCCAGGGCCAGGGTGCTCAGATCGCGGATCCGGGACGCGACCCGCACGCGGCGGCGTGCCGGCATCCCGGAGAGCACGAGCCCCGCCCCGAGCAGCGCGGCCGGCGCGAGGAAGGGTGCCAGGGTGGGCAGCAGGACGGAGAGGGCGAAGGGCACCTGCTCCGCCGCCGGGACGATGGCGAGGGCGGCGGGGATGCCCGCGAGCGCGCAGAGCACCGCGCCGAGGACCCGACGCAGTCGACCGCGGCGGGCCGATGCGCCCGGGGACCGGCGTCGCGGCCCCGCCGGATCGACAGCGACCTCGCGTCCCCGTCGCGACAAGATTCGCATAGCCTCAGAATAGGGTGCCGGGCCGACGGCCGACAGGGGTCGGGAGCTACAGGTGCAGCCCCAGCAGCATCCCGCCCCAGGCCGCGAGCGTCCCGAGGCCGATGACCCCGAGCAGGTTCGCCGCGGCCAGCCCCCACCGGCGCTCCTGCACCAGCCGCACCGTCTCGACCATCGCCGTCGAGAAGGTGGTGTACCCGCCGAGGAAGCCCGTGCCCAGCACCGCCTGCCACACCGGGGACACCAGCCCACCCAGGGCCAGACCGGTGACCAGGCCCAGCAGGAAGGAGCCGGTGACGTTGATGACGCCGGTGGCCCACGGGAACGCCGCCCACCCGCGCAGCGGCGCCGAACCTGCCGCGACGGCGGACTTCAGCAGCCCGTCCAGCAGCATCCGCACGGCGGCACCCAGCCCTCCGGCCAGGCACACGCCCAGGAACAGGACGAGGCTCATGCGTCCTGCACCTCCCGCTCCGGGGAGGCCGGGGCCACCAGCCGGTGCCCCAGCGCGACGCCGAGGAAGGCCGCCGCCAGCCCCAGCACCAGGGTGGCCGCCGGGTAGGCCAGCCCCACCCCGAGGCCCCGCTCCCCCAGCAGCTGGACGGTGGTCTCGGACAGCGTGGAGTAGGTGGTGAACCCGCCGAGCAGGCCCGTGCCCACGAGGATGCGCCCGGTGCGCCGGATGCCCTGGTCCGGGCCGCGCATCGCCAGACCCTCCAGCAGCAGGCCCAGCAGGAAGGCGCCGAGCACGTTGGCGACCAGCACCGCCCCGCGGCCCTGACCGGCCCCGGGCAGCAGCAGCGTCAGCCCGTACCGCAGCCCCGTGCCCAGCGCGCCGCCGAGGAACGCGAGGCCGAGGTAGCGGAACCTCAGATGCAGGGGGCGCACGGCTGCCTCCTCAGGTCGGACGGATGGACGGCGGATCCGGAGATGATCCGTCTCCACGGTAGTCCCTCCCCCGACCCCGACGCCCCCGGAGCAGGAGAGCGCCGGGGAGCGCCGGAGGAGCCCGGAAACGGGGAGCACAATGGGAGGACTACGCATCCCCTCGCGAACGGAGCACCACCGTGGACCACATCCGACTCGGCGATTCCGGGCTGTACGTCTCCCGCCTGGCCCTGGGCACCATCCCCTTCGGCTCCGGCGGCGGCATGGAGGAGATTGCCGGGCTGGACGACGCCGCCGCGACCCGCCAGCTGGAGACCGCCCTGGAGCGCGGGGTGAACTTCGTGGACACCGCGAACATCTACAACGGCGGGGACTCCGAGAAGGTGCTGGGCCGGATCCTCGGCCGGCACCGGGAGGAGATCGTGCTGACCTCCAAGGCCCGCACCGCCGTCGGGGACGGACCCAACGACTCCGGGGCCTCCCGGCTGCACCTGACCCGCGCCGTCGAGGACTCCCTGCGCCGCCTGGATACGGACCACCTGGACCTGCTGTACCTGCACCAGTGGGACGGGCAGACCCCCATCCGGGAGACCATCGAGACCATGGCACAGCTGATCCGGGCCGGGAAGATCCGCTACTGGGGGGTGTCCAACTACAGCGGCTGGCAGCTGGCGAAGACCGTGTACGAGGCCCGCATGGCCGGTCTGCCCGCCCCGATCGCCCAGCAGGTCTACTACACCCCCGAGGCCCGGGAGATCGAGTACGAGATCATCCCGGCCGCCCGGGACCTGGGGGTCGCCACCTTCGGCTGGTCCCCGCTCGGGGAGGGACTGCTCAACGGGAAGGTGCGCCGCGGGCGCCCGACGCCGTCGGACACCCGGCAGGGCACCGGCTGGCCCGAGCCACACGTGACGGACTGGGACCGGGCCTACGACCTCATCGAGCTGTTCGACGAGATCGCCCAGGAGCTGGGGTGGAGCATCCCGCAGGTGGTGATCTCCTGGATCCTGGGTCGCCCCGGGGTGGCCGGCACGGTGATCGCGGCCCGGCGCCAGGAGCACCTGGAGCAGGACCTGGACGCCGCCGAACTGCACCTGCCGCAGGAGGCCCGCGATCGCATCACCCGCGCCTCCCAGCTGCCGGCCTACTACCCGCTGTGGCACCGGCTGATGAACGGCCAGGACCGCCCGGAGCCGACCGAGAAGGAGTTCTTCGCGGAGCAGCGCGAGCACGTCTTCGGCGCATCGGACGGCGCGTCCGGCGACGACGACTGAGCCGCCCGTGCTGAAGCCGATCCTCTGGCCGGTCCTCGTCCCGTCCCTGCTGTTCTCCATCGGCATCGGGGCGACGATCCCGGTGTACGTGCTGGCCGCGCTGCAGCTGGGGGCCGGCAACGCCCTGGCCAGCGGCACCGTGACCCTGATGGGCGCGGTCTCCCTGATCTTCACGGTCCCGGTGGGCATCCTCATCGACCGGGTCGGGGACCGCCGGGCGATGACCCTGGGCACGGTCGCGGCCGTCGTCGTCACCGCCCTGACGGTGTTCGCGCTGGCCGCTCCCCTGGCCCAGCCGCTGGCCCTGACCCTGTACATCGTCCTGCTGCTGTTGCGCGCCCCCGTGGAGGACATCTGGCGCCTGGCCCGGCAGGCGGTGGTCGCCGAGCACATGCCCCCGGCCCACCTGGGCAAGGCCATGACCGCCCTGGGCGGGACCATGCGGGTGGGCAACCTGCTGGGCCCGCTGATCAGCGCGGCGCTGCTGGTGTGGCTGCCGCTGTGGTCCGTGTACGTGTTCTCCTGCCTGTGCGCGGTGCTGGCCGTGGTCATCCTGAACATCCCGGCCCTGAACCGCGGCTTCGACGACGCCGCGGCCCGCTCCTCCCGCGCGGGTACGGAGGAGCCGGTCCCGGAGATCGGGGCGGCCACGGGGGCCGCCGAACCCGAGGGACCCGCCGAGGCGGCCGCGGATCTGGCCGAACGGGCCGAGCCCGCACCGGCGAGCCCGCGCCCGTCCCTGCGGGCCCTGGCGGTGGACTGGCACGCGGTCTGGCTGGCCGGGATCGGGATCCTGGTGCTGGCCGTGGCCCGGGTGCTGCAGCCGCTGATGGTGCAGCTGTGGGGCGCGTCCATCGGGCTGCACGAATCCGGGATCTCCCTGCTGGTGGCGGTGGGCGCGGCGATCGAGCTGGTGCTGATGTTCCCCGGCGGGTACCTGAAGGACCGGCTGGGCCGGGTCGCGGTGCTCACCGCGTGCCTGGCCGTGTTCGGCGCGGGCTTCGTGCTGATGGGCGCCGTGCCCACGGTGGCGGGGCTGGTCGCGGCCGTCGTCGTGATGGCGGTGGGCAACGGCCTGGGCGCCGGGGTGAACATGACGATCGGGGCGGACCTGAGCCCCGCGGTCGGCCGGGCCCGGTTCCTCGGGGTGTGGGCGGTGTTCACCAATGCCGGGCAGCTGGGCGGACCCGCCCTGGTCTCCGCGCTGCTGAGCATCGCCAGCCTGCCGGCGGCCCTGATCTGCGCGGGCGCGGTGACCCTGGGCGGGGCCGTGTGGACGGCGGCCACCGGGCGGCGCACCGGCCTGCCCGGGCCGCGGCGCTGAGCCGACGCCGACCCGGGAGCCGACCCGCCGCTGAACCGGCACCGGGTCGGCCCCGTGCTCACTCGGTGCCGGCTTCCACATCGATGGTGACAGGATGGGCTCCATGCACCGCGATCAGCGCTTCACCGGCCACATAGCCGGGGTCGGCACCGCCTCGGGGCTGCGCCTGGTCCTGGGAGCCTGGCACACCACGCCCCACGGACCCTTCGCCGACGTCATGCTCGCCCACCCGGACGGCACCCGCCAGCTGCTGGCCCCGGACCCGTGGGTCCGGGACTTCGTGAGCGCCACCTACACCTTCGACGACGCCCGCGTCCTGCCCGTGCGCCTGGCGCGCACCGGGACGGGGCGGGCCTCCCGGTGGGAGGTTTCGGCCGGGCCCCTGGAGTGGAACTTCGCCGTCGGGGCCCGGGACCCCCTGGGGCTGCTGCTGCGCGCCGTGCCGGGGCCGGTGGGCCGCTCCCGCAGCTTCGCCGGGATCACCGACGCCGTCGCCCGCCGGCTCCTGCCCGGGGTGCGCACCCTGGGCACCGCCGGGAACGGGCGCACCGAGTGGTACGCGGCCGCGGACCTGCACCGGATCGCCGACTCCCGGGTCCGGTGGCGCGGGCGCGACGCCGGACCCCTGGCGCCGGTGGACCCGGCCCCGCAGTTCGGCTTCGGCTCCACCCCGCGCACCCCGTGCCTGACGGCCCTGACCAGCACGGTGCGCCTGCCCGCGGGCGGCTGAGACCGCGGGCTTGCGCGCAGAGAAAAAGGAGGGGCCGTTCCCACGCCGTCGATGACGACGCGGGAACGGCCCCTCCGTGGCGGTGCGGACCCTCCCCCGAAGGCCCGCGGCACCGCCGCGGTCGACCACCCCCTATGGTCGGCCCCATGGTCGGCTCCGCCCTGCCGGGCGGATCCCCAGCTGACGGCACCCGGATCCGCGTGCGCCGGCTAGGCGACCACGACCTGATGGCGCTTGGCCGTCTCCCGGGAGACCGACACCTGCACGCCGAGATTCGTGAAGCGCTGCTCCAGCGCCTGGGCGGCCTCCGGCAGGATCTCCTGCTGGATGGCGCCCAACAGCTCCTGCACGTCCACCCGCTCATTGGCGGTGACGTCCAAGGCCAGCTCGGGGGCGCGGGCCGTGCCGCGCAGCACGGCCTTGGCCCGGGTCACATGCTCCAGGTCCTCGACCCGCTGCTCCAGGGCATCCGTGACGGCCGACGCCGGCATCACGGTGGTGCCCTGGCGGGCGTCCCGGTGCAGCTGCAGCGGGGAGGCCTCCTGCTTGCGGGGGGTCTGGGCGGCCAGCCACCACACGGCCAGCAGCACCAGCACGATCCCCGCGGCCAGGGCCGCGCCGGGCAGCCACTGCTGCCCCAGCACGTCCGAGGCCCCCTGCAGGGGCTGGGATCCGGCGTCGAAGCCGTTCAGTCCCCAGGAGGAGACGAGACCGGCGGCGGTCAGGATCCAGAAGGCCCCGGCCAGCAGCAGGACGAGGCCGATCACGGCCAGCCACGCGCGGTTCAGCGCGCCTGCTCTCTTCCTCATGACATCTCCTTCGTCACGGCCCGCACGCGGACCTTCGGCACGGGGGTCACCCCGGCCTCGGACAGCCGACGCTGGACGCTGCCGCGGACCTCCTCCACGATGTCCCGGTGCTCGCGCAGCGGGGTGGTGATCTGCACGATCACGGAGCGCGGATCCGCGGAGGAGCTGACCTTGGTGACGCCGTCCACCAGCGAGGCCTCGGCGGAGGCCAGCCCCGCCAGGGACTTGTTGGTGATCACGGCCTCGGTGCTCCCGTCCACGGCGACCGATTCCGCCACGGGCAGGCTCAGCCGGGCGGCGTGGTGGCGACCGGGCACGATCGCCCCGATCAGCAGCACCAGACCCAGCAGCACCAGGATCACGGCGACGGTCCAGCCGACCGGGGAATCCCAGGCCAGCCCGGAGGCGCCGTCCACGGCGTCGTCGACCTGCGGCATCCAGCGTCCGGAGCTCAGCTGGTCCACGGACAGCCAGATCAGCAGCGCGCCGAGGGCGAGCAGCACCACGCAGGTGACGATGACGGGGGTCAGCCGGGTGGGACGTTGGCGCATTCCCTTCACAGCAGCTCCCTCCTTCCCTGTTCGGTGCGCGGCTGCAGGTAGCCCACGCGGATGTCGACCTGGCGGATCTGCACGCCGGTGGCCTCGCTGACGCGCCGGCGCAGGGTCTCGCGCAGGTCCTCGGTGACCTGGCGGATGGGTGCGGGGTAGCGCACGCCGACCTCCAGGGCCAGGGTCGCGATCCGCCCGGTCAGCTCCACCTTGACGGAGGGGCGGGCGGAGAGGCTCTCCTGCTTGCCGATGCCCAGGACCCCACCCGAGGTGCCCCCGATGTGGGGCTGCTCGGAGGCGATCTGCGCGGCGATCTTCTCGATCACGCGCTCGGCGAGGACGGTGCGTCCCCGCTCGTCGGGCGCTGGGGCCTGCGCGTCGGCGGCGCGGCGGCCCGCGGTGGTGGTCTCAGCCATGGGTCACCTCCGGTCGGAGGACTTGCCCATCAGGGAGCGCAGGTCCAGGCGGCCTTCGAGCACCAGACCGACCACCAGGCCGATCGCGCCGAAGAGCACCACGATCAGGAACATGGAGAAGGTCCCGAAGGCGGCGACGATGCCGAGGACCAGGCCCACGAGCAGACCGAAACGAGTGGTGTTCATGATGAATCCTTAGAGATGAGTGTCCAGAGGGCCGCGCCGCCGCGCCCCGCGAAGGTCCGACGGATCGGAGCTGTGCGGGTGGTTCGCGGCGCGTCGGCGCGGCCGGTGGGGATGCCGCCCCCGCTGGGGTGGCGGGGAGGACTACTGGAGCTGCTTGCCCTCGTCCTCGTTGTCGTCGTTCTCCTCGGGCAGGTGCACGTCGGTCACGTTGATGTTGACCTCGACGACCTCCAGGCCGGTGGCCTGCTCCACGGTGGAGATGACGTTGCGGCGGATGGAGCGGGCGACGTCCACGACGGAGGCGCCGAACTCGATGATGATGGACAGGTCCACCGCGGCCTGGCGCTCGCCCTTCTCCACGGACACGCCGCCGGAGACGGAGGTCTGGGCGCCGGGGATCCGCTCGGAGACGGCGTCGAAGGCGCGACGGGCGGCGTTGCCCATCTTGTACACCCCACCGACCTCGCGGGCGGCGATGCCGGCCAGCTTGGCGACCACGGTGTCGTTGATGGTCGTGGTGCCCTGCGAGGTCTGCAGCGGGCTGTTGTTGGCCCCCTTGTCCTCGGAGCGCTGCCCGTTCTGCTGAGCAGAGGAGGTGGTGGACTTGATGTCGTTGGTGTTGGCCATGTCGATGACTCCTTCCTCATGACCGCCATCGGCGACGGTCACCAGTACAGACGCCGCCCGTGCGGAATCCTCACGCAGGTTCTCGAGATTTTTTTCCGGCGGCTTCCCGGAGGGGTGCCCGCGGACCTCCCCGCGGGAGCCCGGAGGACCGCATCGTCCCCAGTCGGACCGGGATTGTGCGGAGTACGCCGGGGGAGAACCCCGAGGGGCGACGTCAGATGCGTCACGTACCCTGGGGAGGGCAGCCGCCCGGCCCGCGACCCCGCGGAATCCCCGGACACGGCCACCGAGCAGCAGCGACCACCGACGAACGGAGGGGAACCACGGCATGGTCCGGCACGAGCCCGCAGGGCCCGACCTCGAGGACATGGACCTCGCAACGGTCGGGGAGCGCGCCCAGGACGGAGACCTGGAGGCCTTCGAGTCCCTGGTCATCCGCTACGAGACCTCCCTGTTCCGCATGGCCTACCGCATGCTCGGGGACCGATCCGAAGCGGAGGACGTCACCCAGGAAACCCTGATCTACGCGTGGCAGAAGCTGGAGACCCTCCGGGAGCCGGTCACCTTCCCCACCTGGCTGCTGCGCATCGGGGCCAACCGCTGCAAGGATGCGATCCGCAGCGACTCCCGCCGCGGCACCCAGGCGGTGGAGGACGAGACCCTGGAGCGCATCCCCTCGGCGGCGGCCGGGGAGGACCCGCACCGCCGGGCGGAGAGCCGGGCCGGGATGGATCAGCTGAACCGGCTGCTGCAGACCCTCCCCGAGGATCAGCGGCTGGTATGGATCCTCCGGGAGCTGCACGGGTACTCCTACAATCAACTGGCAGAGACGCTCGGAGTCAGCGAAACCGTGGTCCGGGGCCGGTTGGCCCGCACCCGGAAGAATCTGGCGCAAGGAATGGAGGCGTGGCGATGAGCAGCCAGCACCAGGACGTCGACCCCGAACGGCAGCGGTCCGGCACGGGCCCCGCCGCCCCGGAACCACATGTCGTCGGCCCCTCGGACCCCGCCGCGCCCGACGAGGGTGAGGAGCTGCTGGGCTGCGGGCGCCCCATCGACTCGATCTGGGCCACCCTGGACGGCCCGCCCGATGAGCACCAGCGCAGCTGCGAGTACTGCACCCAGGCCCGGCACAGCCTGCAGTCCCTCGCGGCCCTGACCGATGCGGCCCGGGCCGAGGAGCAGGAGCTGGCACCGGCCCCCTCGATCCGCTCGCGGGTGATGGGCTTCGCCCGGATGCACGTGCGCCGGTCCCACCCCGTCCTGGCGTTCCGCACCGACTCCTCGGAGCTGTTCGTCAGCCAGGCCGCGGTGGCCGCGCGGGTGCGTCGCACCGTGGACTCCTTCCCGGGTCTCACCGCCCGGCGCTGCCGGGTCAGCACCGAGCAGACCCTGCCGGACGGGGAGCGGCCCCTGCACCTGCGGGTGAGCATGAACATCTCCCCGGAGAGCGTCTACACCAGCTATGACCGGAACCTGCGCACCGCCATCGTGGAGGATCTGCGCGATGAGCTGGGACTGACAGCCCAGACGGTGGACTTGGAGATCGAGGACATCAATGATCGCGTCTAGCACGGCCGCCGCCCCCCAGGGGCAGGCGCCCACCAGCCTCATCCACCGGATCGCCGAGGTCCTCGACGCCGACCCCGACGTCGTGCGCCGGGAGCCGACCCTGGCCCAGTTCGTCACCAGCCTGCGCCGCGGGCAGGCCCGCGAGCGGGTGGACGGGCTGCGGGTCTCCGAGACCGACGCCGGGGTGCGCGTCTACGCGGAGATCACGGTCCGGCGGGAGCGTTCCCTCCTGGAGATCCACCGTCGTCTGCGCGACGCGGTGGAGGCGGCGGTGCTCGAGCAGACGGGTCGGGCACCGGCCCTGCTGGATCTCACGATCCTCGGCACGGAATAGCCCGAGACAGCGCGAGCCTGCGCCGCAGATTCACCGCGGCGCAGGCTCGACGCTCTGCTGGGCCCCGGGATCACCGAGGCCCGTCGGTCCTCAGAGCTCGACGGTCTCCGAGGAGCCCTGCGGGCGCTGCCCGGTGACCTTGGCCTTGAGGATCGCGCCGAGGGCCTTCGCGCGCCCACCGGGCTGACCCCAGAACTGGGCGGACTCCCCCTCGAAGCGCAGCACCCCGAGGTTCGGATCCTCCTTGCCGTGCTCGAACCAGGCGCCGGCGGCGTCGTTCCACAGCCGATCGATCGTGGCCCGGTCCTCCTCGAACTCCACGGTCCCGGACACGGACAGCCAGGATCCGGCCTCGGCGAAGGCGAGGTTGACCTGGCCGTTCTTCCGCAGGTTCTCCGCCTGATCCCCCTGCAGCCCGATGAAGAAGCGCACCACGGCCTCCTCGGTGACCTCCTGCGGGGTCATCGGGTAGGACTGCAGGGTGCCGTCGGCGGCGACGGACGCCATCATCACGAAGCGCTCGCCGCGCATGATCTCGACGATGTCCGCGCGGGTCAGTTCCTCGGCCATGGTTCTCCTCCTGGGGTTGGGGTGCCGCCGAGCCCGGGGCTCGTACGGCGGGTGGTTCCGCCTCCCATGCTCCGCCGCCCCGCTCCCGTTGGCCAGGGTGCGGGGCCGGTTGCGCGCACGGCGGACGGAGCCGACGCCGCCACCCAACATCATGGGCGGCGGCGTCGGGTCCCTCTTACGGGGTGCGCAGGGTCAGGAGGAGGACGAGGAGGTCAGGTCGTAGACCGTGGTGCCTCCCACCGTCGTCGCGGTGAAGTGCTCCTGGACCCACTGCTGGATGGCGGAGGAGCTGGAGTCACCCATCCCGCCGCCGCCCATGCCGCCGGCGATGAAGTAGTGGATCTTCCCTTCGGAGACCATCTGCTTGAACTCGTCCAGCGTGGGGTACGGGTCCGAGCCGTTCCAGCCGCCGATGTCCAGGACCTCGGTGTCCGACGCGAGCATGTAGTTCGCCGCCCCGGTCGCGCCCATGGTGGCCGCGGAGTACTCGGTGCCGGCGTTCTCCAGCAGCTCGGTCAGCTCGGCGTTGGACTCGCCCATGCCGCCGCCCATGCCGCCCTGGGCCCCGTCGGTCTGGGTGCCGTCGGAGGTTCCGGACGCGGACGCGTCGGTCTGCGCGGAGTCGGTCCCGGTCTGGCCCGCGCCGCTCTGACCGGTTCCGTCCTGGGAGGTGCCGTTCTGGGCGGCACCCCCGGGCGCGGTGCCGGTCTGACCGGTGCCACCCTGGGTTCCGTCCGTCTGGGTGCCATCCGTCTGGGCGCCGTCGGTCTGCCCCGCGGCCCCGCCGCCGGGGGCACCACCCGTGCCGCCGCCGGGTCCGCCCATCCCGGATGCACCGGCCACGGCCGGCCCGGAGGACGGGGTGGAGCCGGTGTGAGCCTGGCCCGCGGTGGCGACACCCCAGGAGGCCGTGCCGAGGCCGCCGAAGATCAGCGCGGCCAGGGCCAGCACCGTACCCATCCGGCGGAAGCCGCCCGGGCGCAGCCGGTGCACACCGGCCGCGATCGCGACCGCGGTGAGGGACCCGCCGATCAGGATGACCCAGGGCAGCCACGGCAGCCAGTCCGCCCCGGCGCTGCGCAGCAGGGCGAAGTTCCAGATCACCGTGATCAGGAGGGTTCCGGCCAGCGTCCAGCGGGCCGGGGCGTACTCGCGTCCTCGCCACAGCTCGACGCCGCCGATGGCCACCAGGGCGGCGACGGCCGGGGCCAGGGCCACCACGTAGTAGGGGTGGATGGTGCCCTGCATGAAGGAGAAGATCCCGGCGGTGATCACCAGCCAGCCGCCCCAGACCAGCAGGGCCGCGCGGGTGCCGTCCGTGCGCGGGGCGCGGCGGGTGAACCAGAGGCCGGCCACGAGCAGCACCGCGGCGGCGGGCAGCAGCCAGGAGATCTCCGGGCCGAAGCCGGAGTTGAACATCCGCAGCACGCCGGTGGAGCCGCCGAACATGGAGCCGCCACCGCCGCCCCCTCCGCCGCCGTTGCCGGAGCCGCCGAAGATCCGGCCGAGGCCGTTGTACCCGAAGACCAGCTCCCAGAAGGAGTTGTTCTCCGTGCCGGCCATGTACGGGCGGGAATCGGCCGGCCAGGCGTAGAACACCGCGGCGTAGGCCAGCACCGGCAGGCACACGCCCACCGCGGCCACCGCGAGATCGCGGATCCTGCGCACCCATCCGCCGCGGGCGGCCACCAGCACGGCCAGGGCCAGGGCGGGCAGGATGAGGAAGCCCTGGAGCATCTTGACCAGGAAGGCCAGACCCAGGATGAGTCCCGCGCCGAACAGCCACCCGGTGGAGGCGAAGCGCCGGGCCGGGTCGGATTGGATCGCGCGGATGGTGAAGTACGCGCCGAGGGTCAGGCACAGGGTGAGCATCGCGTCCGGGTTGTTGAACCGGAACATCATCACGGCCACCGGGGTCAGGGCCATCAGGGTTCCGGCGATCAGCCCGGCGATCTTGCCGCTGGTGCGCTTGACCGCCAGGTACAGCACCCACACGGCGGCGATGCCCATGAGCGCCTGCGGCAGCAGCACCGTCAGGGAGCTGAAGCCGAAGAGGCGGGCGAACAGCGCCGGGATCCAGTAGGCGGCCGGCGGCTTGTCCACGGTGATGCCGTTGTTGGCGTCCAGGGAGCCGAACAGCATCGCCGTCCAGGATTTCGATCCGGCACGCACGGCGGCGGCGTAGAAGCTGTTGCCCCAGCCGGAGATGGTCAGGTTCCACAGGTACAGCACGGCGGTGCCGAGCATCATCAGGGCGACGGCGGGGTTCAGCCATCGCGGTTCGCCGGGTGTCCCGGCGATCAGCCGCCGGAAGCGGCCGGGGGTTCTCTGGGTCAGCATGGTGCTCCTCAAAGGATCAAGGGGTTGGGGAGGGGGTCAGGGGTGGGTTCAGGCGGCGCGGGCGGCGTCGGCCTCGGCGGGCTCCGCCGGTCGCACCGTCTCGGGAGTGCCGGCGAGGCGCGCCTCGGCGGCGTCGGCTGCGGATTCGGCTGCGGCGTCCTCGCGGGGGCGGAAGACCCACCAGCGGAACAGGAGGAACTTCAGGACGGTCGCGGCGAGGTTGGCCAGGACGACGGCGATCACCTCCAGCACGGGGTGGTTCCCGCCCAGCGCGTCCAGGCCCGCCAGGGCCCCGGCGGTCAGGCCCCAGCCGAGGAAGAACACGATCAGGCCCTGCAGCTGGTGCTTGGCCGCTCCGGCGCGGCCGGTGACCCCGAAGGTGAAGAAGCGGTTCACGGCGGTGTTGGCCACGGCCGTGATGATCAGGGCCAGGAAGTTGGCCCACTGCGCGCTCATCGTCATCCGGCACAGCACGAAGATCAGCAGGTAGGCGAGGGTGGAGCCGACGCCGACGACGCAGAAGCGCACGGCCTGGGAGAACAGGGCGTTGGACTGCCCGGCGATCGCTCCGCGGCCGAGTTCCGCGCGCAGGGCGCTGACCGGGATCCGGCCGGTGGCCATCTCCTTGGACAGCCGGATCATGCCCTTGATGTCGTCCGTGGCGGTCTTGACCACGTCCACGCTGGAGTGGGGGTCATCGGTCCAGTCGACGGGGACCTCGGCCACGCGCAGGCCGACCTTGTCGGCGAGCACCAGCATCTCGGTGTCGAAGAACCAGGCGGCGTCCTCGGTGTAGGGCAGCAGCTTCTGGGCGACGTCGGCGCGGATGGCCTTGAAGCCGCACTGGGCGTCGGAGAAATGGGCGCCCATGAAGGTGCGCAGCATGAGGTTGTAGCAGCGGGAGATGAACTCGCGCTTGGCCCCCCGGACCACCCGGGAGCTGCGGTTCAGGCGGGTGCCGATGGCCAGGTCCGAGTGCCCGGTGATCAGCGGGGCGACCAGCGGCTGCAGGGCGGCGAGGTCCGTGGACAGGTCCACGTCCATGGACACCAGCACGGCGGCGGCCGGGTGGGTCCACACCTCGCGCAGCGCCCGGCCCCGGCCCTTCTGGTCCAGGTGCACGGTGCGCACCGCGGGCAGCTCGCGGGAGAGGCGCTCGGCGATCACGAGGGTCTCGTCCGTGGAGGCGTTGTCCGCGACGGTGATGGAGTACGTGTAGGGGAAGTGCTCGGCGAGGTAGGCGTTGAGCCGGCGCACGCAGGCCTCGATGTCGGTCTGCTCGTTGTACACGGGGATGGTCACGTCCAGCACGGGCTGCGGTCCGCGGGTGTCCACGGGGTCCCGGCCGATGTCGACGACGCGGGCGGCGGCCGCGGTGCGGGAGGTCAGGGACTGGGGGGTGGGGGCTGTGGTGGTCATGGGACCAGCGTCGAGGCCCGGTGTGTGCCGCCTGTGTGGCGCTGCTGTGCCGTTGCTGTGACTGCGGAGGGGCGGGGCGGGATGGGGGCTGGGGCAGCAGCGGGTGGCCTGGTCAGGCGAGACGGCGGTCCTTACGGCGTTGCGCTGTCTCAGAGGGCTCAGACGGGATCGTCATCCGCATGGGGGTTCTTGAAGAGCGAGTCCAGCATCGCCCCTCTTCAACGAGAAATCGCCCCCTGCAGTCGGTTCTGGGCATCCACCGCCGAGAGGATCTCATAGATCATGATCTTCCCTGGTCGAAGTCGAGGACCGTGGTCTTGACGGATGGCCTGGCCGTCAGCTTCACGGACACGCCCCGGCCCTCTTCGGTGAATTCTGCGGTGAACTTCTCGCCCCATGATCTGATGGACAACCCCTGGCGGAAGTGCAGCATGCGACCATCGCGCCCATCGAACTTCACGGATTCGACGGTCGCGACACCGAGGAGGAAGACCTCCTGCGCCTCTTCCATCGGTCTGTCGATGCGCAGGGAACCGGTGGACCTGACCCCGCTCCTCGTGATCTTGAATGTCTTCACACCCTGCGTGTACTCGGCATGCCAGGGGCGCAACCTGATCCGGTGTACTGCGCCCAGCAGAAGACAGGCGGCGAAGGTCAGGGCATACGAATAAGCCCAGGCGTATGATTCCTCAGAGGTTGCCGCCAGCGTTATCCTCGTCGCCGCCGAACTGAGGATGAGCCCAGCCGTCCCCGCCGGAAGATATCCGAAATGCCACTCCATCGGTGAGGACCTGATCATCGAAACGCCCAATGCCCGTGGGTTGATGTCATCGAGAGGACCCGGTCTCTTCCGGGCACCGGGTGCCGCTCATCAGATCCGGCGGAGCGCTCAGATCCTCCGGCTCCATCCGCAGCACCCGAGCCTCGCGATGCCATCAGCATCCGAGGTCGGGGCAGGACGGGAAGCGGCATCGCGACCCCCTCGACAAGGCACGCAGGCCCACACCACGGAGCGCGATCCGGTGCCTGATGAGAAGTGTCAGACATCATGTGGGCTCCGTCAAACTCATCCCTCGCGGGCGGCTTCGAGGCAGGACCCTACGGTCGAAGCCCGAGCTCGGGGTGCCGACGCGGGACGCGCCCGCCGCGGCCTCGCCCTCTCCCCCGATCGATTCGAGCAGGCCGGGCGAGAGCGCGGTACCGCGAGGATGAGACGATGCGGTCTGCACCCCCGGGAACCACAACCGCGGGCGCAGACCGCATCCATGCCCTCCGGATCCGGCAGAAGTGTGTCTCGGGGCAGCGAAGCCCCGGAGCGCGGACCGGGAGCGTCCGCGGGTGCGAGCCCGTCCCATGACGCCGGAGGCGGGGAGAACGGGAGGGCTGACGGTCCTGATGGAGCCGATGCCCCGCGGATGAGACACCATCGTGCTCTCCCCCACGAGGTGAGGCAACCCGAAGGAGACGCCCAGCCCCCGCGCCATCGCGGGTGCGGGGCGTCTCCCCTGGTCACGCGCCGAGACCCCCCGAGAGTGATATTCCTCACCATCAGGGGCTGGGTCAGGAGTCCGTCCCGGAGGAGTCCGACGACGACCCCGAGCCCTGGCCCGCGGCCCCCTGCCCGCCGGAGGCCCCACCCGCCCCGGACGAACCCGAGCCGGTCGAGCCCGTCCCCGACTGGGCGGCCTGCAGCGAGACGAGGGTGACGGCGTCGTCCTTCTTGGTCCCGGAGGCCATGACCTCATCCCCCGTGGAGATGCCGCTCACCAGGGAGGAATCGGACACGGTGTAGACCTGGGTGTGCCCGTCGGAGGACTTCACGGTCACGGAGGAGTCGGAGATCTTCTCCACCGTGCCGGTCTGGGTGATGGTGGTGACGTACTCGCCGTTCTGCTCGGTGACGCTCTGCGAATACAGCGGCTGCCCGCCGGCGATGCCCAGCCCCGCAGCGCCCATGCCCGGTGCGCCGCCCTGCGCGGTGCCGCCGGCGCCCGTGCCCGACTGGCCGGTCCCCGACTGGCCCGTCCCCGACTGGCCCGTGCCGCCCTGCTGCCCGGACTGACCCGCGGCGCCGGAGCCGTCTCCCGACTGGCCCGCGCCCGCCTGGCCGCCACCCATCCCGCCGCCCATGCCGCCGGGTCCTCCCTGGCCCTGGGAGCTGGAGGAGTCCGCGGCGGAGGACAGCCCGTAGGCGGCCGCGGCCGCGCCGCCGGTCACGGCGATCGCGATGGCCGCCGTCGCCGCGGTCTTCCGGGTGCTCCAGGTGCGCCCCGCCCTGCGGTCCCGGGCTCGCTCCCACTCCTCGGCGGGAGCGCCCCAGGCCGGGGCGGGACCCCCGGCGATCGGCTCGGTCTCCTGTCGGTGCGTGGCGGGGTAGGAGGCGGCGGGGCGGGTCGCCTCTCGGCGGCGGGAGCCGGCCTCGGTGCGGCGGACGTCGTCGACGCCGTAGCCGTCGTCGACACGGTGGACGCCCTCGGAACGGTGGACGCCGTCGGCGGAACGGTTGGCGTCCTCGGCGCGGCGGGCCGCCTCCTCGGCGGATCGGCGGGCGTCATCCTGCGGATGCTGTGCGGAGTCGCGGGTGGTCATGGCTGGGGATCCTCTCGGTCGGGTCCGTGGTTGGTCCCTACCGACGATCCGGAGGCCGCCTGTGCCCCGGCTGTGTCGGCGTGTTCGGGTTGCTGTGACCTGGCCCCGAGACGCCGCCCAGGCCCCCGTGGCGGGCAGACCGCGGGCTAGTGTGTGGAGCATGAGCCAGAACACCGCCGCCTCCGCCACCGAGCTCGCCCGGAACCTGCCCGCCCTCGAGCACCCGGACGGCAGCCGCATCCGGGCGCTCGTCGTCGACGACGAGGCGATGCTCGCCGAGCTGATCGGCTCCGGCCTGCGCATGACCGGGTGGGAGGTGCGCTCCGCCGGGGACGGCCCCTCCGCCCTCGCCGCCGCCCGCGAATTCCGCCCCGATGTGCTGGTGCTGGACATCATGATGCCCGGGTACGACGGCGTCGAGCTGCTCTCCCGCATCCGCGCCTTCCAGCCGGAGGTCCCGTGCCTGTTCCTGACCGCCAAGGACTCCGTGGATGACCGCATCCAGGGCCTGGCCGCCGGGGCCGATGACTACGTGACCAAGCCCTTCTCCATGGAGGAGGTGATCATCCGCCTGCACCGGCTCGTGCAGCGCTCCGGGGTCGCCGCGGTGGACGACGCCGAGCTGGTGGTCGGGGACCTGGTGCTGAACCAGGACACCCGCGAGGTCACCCGCGGCGGGGAGGAGATCACCCTGACCGCCACGCAGTTCGAGCTGCTGCGCTACCTCATGGAGAACGCCAAGCGCGTGGTGTCCAAGGCGCAGATCCTGGACAGCGTGTGGAATTACGACTTCGGCGGACAGGCCAACATCGTGGAGCTGTACATCTCCTACCTGCGCAAGAAGATCGACGTCGGCCGCGAACCCATGATCCACACGGTGCGCGGGGCCGGGTACGTCATCAAACCCGCCGTCTGATGGCCCTCGCGCACGACGACGCCACCCCCGCCCCGCGCGGGCCGGCGACGAATGAGGCGGCCGCGACCGGGGCCGCCGGGGGCGGGACGGCCGCGAGCGGTTCCGCGACGGCCCCGCGCCGCCCGGCGGCCCCCGCGCGCGCCGGGCTGCTGCACCCGGGCCGGTGGCGGCTGCGCACCCGGTTGATCGCGATCCTCCTGGCGTTCCTGGGCATCGCGTGCCTGGTGATCGGCGCCGCCAGCTACGCCGCGATGGACGCGAACCTCACCGGACAGCTGCGCACCCGACTCGCCGAGGCCTCCGACCGGGCCACCAGCTTCGCCGGACCGCACCGCGGCCAGGACGGCACCGGCGCCGATGGCTCCGCCGGGGGAGCCGACGGCGGCCAGGATGCGGCCACGAGCACCCCGAGTCCCTCCTCCACCGCCCCCAACCCTCTGAACGCCCCGGGCCAAGCCGCCGGAACCCTCAACGCCCGGGTCGTCGGCGGCGAGTTCGTCTTCGGCGGGATGCTGGACACCCGCGGCTCCGCCGTCGCCCTGACCGCCGCCGATGAGCAGACCCTGCTGAACCTGCCGGTCGGGAAGGAGGCGCAGCGGGTGAGCCTGTCCCAGGGGGACTACCTGGCGCTCGCGGAGAAGGACGCCAGCGGGCAGACCGTGATCACCGGGCTGCCCACCGCGGACGTGGACCGCACCCTGACCACCCTGCTGCTGATCACCGTCGGCGTCAGCGCGGCCGCCCTGGTGCTGGCCGGGCTGCTCGGCTCCTGGGCGATCCGGCGCACCATGAAGCCGCTGGAGCGGGTCTCCGCCGTCGCCACGGACGTCTCCCAGCTGGATCTGGGCGCGGGCCAGCTGCCCCCGGAGACGCGGGTGGCTCCCGCGGATGCCCGCCCGAGCACGGAGGTCGGCGCCGTCGGGCACGCGCTGAACCTGATGCTGGAGAACGTGGATTCGGCGCTGAGCGCGCGGCAGCGCTCCGAGGACCGGGTGCGGGAGTTCGTCGCGGACGCCTCCCACGAGCTGCGCACCCCGCTGGCGGCGATCCGCGGGTACTCCGACCTGCTGAAGTGGACCGAGGACCTCACCGGGGACGGGCAGCGCTCCCTGGGCCGGATCGACTCCCAGTCCCAGCGCATGGCGGCCCTGGTGGAGGACCTGCTGTTGCTGGCGCGCCTGGACCAGGGCCACCAGCCGGTCAGCGAGGACGTGGACCTGACCGAGCTGGTGGTGGAGAGCGTCTCCGACCTGCAGGTGGCCGCCCCCTCGCACCGCTGGGCCCTGGAGCTTCCCGAGGAGCCGGTGGTGGTGCGCGGGGACCCCCGGCAGCTGCGCCAGGTGCTGATGAACCTGCTGTCCAACGCCCGCAAGCACACCGACGACGGCACCACCGTGACCACGGCCCTGGGGGTCAGCGCCAACCGCCGGGAGGCCGTGCTGACGGTGACCGACGACGGCCCCGGCATCGACCCGGACTTCCTCCCGCGGATCTTCTCCCGCTTCGCCCGGGCGGATCAGGCTCGCTCCGGGGAGGTCGGCACCACGGGCCTGGGCCTGGCGATCGTCAAAGCCATCGTGGAGAGCCACGGCGGCCGGATCGCGGTGGCATCCCGCCCGGGCCGCACCGAGTTCGAGGTCCGCCTCCCGACGGCGACGGCGACGGCGTCGTAGCCGAGGGGCCCGGGGCTGGAGGCCAGACGGCTCACCGACCCGGCGCATCCGTTCCCATCCGGGCCTCCCCGGGCGGCGAGGCGGCGCATTCGTTCCCAGGAACGGCAAACTTGGGAACGGATGCGCCGGGTCGATGGAGGGTGGGAACGGGTGCGCCGGGTCGGCGGGTCTTCGCGCGGGAAAACCGGGACCCCGGAGCCCCGAGTCCGAGACCAGACCCCTCCCCGAGACCGGAACCCTCCGGCCCGGCCTACTCCCCCAGCTGGGCCGCCAGGTAGCTCGCGCTCGCGCCGGCGCCGTCGGCCACCTCGCGCGGGGTGCCGGCGGCGACCACCCGGCCGCCGTCCTGCCCCGCGCCGGGACCCAGCTCGATCACGTGGTCGGCCTGGGCCACCACCCGCATGTCCAGCTCCACGACCACCACGGTGGACCCGGCATCCACGAGTCGCTGCAGGTGGGCCAGCAGCCGGTCCGTGTCCGCCGGGTGCAGGCCCGCGGTCGGCTCATCCAGCACGTACAGGGCGTCCCCGCGGTGGCTGCGCTGCAGCTCGGCGGCCAGCTTGACCCGCTGCGCCTCCCCGCCGGACAGCTCCGTGGCCGGCTGGCCCAGGCGCACGTAGCCCAGACCGACGTCGTCGAGGACCTCCAGGGTGCGGCGCACCTCCGGCACCTCGTCGAAGAACTCCCGGGCCTCGGCGACCGTCAGGTCCAGGACCTCGGCGATGTTCCGCCCGTTCCACGTGATCTGCAGGGTCTCCGGGTTGTAGCGGGCGCCGTGGCAGTCCGGGCACGGCGAGTAGACGCTGGGCAGGAACAGCAGCTCGACCATGATCCACCCCTCCCCCTCGCAGGTGGGGCAGCGTCCGCCCGGCACGTTGAAGGAGAACCGGCCGGGCTTGTACCCGCGGCTGCGGGACTCGTCGGTGCCGGCGAACAGGCGGCGGACCCGGTCGAACAGGCCCGTGTACGTGGCCACGTTGGAGCGCGGCGTGCGCCCGATGGGCTTCTGGTCGATGCCGACGACGCGGCGCACCCGAGCGACGTCGCCGGCCACCGCGCCGCGGGTGGTCTCCGCGTCGGTCTGCAGCAGCAGGGACGCCTCATCCGGGGCCTGCTCGGCGGTCTCCTCCGGGTGGGCGGCACCCCCGGCGGCGTTCGCCCCGGCGCGGGCCAGCAGCTCCGGCAGGGCCTGCCCGACCAGCGTGGACTTGCCCGCCCCGGAGACCCCGGTGACGGCGGTGAGGCAGCCCAGGGGGATCCGCGCGTCGGTGCCGTCCAGGTTGTGCCGGTGCACCCCGGTCAGCTCGAGCCACCCGGTGGGGGTGCGGCCCGCGGGCTCGGGGCGGGCGGCGTCGTCAGCGAGGTAGCGGCGGGTCACGGACTCCTCCACCCGCGCCAGGCCCGCCGGCTCCCCGCTGTAGAGCACACGCCCGCCGTCGGAGCCCGCGCCGGGGCCGATGTCCACCAGCCAGTCCGCGGCGCGGATGACGTCCAGGGAGTGCTCGATGACGAACACGCTGTTCCCGGCCGCGCGCAGGTCCCGCAGGATCCCCAGCAGCGCCTCCCGGTCCCGCGGGTGCAGCCCGGCGGAGGGCTCATCCAGGACGTAGACGACGCCGAACAGCTCGCTGGACAGCTGCGTGGCCAGGCGCAGCCGCTGCAGCTCCCCCGGGGACAGGGTGGGGGTCGCGCGGTCCGGAGAGAGGTAGCCCAGGCCGAGGTCCAGGATGGGGCGCAGCCGGGCCAGCAGATCCCGGACCAGGCTGCGGGCCGCGGCGATCTTCTCCGCGGAGAGATTGGGGGTGGTGCGCACGTCCCCGCCGCCGGCGTGGGCCGAGCCGCCCGCGGCCACCCGGGCCTCGACGGCGGCGCGGCGGGCGGCCTCATCCGGCAGGGCGGCGGCCCGGACGTCCTCGGGGGCGGTGGGGGTCCAGGCGTCGTCGAGCACGGGGGCCAGCAGGTCCCGCAGCTCGTGCAGGGGCAGCGCGGAGATCTCGGTGATGTCCAGGCCCTCGAAGGTCACGCTCAGCGCCTCGGCCTTGATGCGCCGGCCGCGGCACGCGGGGCACACGGCGCCGGTGAGGAAGCGGGCGGCGCGCTTCTTGGCGGCGGCGGACTTGGACCCGGCGAAGGTGTCCAGCACGTAGCGGCGCGCCCCGACGAAGGTCCCCCGGTAGCTGGGCTCCGCGCCGTCGGCCTTCAGCCGCCGCACCGCCTCCGGGCTCTCGGCGTGCCGGTACACGGGGATGGTGGGACGCTCCTCGGTGTAGAGGATCCACTCGCGGGCGTCAGCGGGCATGTCCTGCCAGGGCGCATCGATGTCGTAGCCGAGGTTCACGAGGATGTCCCGCTGGTTCTGCCCGTGCCAGGCCCCGGGCCAGGAGGCGATGGCGCCGTCGCGGATGCTCAGGGTGGGGTCCGGGACCATGAGGTCTTCGGTGACGTCGTAGACCCGGCCGATGCCGTGGCATTCCGGGCAGGCGCCCTCCGGGGTGTTGGGCGAGAAGTCCTCGGCGTAGAGCATGGGCTGGTCCGCGGGGTAGATCCCGGCGCGGGAGTACAGCATCCGCAGGACGTTGGACAGGCTGGTCACGGAGCCCACGGTGGAGCGGGCGGAGCCGCCGGTGCCGCGCTGCTGCTGCAGGGCCACGGCCGGGGGCATGCCCTCGACGGCGTCCACCTCCGGCACGCCCGCCTGGTCGATCAGCCGACGGGCGTAGGGGGCCACGGATTCCAGGTAGCGCCGCTGGGATTCGGCGAACAGCGTCCCGAAGGCCAGCGAGGACTTCCCGGACCCGGAGACCCCGGTGAACACGACGATGGCGTCGCGCGGGACCTCCAGGTCCACGTCGCGCAGGTTGTGCTCGCGGGCCCCGCGCACCCGCACGACGTCGGGGGCGGGGGTGGCGGGGGTGGGTGAGACTTGGACGGCGGTGGGCGATGTGGGGGCGTCGGGGGCAGCGTTGGGCTGGTCGGTGGGCATGTCCCATGCCTACCACGCCGGTGGGGAGGGGCAGGTGGGCATGGGTGGAGGAGGGGCGGGGAGCCGTGGAGTCGAACGGTCGTGGCCCCGCCATGGACGTCATCTTCGGGGAGGTGATCCTCCCCCACCCTTCCCCGGCGTTTCACGTGAAACGCTGGGGAGGGAGACAGACCACCGAGAAAGGAACACCATGTACCACCAGCACCTCAAGCCGTTCCCGCAGGACTTCCTCTGGTCCGCCTCCACCTCCGCCTACCAGGTGGAGGGCGCGTGGAACGAGGACGGGAAGGGCCCCTCCGTCATCGACACCAAGCCGGCCGACGAGCTGCCCGAGGGCACCGCGGACTACACCGTGACCGCGGACCACTACCACCACGTCGAGGAGGACGTGGCCCTGATGGCCGAGATGGGCTTCCGCGCCTACCGATTCTCCATCGCCTGGACCCGCATCATCCCGGACGGCGACGGCGAGGAGAACCCGGCCGGCATCGCCTTCTACCACCGGCTCATCGACGCGCTGCTGGAGCACGGCATCGAGCCCATCGTCACGGTGTTCCACTTCGACACCCCCGCCACCCTGGACGCCAAGGGCGGATGGGCCGCCCGCTCCACCGCGGACGCCTTCGTCCGCTACGCCGAGGTGCTGTTCCGCGAGTACGGGCACAAGGTGAAGTACTGGCTGACCATCAACGAGCAGAACATGATGATCCTGCACGGGCGCAAGCTCGGCATCATCAACGCGCTCACCGATGACCCGGAGAAGGAGCTGTACCAGGTCAACCACACCATGTTCCTGGCGCAGGCCAAGGCCATGATCCTGCTGCACCAGATGCACCCGCAGGCCAAGATCGGGCCCGCCCCCAACATCTCCTACGTCTACCCCGCCTCCTCCAAGCCCGAGGACGTCATCGCCGCGGACAACTACAACGCGGTGCGCAACTGGCTCTACCTGGACCTGGCCGCGCGCGGGGAATACAACTCCACCGCGTGGGCGTACCTGGAGGAGAAGGGCATCGCCCCGCAGATCGAGGTGGGGGACATGGCGATCATGAAGGCCGCCAAGCCGGACTTCATCGCCTTCAACTACTACAACACCACCACGATGGCGGACGCGCCCTTCGGCGGCGGCGCCTCCGAGCGCTCCGAGGAGGCCGACCAGCAGATCTCCGAGGGCGAGGAGGGCTACTTCAAGGCCGTGTCCAACCCGAACCTGGGGATGACGCAGTTCGGCTGGGAGATCGACCCCGTCGGCATGCGCATGACCTATCGGGCGATCTGGGACCGCTACCACCTGCCGCTGATCGTCACCGAGAACGGCCTGGGCGCCTTCGATGAGCTCACCGAGGACGGGCACGTGCACGACGACTACCGGATCGACTACCTGCGCCAGCACATGGAGCAGACCCAGGAGGCCATCACCGACGGCGTGCAGATCCTCGGGTACTCCCCGTGGTCCGCGATCGACCTGGTCTCCACCCACCAGGGCATCGCCAAGCGGTACGGGTTCATCTACGTCAACCGCACGGACGATGACCTGAAGGACCTGGCCCGATACCGCAAGGACTCCTTCTACTGGTACCAGCAGCTGATCCGCACCGGCGAGCTCCCCCCGAAGGACTGGACGCCGTCGTACTGAGTGGGCAGGCGTCCGGCCCGTCCCGCCACGCGCCACCGAGACGGCGCTGCGGTTCCCACTTCCCCCTCTCGAGGACGCGAGACGGCGCATCCGCTCCCAGATCCGTGGATTCTGGGAACGGATGCGCCGGGTCGGCAAAGGTGTGGGAACCGCAGCGCCGTCTCGCGCGTCGGAGGGAGAGGAGAATCCAGCCGAGGAACGTGGGACAAGCTGTCCCTCCCACCGCGGCGGCCCAGGGTGGAGGATGGATCCATGCCCCGAGACACCAAGCAGACGCTCAAGGAATTCCTGCGCGCCAAACGCGCGACCGTGAGACCTGAGGATGTCGGCATCGTGGATTCCGGGCCGCGTCGGGTGCCCGGGCTGCGACGAGAGGAGGTCGCCGTCCTCGCCGGGGTCAGCGTGGACTGGTACGTGCGTCTGGAGCAGGGGCGGCAGGTCACCCCCTCGGAATCCGTGCTGCACGCCGTCGCCCGGGCGCTGCGCCTGGACGACGCGGAGCGGGAGTACCTGTCCAACCTGGCCCGGCCCTCCCGCACCCCGAACCCGCTGCAGCGCGACGGCGCCGTGCGCCCGGGCATCCGCAGGATGCTCGACGGGATGAGCGGGCAGGCGGCGTTCGTGCTCGGCCCGCGGATGGAGGTCCTCGCCGGCAATGAGCTCGCGTGGGCCCTGCTCGCAGACTTCCCGGCGAAGCCCGCAGACGATCGCAACCTCCTCCGGTGGATCCTCACCGATCCGGATGCCCGGGGCTTGTACCGGGACTGGGAGAAGATCGCCTCCGAGATGGTCGGCGTCCTGCAGCTCGAGGCCAGCGCCCGCCCACGGGACCGGGAGATCGAGGCGCTGGTCCGGGAGCTGAGGGCCTCGAGCCCCGAGTTCGCCCGGTGGTGGACCCGCCCCAACCCCCAAGGCAGGACCTCCGGGATGAAGCGGTTCCGCCACCCGCAGGCGGGTGATCTCACCATCGAGTGGGAGGCGTTCGCGGTGCCGGATGACTCCACGCAGACCCTGTTCATCTACTCCCCGCACGACGCCGGCTCGGCGGAGGCCCTGCGCCTGCTGGCGAGCTGGCGCGCCACCCTCCTCCGGGACCGCGACGACGTCGCCCCCGGCGCGCCGGTTCCGGGGCAGCTTGCCGCGCCCGCCACCTCCTCCGCCGTGACCGCACCCGAAGCATCAGAAAGGCAGCAGATCTCATGACGCATACCGCTCTCGTCACCGGAGCATCCTCCGGCATCGGCTTCCACATCGCCCAGGAACTCGCCCAGCGCGGCTACGACATCGTCGGCGTCGGCTCCAGCGAGCGCATCCTCGAGCTGCCGGAGAAGCTGCCCGACGTCGAGGTGATCCCCCTGCGCGCGGACCTCACCGACCGGGCCGACGTCGAGCGGCTCTGGGAGGAGTTCGAGCGCACCGGGCGCACCCTGGACGTCGCAGCGCTCAACGCCGGGCGCAGCCTCGGCGGATCCTTCCTCGACACCGACCTGGAGGACCAGCTGCAGCTGCTCGAGCTGAACGTGACCTCCCAGGTGATCCTCGCCAAGCACGTCGTGCAGACGATGGCGCGGCAGGGCGGCGGCCGGATCCTCATCACGACGTCGCTGTCCGCCACCACCCCCACGCCCTACGAGTCCATCTACGGGCCCACCCGAGCGTTCATGTTCAGCTTCGCCGAGGGGCTGCGGGAGGAGATGAAGGAGCACGGGGTCAGCGTGACCGCCCTGCTGCCGGGGGCGACGGCCACCGATTTCCACGACCGCGCGGGCATGCAGAAGACGAAGTTCGGGGACAACTCCTGGAAGAACGATCCCGCCGAGGTCGCCCACCAGGGGGTCCAGGCGCTGTTCGACGGGCGGGACCACGTGATCGGCGGGAACCGCGCCACGCAGCGGGCGGCCCTGCTGAACAAGCTCTCCTCCGAGGAGGCCAAAGCCCGGCGCTTCGCGAAGGACTCCCGCCCGCAGCAGTGAGGCGACGGCGTCCCGTGCCTTCACGTTTCGCCGCCGAGACGGCGCTGCGGTTCCCTTTCCCACGGATTTCGGGAACCGCAGCGCCGTCTCGGTGTGGGGGTGGGTGGGTTCCGGGGGTCGGGCACGGGGCGGTGGTGGGAGGTTCTAGAAGTCCATGCCCAGCACGTAGGCGGCCTGGCCGATGTGCTGCAGGGCGTCCTCGGAGACGCTGACCAGCCGGGCCGCGCGGGTCACCGGCGGATCCCAGCTGCGGTCGATCACCTCGGCCAGATCCTCCGGGGAGAGGGTGCGCAGATACGCCTGCTCGGCGTCGACCACGGCCCGCAGGTACGCGTACAGCAGGTCGGCGTCCTCCACGACGACGGCACGCGCCTGCTCCGGGGTGTGCCCGTACCCGTGATCCTGCGGGTCCAGCCCCAGGTCGAAGCGGCGGTCGAAGCCCTGCGCGGTCCACACCTGCTCGGCGTCGGCCAGGTCCGCGACCTGTGCGTCGATCTCCCGGGCGGCGTGCCACAGCAGCCACGCGATCGAATTGTCCTGCCCGCCCGGGTGGGCGTTGAGCTTCTCGGCGGTGAGCCGCTCCGCGAATCCCTCGGCGGCCTGCAGGGGACGGGCGGCCAGGTCCTGGAGAACATCGATGGCATCCATGCCCGCGACCCTACTCCCCCGCCCCCGCCCGGAGTCGCGAGGCGGCCGACATCCACCGGCCGACGCCGACCCGGCGCATTCGTTCCCAGAATCCGCGAATCCGGGAACGAGAACGCCGGGTCGGCGAAGAGGAGGCTCCCCTGTCGGAACGAAAGCGCCGTCTCAGCGAGAGAAGGCGCCCAAACCCACCTGGCACCGAAGACAGCCTCATCCGCCCGCGAGTGTGCCTCCCTCCGCCCCGAGGCCATCCAGTGCCACCAGGGCCTCGTGCTCCGATGTCCCCGGGGCCGCCGAGTACACGCTCAGCCGCTGCCCCGGTGTGCCCTCGATGCTCATCGCCTGGAAGTCCAGCGCCACCCGGCCGACCACGGGGTGGTGCAGCACCTTCACCGCCTGCGCGTGGGTGCGCACGTCGTAGGCCTGCCACAGCGCGGCGAACTCCTCGCTGTCCCGGCGCAGCTCCTCCACCAGCTCGGCCAGCGCGGCGTCCTGCGGATCCGTGCCGGCCAGCGAGCGCAGCCCCGCGATGCAGTGCCGGGCATGCACCTCCCAGTCCTCCGGGTACAGCGTCCGCGCCGCCGGGGCCAGGAAGAGATAGCGGATGATGTTGCGCCGGTGTGGGGGCCATTCATCCATGCCCGGGAACAGCGCCTCGGCGGGCGGATTGGCGGCCAGCATGTCCCCGGTGCGGGTGAGCACGTACGCGGGGAAGGGCCGCAGCGCCTCCAGGATCTGCGGGACGGAACCCGGCAGTCGGTGCGCCGGTGCGTCGTCGGCGATGGGGCTGACCCCGGCCAGCACCGCGACCTCCTCGCGGCGCAGCCCCGGGGTGCGCCGCATCCCCGGTCCCGGGGTGAGTCCGACATCGTGAGGAGTCAGTCCCTCCCGCCGTGCCCGCAGGAAATCGCCCAGTGCGCTGCCGTCCACGCGCCGCCTCCGCTCCTCGTCCTCGTGCCTCATCCGATGCCTCCGCAGATCCCGGGTGGGGACGCGGATGTCCGGGCACCAGCATCGCACCCGGGTCCCCTCCGCGGGTCCCGATCAGCCCCGGCCAGAGGGGGTGTGCTGTGCCCCCTCATGGGCCGGGACTGCCAGGGCGGCGCAGCGGGGCGCAGGGTGGGGGATCAGAGGGGCGGCGTCGGCGTCGTCCCCAGGACAAGCACAGGAAGAGGACCCCATGAGCGAGCAGACCCCCGAGTACGTCGGCGACTGGCAGGCCAACCCGTGGACCCTGGTGTATCAGGGCGCGATCACCGCCAATGAGCCGGGAGCGGTGAACATCCACCCGGTGAGCTACCTGCTGGACGGCCGCCGGATCGCGGCGAATGTGTACACCCCGGCGGGGTACCGGCCGGACGGGCGATACCCGGGGATCGCCGTCGCCCACCCCAACGGCGGCACCAAGGAGCAGGTCTCCGGGCTGTTCGCCCAGCGCCTGGCGGACCTGGGATACGTGGCGATCGCCGCGGACGCCGCCTTCCAGGGCGCCAGCGAGGGTCAGCCCCGGCAGACCGACAAGCCCGCGCACCGCGTGGAGGACATCCGCGGGATGGCGGACTTCCTGGGGACCTTCCCGGGGGTCGACGCCGCCCGGATCGACCTGCTCGGGGTGTGGGGGGGGGCGGCGGGTACGCCATCAAGGCCGCCCAGACGGACAAGCGATTCACGGCGGTGGCCACGCTGAGCATGTTCAACTCGGGGCTGATCCGGCGCAACGGGATGAACGACTCCGCGGCGGACACCATCGGGCAGCGGCTGGCGCAGGCCGCCGAGGCCCGGCGGATCGAGGCGATGGGCGGGGTGGTGCGGTACCTGGCGGATGCCACCCCCACGCAGGAGCAGATCGAGGCCCTGCCGGAGGGCAGCCTGTACCGGGAGGGCTTCGAGTACTATCTGCAGACCCACCACCACCCGCGCTCCAGCTCCCGGTACACCGCCTCGAGCATGATCGACCTGATGGCCTTCGACGCCCGGGACCAGGTGGAGCTCATCGACCAGCCGCTGCTGATGATGGCCGGCTCCGCGGCGGACACCAAGGACATGAGCGACGACGTGTTCGCCCGCGCCACGGGAACCCAGGACAAGCGCTTCCACGTGATCGAGGGCGCCTCCCACATCCAGACCTACTGGGTGCCGGAGTACGTGGACGACGCCGTCGAGCAGCTGCGCGCGTTCTTCGGCGAGCACCTGGCCTGAGGGGCGCGGGGGTGCGCGGGGTGCGCGACCCGGCGCATTCGTTCCCATCTAGCTCGGCTTCCCCCGCGAGACGGCGCTTTCGTTCCCAAAATCCGCAAATCTGGGAACGAGAGCGCCGTCTCGGCGCACGGGGTGGGGCGAGTGGGAACGAGAACGCCGGATCGGCGAACAGGGCGGGGCGCCCGGGAACGAGAGCGCCGCCTCGGCGAGCAGGTCCGGACCCGTGGGAGCAGGCACCACCTTCCCAGGCATCTGCCGACCCCCCGCCCGTAGACTGGGGGGGACTGCGCGCGGTCGAGCAGCGTGGAAGGAGGTGCGCCGGTGCGGATCCTGCGGATCTACAACAACAACGTGGTGCTGGCCTCCACCGACGCCGGCGAGGAGGCCGTGATGATCGGGCGCGGCCTGGGCTTCGGGAAGAGGAAGGGCCAGCGCCTGGACCCGGAGAAGGTGGAGCAGACCTTCGTCCCGGAGGGCGCGGGCGGTCCGGATCAGATCGGCGCGCTGCTGTCCGAGCTGCCGCCGGGGATCCTCACCCTGGCCACCGAGCTGGAGGAGCAGGCCCGCGCCGAGTTCGGCCGGGACCTGCCGCATTCCTTCGTCCTGCCGCTGGCGGATCACCTGAACTTCGCGGTGGTGCGTGCCCGGGACGGGATGCACATCGAGTACCCGCTGGCCATCGAGGTCGCACAGCTGTACCCCCGGGAGGCGGCCTTCGGGCGCCGCGCCGTCGAGCTGACCAACGAGCGCCTGGGGGTGCGCCTGCCCCCGGAGGAGGCGACGCCGATCGCCCTGCACCTGGTCAACGCCCAGTTCTCCGGGACGGACCTGAGCCGCACCTACCGGATGACGGAGATCTTCGCGCAGATCTTCGACGTCATCTCCTCCTACTACGGCCGCCCCGTGGACCAGACGCAGCTGTCCGTGGCCCGCTTCGTCACCCACCTGCGCTACCTCTTCGTGCGTGCGGAGCAGGGGCGCCGGCCGACCGTCGCGGACCCCACCCTGCCCGCGATCCACGACGCCGTGCGCACCGGCTACCCGGAGGCCTACGCCTGCGCGGACAAGGTGATGCTGCTGCTGGACATGCACCTGGACACCACCCTCGGCGAGGACGAGCACACCTACCTGACCATCCACATCGCCCGCCTCGCCGCGGACATGTGGGGAGAGGACGCCGCGCACCACCCCGGTCGCCCGGCCGAGGCGCCGCTCCCGGGCGACGCCGGAACCCAGCCCGATCAGCCGTCACCGAAGGACACCCCGTGACCCCCAGAACCTCCATCATCATGCCCGTGCACCGCACCGGCGGACGCGTCATCGGGGCGATCCGCTCCGCCCTGGCCCAGACGGACCCGGACTTCGAGCTGCTCGTGCTCATCGACGGCTCCCCGGAGGACTCCCAGCAGGTCCGCGCCTTCCTCGCCGAGCACCCGGACGAGCGGGTGCGGGTCTTCGACGACGAGCAGAACCGCGGCGTCTCCGCGGTGCGCAACCGCGGCCTGGACCAAGCCCGCGGGGAATGGGTCTGCTTCCTCGACGCCGATGACCGCTACCGCCCGCACTACCTGGCGACCCTGCACGCCTTCGCCGCGGACCAGGGCGCCGACGTCGCCGCCTGCGGGCACACCCTGGTGCGCACCACCGGGGAGGAGCAGGATCGCTTCCGCACCCCCGCCGGGGTGCTCACCGGGCGCCAGGCCGCCGTGAAGCTGCTGCGCGATGAGATGACCTCCTTCGTGTGGGACAAACTCGTGCGCCGCGACACCGTCGGGGACATCCGCTTCCTCCCGGATGTGCACCGCGGGGAGGACACCGTGTTCTGCGCCGCCGTGCTCACCGCGGCCCGGCGCGTCGTCGTCGTGCCCAGCTCCCTCTACGAATACGGGGTGGGTGCGGGCTCCCTGACGTGGGGGCGCGTCACCCCGCCCGAGGAGTCCCTGCGTCTCATGCACGGGCTGGCCCGAGCCGTCGGGGACCTCCTGGACGCCCCCGAGGGGCGCCGGGCGTACACCGTCACCTGGGTGCTGATCTTCCTCAACGCCGCCCAGCAGTCCCTGATGCGGCGGATGCTGCTGCCCCGACTGGCGGACAGCCTCTCCGCCGAGGCCCGGCAGGAGGAGAGCGCCCAGGCTCTCGCGGTGATCCGGGATTCCCGACGCCGGATCACCTGGAGACAGCTGGCCGGCACCGCCTCCGCGGCCCCGCTGTACGCGGCGGCCGGGGCGCTGCTGAAGCTCTCCCCCGCCCTGTACCGCCTCATCTACGGGTCGTACGTGCGCCGCACCTACGGCCTGTAGCCCCACCGCCTCCCGGGCTCACCGGGGGTGTTCACTACACTGGTCATGGCCCGCCTCCCCCGATCGGGTCCCTTTCCCGCAGAACGGAGCCGATGACCGTGGAGTGGCTGAGCCTGGCCCCCGCCGTCGGGGTGTGCCTGCTGGTCCTCATCACCCCCGGCCTGCTCATCACCCTGGGCACCCGGGTGCGGGGCTTCGACGCCGTCGCCCTGGCCCCCGGGCTCTCCCTCGGCGTCACCGCGCTCACCGCGATCCTCGCGTCGTGGCTGGGGCTGCGCTGGGCCCTGTGGATCCCCCTGGTCGGGGGGCTGCTGGTCGGTGCGGCCCTGCTGGGGCTGCGCCGTCTGCTCGCCCGCCGGGACCTGCTGGACTGGCCCCGGCCTCCCCGCGGCTCGGCGCCGCCGGCCATCACGTCCTGGCGCTCGCGGGCGCAGGGCACCGCCTGGCTCGCACTGCTCCTGGGGACGGCGCTGTGTCTGCTCGACCTGGTGAGCGCGATCGGCGATCCGCAGGGCTTCTCCCAGACCTACGACAACAACTTCCATCTCAACGCCGTGCGCTGGATCTCCGAGACCGGAGACGCCTCCTCGCTGACCGTGCAGCAGATGACCTCCGGCGGGCAGTCGGCCGGGTTCTATCCCACGGCATGGCACGCGGTCACCGCCCTGGCCCTGCCGGTGGCCGGCGGCAGCGTGCCGGCCGCCACCAACGCCATGACGCTGGCCGTCGGCGGGGTCGTGTGGCCCCTGTCCGTGGTGCTGCTGGTCCGCTCGATGGGCCGGTTCCGCCGCGGTACCGTCCTGGCCGCCGGCGTCCTGTCGGCCGGGTGCACCGCATTCCCGCTGCTGCTGCTGTGGTTCGGGATCCTCTACCCCAACCTGCTCGGGCTGTCCGTGCTGCCGGCGGGTCTGGCGATCGCGGTGCAGCTGCTGCGGGTGAGCACCCACCGGATCCTGAGCACCGGGCAGGCGGGGCTGCTGGTGCTGCCGTTCCTGGCCGGCATCGCCCTGTCCCACCCGAATGCGCTGATGTCCCTGCTGGTGCTCTCCGCGCCGATCCTGCTGGTGCGCGGCGCACGACAGGTGCGCGCCGTGGCCGCCGGGCGGATCGGCTGGGGGAGGTTCCTCCTGCAGCTCGGTCTGATCGCGGCGTGCCTGGGGGTGCTGTGGATCCTGTGGGGCGTGGTGCGCCCGGCGGATCGGGTGCTGCACATCTGGAAGCCCGAGGCCACCGGCCCGCAGGCCATCTGGGAGGCCGTGTCCATGTCCCCGATGGGCGCGTACCACCCGGAGTGGATGGTCGCCGCCCTGGTGCTGATCGGCGCGGTCTCCGTCGTGCGCCGCCGCCGGTACGTCTGGGTGCTGCTGACGTACCTGACCGGCGCCTGGTTCTACATCGCCGTGCGCTTCCTGGACGAGGCGCACGGGCGGATCTTCATCACCGGGGTCTGGTACAACGACGCCTACCGGCTGGCCGCGCTGCTGCCGGTGGTCGCGGTGCCGCTGGCCGTGGTGGGCGCGGATGCCGTGCTCCGGGTGGTCCGCCACGGCTGGGAGGAGCGCACATGGTACGAGACCCGGAGGGCACACGGCGGCACCGAAGCCGCGCCGGAGACCATCCGGGGTCAGGAGAACCCGTCGGGGGAGCTGCCCCCGTGGGTCGAGGTCCCCGCCGAGGGGGGATCCGCCGCGTCGCGCAGCGGGCGCGGACGACGTCGCCTGCTGCACGCCCTGAGCGCGCCGGGACCGTCCACGTCTCTGCTGCTGCTGGCGATCGTGCTGAGCACCCAGCTGGGCCAGCCGATGCGCACCATGGAGCAGGATGTCCGGGAGCGTTTCACCGTCTCCGCCGACTCCTCCCTGGTGGATGCGCAGGAGATGGACGTGATCGAGCATGTGGACCAGTACGTGCCGGCGGGCCAGAAGGTGCTGGTGGATCCGTCCAGAGGTGGGTCGCTGATCTACGCGCTGGCGGATCGTGAGGTCTCCGCGACCCACCTGGCCTACCGGGATGACCCCGATGCCGCCGTGCTGGGGGAGAAGCTGAACCAGGCCTACTCGGATCCCTCCGTGTGCGAGGCCGTGGAGAGCTCCGGGTACTGGTACGTCGCGGACTTCTCCGCACCCGCCCTGGTGAGGAATCCAGGACACACGTACCCCGGGCTGGAGGATCTGGTGCAGGATGGCGTGGCGGAGCCGGTGTACCAGGACGGGAAGGCGCAACTGCTGAGGATCACCGCCTGCGGCTACTGACCCGCGCCGACCGGGCATAGACCGACGTCGACCGCGGTTGCAGCGGACGTGCAGATCTTCACCGCGATCATCATCGGGGCGGGCCAGGCCGGACTGGCTGCGGCCCACGAGCTCGCGCGCCGGGGCCTGGAGCCGAGGCAGGACTTCCTGGTGTTGGATGCGGGCGACGGTCCCGGCGGGGCGTGGCGGCATCGGTGGGATTCCCTGGTGTTCGGGCGGGCCCACGGGATCGCGGACCTGCCCGGGCTGCCCCTGGGACAGCCGCCGCGGGAGGTGCCGGCTTCCCGGGTGGTCGCCGAATACTACGGCCGCTATGAGGAGGAGTTCGGGCTGGCGGTGCGCAGGCCGGCGCGGGTGACGCGCGTCGAGGAGGACGCCGATCGGCCGGACCTGCTGCGCCTCACCGCCCGCGAGGATTCCGAAGATCGCATATACCTGGCCAGGTATGTTCTGAGTGCGGCGGGCACCTGGACGAGCCCCTACGTCCCCACGATCCCGGGCATCGGGGAGTTCCGCGGGGCTCAGCTGCACACCCGAGACTATGTGCGCCGCGAGGACTTCGCGGGTCGGCGCACCCTGGTGGTCGGCGGCGGGCTCAGCGCGGTGCAGTTCCTGCTGGAGCTGGCTCCGGTCACCGAGACCATCTGGGCCACCCGGCGCCCTCCCAACTTCACGGACCGCGGATTCGACGCCGGGTGGGGCCGGGAGGTGGAGGAGGCCGTGCGGACCCGGACCGCCGCGGGCCGCGCCCCCGCCAGCGTGGTGCGCACGACCGGCATCCCCCTGTGGGAGGAGTACGCGCGCGGGGTCGAGCAGGGGGTGCTGGTCAGCCGCGGGATGCCGGAGCGGCTCACCCCCACCGGGGCCGTGTGGGGCCCGGATCCCTCCGGAAAGCAGCTGCCCGCGGATCGGGAACCGGAAGCCGCCGCCTCCGGAGGCCTGGGACCCTCGGCATCGGAGGAGCTGGTGATGCCCGCGAGCTGGGACCCGTTCCCGGCGGGTCACGAGGAGCCGGTGGACGTGGTCTTCTGGAACACCGGGTTCCGCCCGGCCATGAATCACCTGGCGCCCCTGAGGCTGCGCGAACCCGGCGGCGGGATCCGGATGCTGGATGAGGTCAGCCCCGCCCGCGACCGACGGGTCCTGCTGGTGGGGTACGGCTCCACGGCGTCGACGATCGGCGCCAACCGGGCCGGGCGGCTGGCCGGTCGCACCCTGGCCCGCCGTCTCGCCGAGGACGAGCGCCCCCGAGGATGACGCCGGGGCACCACCGACGCCCTCCCTCTCGCCCAGCTCTCGCTGCCCACCCCGTCGCTCCGCCGGATGATTTCGGGAGCCGTGCGGTATTTCAGGAGCCCCCGCAGTGCTCCCGAGACACCGCGCGGCTCCCAAAGCGCTTCGGCCGAACCCGCTCCGCTGCCCGGGTGGCGCGGCGGGACCCCCGCGTGGGCGGCGGCTAGCCTGGAAGCGGACATCCTCCCCGCGCGCAAAGGACGGCTTCGTGGCACCCCAGCTGATGGCCTTCGATCTGGACGGCACCCTGATCTTCGATCTGCGGATCGCACAGGAGAGCATCGACGCGATCCGCGCCTGGCAGGAGGCCGGGAACCTCGCGGTGTGCGCCACGGGCAAGTCCATCGCCTCCACCCGTCACGCGCTGGAGGGCACGGGCCTGCGCTTCGACTACTGCGTGACGTACACGGGCGCCGTCATCACGGACGCGGATCTTCGGGTGCTGCGCGCCAGGACGCTGCCGGGTGAGGTGGTCCAGGAGGTGGTGCAGCGGATGTCGGGGGAATCCGGCGTCGCCGTGTACGGCACCACCCTGGACACCGACGACGTGCGCTTCTCCAACCGCACCGGCCGGGCCAGCACGGAGATCCTGCCGCACTTCGTGGAGATGGACGCCGCGCAGATCCCGGAGCACGAGTTCGTCGGGGTGCCGCTGTGGGTGACGGACCCGGAGAAGATCGACCCGCTGCACGAGGAGCTGTCCGCCCGCTACGTCGGGGTCATGGACTGCCACCGCAACCAGACCTTCCTGGACCTGGTGCCGCCGGATACGCACAAGGGCACGGGTCTGGCGTGGCTGGACGAGCACCACCTGGGTGGTCGCTACGAGACGTACTCGATCGGGGATTCGTGGAATGACCTGGGCATGCACGCCTGGGCGGACCACTCGGCGTCCTTCCCGTATTCGCCGCAGGCCGTGCAGGAGGCCACCGAGACCGTGGTGCCCACCGCAGCGGAGTGGATCCGCCGCCTGCTCGCCTGATCCGCAGCGCCCCACACAGGGGGGGTCAGCGGCGCGGGTAGGGCTCCAGGACGAAGGTGCGGCCGTCGGCGGTGGAGCGTCGGCACAGGTCCGCGAAGTCCTCGCCGTCGTGCACGCGGGTGCGGACCTCTGGGCGGCGGGTCAGCGGGTACAGGCTCAGCCCCACCATCACCGCGAAGGAGTGACCGGTGGCCGTGAATCCGGTGCCCGGCAGGAACCCGTAGACCACGACGCCGAGCAGCACCGTCAGCAGCGCCGCCCGGTTCCATCCGCGCAGCCGGTAGACCATGATCCCGGCCAGGGCCATGAACCCGTAGCTGGCGCCGGTGTCCTGCACGTTCCACAGGGACTCCGGCCCGTGGAACCAGCGGATCCGCACGTAGACGCCCCACGCGGTGAGCAGGGTGGCCACGATGTGCCCGGTCGCGAAGACGACGACGGCCCGCCCTGTGCCCAGCCACCGCTCCGCCGGAGCGAGGAACACCAGGAACAGCGCGCCCCACAGCAGCAGCTCCGTCCCGGAGACGAAGAACGCGCTGCGCACCAGGACCCGCAGGGGGTCGCGGGTGAGGTGCTCCAGGTTGGTGGACTGCGCGGCGAGGAACAGCTCCTTGGCATGCTCCGGCATCCCCAGCAGCACCCAGGTGGTCACCGCAAGGATCCCCACGTAGATGCAGGTTCCGGGGGCACTGGCCACGTACCACCGCAGGTATCCGCCGTGCCGCTGCCAGAAGGTGCGCATCCAGCGGGTGGGGGCCCAGCCCTGGGCCAGGGAGATCAGCACGAGCACGGCCGCACCGAGCGCGAGCAGCCGCGCGATCATGGGGAGCATGGACCACCATCCTAAGCGTCGCGGGAGGATGGGACGGCGCGGGTCCTCCCGTAGACTCTCCCGATGACCTCCTCCCGCCGCACCGCAGACTCCCCCGCGACGCTGCTGATCATCGCCGACCCCGGTCTGCCCACCCGCCGGCTGCGCCGGATCCAGGATGATCTGGTCCGGCGGCTGGAGACGACGACGCCGGGTGGGGCCCGCCTGCTGACCCGCACCGGAACCGTGCGGGTGCGCCCGGATGACACCATCGACCTCGGCGTCGCCGCGGATCTGGCCCCGGATGACCGCACCGTGGATGCGACCATCCTGCTCACGGAGATGCCGCGGCACGCCGGCGGGCACCCGCTGGTCGCGGAGACCTTCGCGGACCAGCGCGTCGCCGTCGTCTCCTGCCCCACCCTGGGGGTGCTCTTCCCCCGACGCCGCCTGGTGCGCACCATCCTCGCCTGCGCGGCCCGGCTGCTGGATGCGAAGGAGGACCGGGGAAGCCAGCACTGGAACCGGTGGAAGCGCCACCCTGCCACGGGGCACCTGAGCCTGTTCGCCCACACGATCACGGGGGTGCCGCGCACCGTGTTGGGGATGGTCGCGGCCAACGACCCCTGGAGCACCGCCCCGAAGCTGTCCAGCGCGATGGCGGCGGCGGCCGGTGTGGGGGCGTTCGGGGTGTTCTACAGCTCCATCTGGCAGATGTCCGACGCGCTGAGCACGGCCCGGCTGCTGAGCATCGGGGTGCTGGCGGTGGTGCTGATGACGGGATGGCTGCTGGTGAGCAACCGCCTGTGGGATCGCCCGGCGAAGGAGCGGCTGGGCACCGTCGTCGGCCTCTACAACGCCTCCACCGTGCTGACGCTGCTGCTGTGCGTGCTGGTGCTCTACGCGGGGCTGGTGGTGCTGATCCTGCTGGCGGGGCTGGTGGTGATCGACCCGGAGTTCATGGCCGCGACCCTCGGCACCGGGGAGGTCGGGTTCACCAACTACCTGGACATCGCGTGGATGAGCGCGGCCATGGGGGTGGTGGCCGGGGCTCTGGGCTCCAGCTTCGACTCGCAGACGGATCTGCGGCGCCTGACCCACGGGCAGCGCGAGCGCCAGCGCCGCCTGGCGGAGGAGAGCGGGGAGGGCTCGCAGGACGCCGCGCCCGGGACCCACCGGGGGTGAGTCCCGGGCGCGGGCGTCGGGCCGGGGTCAGTCCTCGACGACGCTGACGGTGACCTCGATGTTGCCGCGGGTCGCGTTGGAGTAGGGGCAGACCTGGTGGGCCTGGTCCGCCAGCTGCTGGGCGACGTCGTGCTCCAGGTGCGGCAGCACGACCTCCAGGGCCACGGCCAGGCCGAATCCGCCCTTCCCGTTGTCCCCGATGCTGACCTTGGCGCCGACGGCGGAGTCGGAGGTGTCCGCCTTCGCCTGGCGGGCGACCATCTTCAGGGCGGAGTGGAAGCAGGCGGCGTACCCGGCGGCGAACAGCTGCTCGGGGTTGTACCCGTTCCCGGACCCGCCCATGGACTTCGGGGTGGCCAGGTCCAGCTCGAGGTCGGCGTCCTTGACGGAGACGTGGCCGTTGCGGGCTTCGCCGGTGGACAGCGCTTCGGTGGTGTACTTCGGTTCCATGGGGTCCTCCTCGGGACGTTTCCGGTGGTCGAGCTCCACACTAGGCCCGGTCTCGGGCCGGGCACGACGCCGCCCGGCCCGGTTCCGCTGTCAGCGCGAGGCGCCGTCGTCGTCCCGGTCCCGGGCGGCGGGTGCGAGGATCAGCTCCGCGCCGCGCACGCCGTCCAGCAGCGCGGGGTCCGGCTCCGTCCCGGTGCGCAGGATGCTCAGGTGCCCGGTGTCCTCCAGGATGACCCCGCGCACCTGGTCCAGCCGGGTGATGCCGGCCGCCCGCAGGGCCGCGCAGATCTCCCGGTGCGTCAGGTGGGCGCGGCGCAGCGATCGCTCCAGGAATTCGCCGTGGGCCATGAGGGCCAGGGGCTGGTGGCGCAGCCGCCGGGTGGCGCTCACCCGCTGCAGGGTGCCGAAGAGGATCTCCAGGAAGATCAGGGTCCCCAGCCCGACGATGCCGGCGCCGAGGGTCGGGTGGTTGCCGAGGATCACGCGCCCGGCCACCGCCCCGAACATGATGATGATCAGCGCGTCCAGGCCGTTCCAGCTGGACAGCAGCCGCACTCCGAAGACCCGCACCAGCAGCACGAAGCACAGGTAGATGCCCACGGCTGCGGCGATGACCACGGGGATCCGCCAGGGTTCGATCCCCAGCTCCCTCCACACCAGGTGACCCAGATCCGGCGGCAGACTCATGCCGCCCATCCTAATGACGACGCCGTGCGCCCCCACCGCCTCGGCGCTCTGCTCCCGTCACGCTGGGTGCAGGATGTCACGGACCGGCCGCGCCATCCTGCACCCGGCACGACGTCGGCGGGAGGGACCAGGCGGCGGGGACCCCCGCCTCACCCCCTGACGAGACCCCGGACCACCTCCACCACCCGCTCGAGGTCCTCCCCCGTGGTCTGCACGGCCACGGACAGCCCGGCGTCGTAGTACAGCCCGTCCCCGATCAGCAGGATCGCCCGGGCCCTGCCCGGATCCCCCACCTCCTCGAGAATCAGCGCGTACCAGTCCCGGTGGATGGATTCCAGCAGCTCGCGCACCGCGGGGTGGGAGTCCTGGCTCAGCTGCGCGGCGGCGACCATCGCCCGGTCCAGGGGCGCATCCTCGTACACGGAGGAGCGCACGTAGTGCACGGAGGCGCCCTCGGAGCAGGTGCGCATGGTGTGCAGGTCCTCCCGGATCATCTCCCGCAGCCGATCCAGCTGCCCCTGCACCAGGGCGTCCTTGTCCTTGAAGTGGTAGAGCAGGCCGCCCTTGGACAGACCTGCGCGCTCGACGACGGCGTTCAGCGTGGCCGCGCGCTCTCCCCCTTCGATGAGGAGGGATTCGTAGGCGTCGAGGATGCGGTCCCGTGAGCTCATGATCCCGACCCTAGCCCCTGGCGCGCTGAACCGTCCAGACGGTACAGTAGCGGACGATCGACCGCATCCCCCTGCCGCGAACCGTCACTCCCGTGGCCTCTGGACCGCCCAGAAGCCACGCCCCTGACGGCTCGGCGGGGAAGACCCGAGCAGCACCGTGAGGAGGACCCGTGTACACCGCGCCCCTGCCCCGCATCACCCCGACCACCGGAACGCACCCCACCGCCGCCCAGCCCCCGCACCCCGCCAGCGCGCGACGCCGCTGGGCCGCGCTGAGCGTGCTCATGCTCCCGGTGCTGCTGGTCGCGGTGGACAACACCGTGCTCTCCTTCGCCCTGCCCGCGATCTCCGAGGCGCTGCGCCCCAGCGGCAACCAGCTGCTGTGGATCGTGGACGTCTACCCGCTGGTCCTGGCGGGGCTGCTGGTGCCGATGGGCTCCCTGGGGGACCGGATCGGTCGGCGTCGGCTCCTGCTGATCGGGGCCACCGGGTTCACCGCGCTCTCCGCGGCGGCCGCCTTCGCGCCGTCAGCGGGCTGGCTGGTCGCCGCGCGGGCCGCGATGGGCTTCTTCGGGGCCATGCTCATGCCGGCCACCCTCTCCCTGATCCGCAACATCTTCCCCAACCCCCACGAGCGTCGCCTGGCCATCGCCATCTGGGCGGCCGGATTCTCCGGCGGGGCCGCCCTGGGGCCGATCGTCGGCGGCTTCCTGCTGGAGCACTTCACGTGGGGCTCGGTGTTCCTGCTCGCGGTGCCGGTGATGCTGCCGCTGCTGGCCCTGGGCCCGATCCTCGTCCCGGAGTCCCGGGACCCCCACCCCGGCCCGGTGGATCCGTGGAGCATCCTGCTGGCCCTGGCCACCATGACGCCGCTGATCTACGGCATCAAGACCTTCGCCACCGAGGGTCCGGGCTGGCAGGCCCTGATTCCGGCGGCGGTGGCGCTCGCGGCCGGCTTCGCCTTCGTCCGGCGCCAGCTGCGCCGCCCCGAGCCGATGCTGGACGTGCGGCTGTTCCGCAACCCCGTGTTCACCGGGGCCATCCTGTCCAACCTGTTCAGCGTGTTCTCCCTGGTGGGGTTCCTGTACTACATCTCCCAGCACCTGCAGCTGGTCAGCGGCTACTCCCCCATGCAGGCCGGGTTCCTGCTGCTGCCGGGTCTGGCGATCACGATCGTCGCGGGCCTGGTGGTGGTGCGCCTGGTGAAGCGGTGGCGGCCCTCCCGGGTGGTCACCGGCGGGCTGCTGCTCAACGCGGCGGGCTTCGCGTTGGCGGCCTGGGCGGGTCCGCAGGGTTCCGACGTCGGGCTGATCGCGGCCTTCGCGGTGCTGGGCGCGGGCATCGGCTTCGCGGAGACCATCGCCAACGACATGATCCTGGCCGCGGTGCCGGCGCAGAAGGCCGGGGCGGCCTCGGCGATCTCGGAGACCGCGTACGAGACCGGCTCCGTGCTGGGCACGGCCGTGCTGGGCTCGGTGCTGAACTTCGCGTACCGGGCGCACCTGGAGATCCCGGCCGGGATTCCCGACGACGCCCGGGAGGCTTCCCGGCAGACCCTCGGCGGGGCGGTGGACGCCGCCGGGACCCTGCCCGGACAGCTCGGGGAGGCCCTGCTGGACTCGGCCCGGCGCGCTTTCGACTCGGGGGTGCTGATCACCAGCCTGATCGGGGTGGTGCTGATGCTCGCCGCCGCGGTGATGGCCTGGCGCACCCTCGGCGGAGCGGACGAGAAGCTGGAGACCACCCGGGACTGAACCGTCGCAGCCGGCGCCACCCCCCGGGGAGGAGACCGCCTCTGAGAGCGAAACCCCTGGTCAGCACCCACTGCCCGGGAGAGACTGGTGGGGTACACCACCGTCATCGGAAGGCTTTGAGACCATGGACCTGGGCATCGAGGGCAAGATCGCGCTGATCACCGGAGGGGACTCCGGGATCGGCTGGCACACCGCCCAGCGGCTGCTGGCGGAGGGGGCCGTCGTCGTCATCTCGGATCGGGATGAGGAGAAGCTGGCCGAGGCCGCCCAGCGGCTGGAGGCCCCGGAGGGCCGCCTGCACGCCTTCCCCGCGGACATCACCAGCCAGCAGGACCTGCGCCGTCTGCACGAGCAGGTGCGCGAGGCCGCCGGGAGCATCGACATCCTGGTGCAGTCCGCCGGGATCACCGGCGCCCAGGGGTACTTCCACGAGATCGACGACGCCGGGTGGACCGACACCCTCGAGGTGGATCTGCTGGGCCCGGTGCGCCTGATCCGGGAGTTCCTGCCGGATCTGCGCGAGGGCGGCTGGGGCCGGCTGGTGCTGCTGGCCTCGGAGGACGCCGTGCAGCCCTACGACGACGAGCTGCCCTACTGCGCGGCGAAGGCCGGGATCCTGGCGCTGGCCAAGGGCCTGTCCCGCACGTATGCGCGGGAGGGGCTGCTGGTCAACGCCGTCTCCCCGGCCTTCATCCGCACGCCGATGACGGACGCGATGATGCGGCGGCGCTCGGAGCAGCTGGGCGTCTCCTTCGACGAGGCGATCGAATCCTTCCTGGACGAGCAGCGCCCGCACATGGAGCTCAAGCGCCGCGGCACCCCGGAGGAGGTGGCCCCCGTGATCGCGTTCCTGTGCTCGGACCTGGCGTCCTTCGTCAACGGGTCCAACTACCGCGTGGACTCCGGGTCCGTGGCCACCCTCTGACCCAGCACGCGCCGGCCGGCGCACCGCCCTCGTCACGCTGGGTGCAGGATGTCGCGGACGGTCCGTAGACATCCTGCACCCAGCGCGTCATCGGCGACGGAGGTTCAGCCGGCCTGAGCCCCCTCGCCGGCGAAGGGGTAGTCCGTGTACCCGTGCGGGCCGGGGGCGTAGAAGGTGGACGGGTCCGGGGTGTTCAGCTCCAGTCCCTCCCGCCAGCGGCGCACCAGATCCGGATTGGCGATCAGCTCCCGCCCCACCACCGCGGCATCGGCGAGATCCTCGGCCACGATGCGCCGCGCCTCGGGCAGCTCGGTGACTTCTGCGAACCCGGAGTTCAGCAGAAACGCGCCGGGGAAGCGCCCGCGCAGGTGCGCCACCAGGTCCCCGTCGATCTCCCGGTGCAGCACCGAGAGATAGGCCGGGTGGGCCTCGGCGATGCCGTCCAGCAGCGCATCGTAGGTGGCCAGCACATCCTGCCGATCCCGCTCCAGGGTGCCCTGCACGTTGTGCTCCGGGGAGATGCGCAGACCCACCCGATCCCCGCCGATCTCCTCGGCGACGCCGCGCACCGCCTCCACCGTCAGGCGCGCCCGGGCGGCCGGGGAGCCTCCCCAGGCGTCCTCGCGGTGGTTGGCCGAGGGGCTGAGGAACTCGTGCAGGAGGTACCCGTTGGCCCCGTGCAGCTCGACGCCGTCCGCCCCGGCGTCCACGGCCCGGCGGGCGGCAGCCCGGAACTCCTCGACGATGCGGGGTACCTCCTCGGTGCCCAGGGCGCGGGGCACGGGGGCCTCGGCCTTGCCGGCGAAGGTGTGCACGCCGGTGCCGGAGGCGATGGCGCTCGGCGCCTCGGGCTGGGCGCCGCGCAGCAGATCCGGGTGGGACATGCGCCCGCCGTGCATCAGCTGCAGCACCAGGGTGCCGCCCTCGGCGTGCACCGCCTCGGCGACCTTCGCCCAGCCGGTGGTCTGGGCGTCGTCGGCGATGCCGGCCTGGCCGGGGAAGGCCCGGTTGGTGAAGGCGGTGAAGGTGCCCTCGGTGACCACCAGGCCGGCGGAGGCGCGCTGGGCGTAGTAGCGCGCGTGCAGGTCCGTGGGCACGCCGTCCTCCCCGGCACGCTGGCGGGTCAGGGCGGCCATGGTGATGCGGTTGCGCAGGTGCAGGGCACCGGCCTGCAGCGGATCGAACAGGGTGGTCACGGGCGTGCTTCTTCCCTCGGGGATGCGGACTGTGCCGTGGAACCACCCCGCATGCCCGGCTATTCCCACCCCTCGAAGTCCCCGTATGACGCCGCGCGGTGCCGGGCGGGGTCACCGGTTGCATTCCGCGGGTGGGCGCAGTTGTCTGAGGGGAGCATGAGCCCTCGAGGCGAGGACGAGCGAGAGACCAGGAGACCTGTGTGCACCCCTATGACCAGATCACCGTGGAATCCCTGGTGGGCAAGTCCGGGATCAAGTGGTCCCAGGGCGAGGGGGTGATCGGGGCGTTCATCGCGGAGACGGACTTCGGGGTGGCCGAGCCGATCCGCGCGGCCCTGCGGGACCTGGATGAGCGGGACCTGTTCGGCTACGCCCCCGCGTGGATGGTGCGGGAGCTGCAGGAGGCCACGGCCGAGCTGTACGCGCAGGAGCACGGCTGGCGCGTCCCCGCCCGGCAGGTCGCGCCCCTGCCGGATGTGATCGCGGGGTTCGCGGCCTTCCTGGACGTGTTCACCGCCCCCGGGGCCCCGGTGATCCTGCCGACCCCGGCGTACATGCCGTTCCTGCGGGTCCCTGGGCTGCACGAGCGCCGGATCATCGAGGTGCCGATGCGCCGGGATCCCGAGGCGAGCACCCCCTGGCGGCTGGATCCGGCGGATCTGGAGACGGCCTTCGCGGCGGCCGACGCCGAGCTCGCTGCGGCCGCGGCATCCGGGGACGCGGCCTCGCGGTCCGCGGCCGGGGAGGGACCGCGCCATCGGGGGCCGGTGCTGATCCTGTGCAATCCGCACAACCCGACGGGCAAGGTCCACACCCGGGAGGAGATGGCCCAGATCGCCCGGGTCGTGCAGGCCCATGACGGGTGGGTCTTCTCCGATGAGATCCACGCCCCCGTGGTCTACTCCGGTGCCCGCCACGTTCCCTACGCCTCCACGGGGGCCGCGGCCGCGGGCCACACGGTCACGGCCACCGCGGCGTCGAAGGCCTTCAACATCCCGGGGCTGCGCTGCGCCCAGCTGCTCTTCTCCGACGAGGCCGACGCCGCCCGCTGGGCCGAGCGCGGGGAGTTCGTCTCCAAGTCGGCGTCGAACCCGGGGATGCTGGCGACGACGGCGGCCTACCGCGAGGCCCGCGTCTGGGCCCGGGAGACCCGGGACTACCTGGAGGGCAATCGGGATGAGCTGGGGGATCTGCTGACCCAGCACCTGCCGGGGGTGGGGTGGATCCCGCCGCAGGCGACCTTCCTGGCCTGGCTGGATGTCTCCGCGCTGGGCATCCCGGGGTGTCCGCAGGAGTTCTTCCTGGAGCGGGCCGCGGTGAGCCTGACCGACGGCGCCCAGTGCGGGCAGGGCCTGGGCGGGCACGTGCGCCTGAACTTCGGGATGCCCCGCCCGGTGCTGCGCGAGGCCGTGGAGCGGATGGGTCGGGCCGCAGCCCAGCTGGCCTGAACGCGGTCCGAGGAGGCGGCCGAACCCGTCGAATCGGCCGCTGACCTGGTGACACGCCGGCTCAGAAGGTTGCATGATGGAGGGACACGGATCCGCGGCGCAGGCCGCTGGAGCCACCGAACCACACGGAGGAGAACACCATGCGCGCACTGACCTGGCAGGGTCCCGGAGCGGTCGAGATCGCCGAGGTCCCCATGCCCGAGCTGCGGGATCCCACCGATGCGATCGTTCGGGTCACCTCGACGGCGATCTGCGGCTCGGACCTGCACCTGTACGGGGTGCTCGGGCCGTACATGGGCCGCGGAGACGTCCTGGGCCACGAGTTCATGGGCGTCGTGGAGGAGGTCGGCGCGGAGGTGACCGGCCTGCAGGTCGGGGACCGCGTCGTCGTGCCCTTCAACATCTCCTGCGGGCGCTGCTGGATGTGCTCGCGAGGCTTCTACGCCCAGTGCGAGACCACCCAGAACACCGAACGCGGCACCGGCGCGTCGCTGTTCGGCTTCAGCAAGCTCTACGGGGAGGTTCCGGGCGGGCAGGCCGAGTACGTGCGGGTGCCGCATGCGGACTTCGGACCGGTGAAGGTCCCCCACGGCTTCGCCGACGAGCGGGCCCTGTACCTCTCCGACATCCTGCCCACCGCGTGGCAGGGCGTGGCGTGGGCGAACGTCCCCGACGGCGGCACGCTGGCGGTGATCGGCGCCGGGCCGATCGGTCAGCTGGCCGTGCGCTCGGCACGCCAGCAGGGCCACGCGGAGCGGATCATCGCCGTGGATCTGGTGGATGAGCGGCTGGAGCTGGCCCGGGCCTGGGGCGCGCAGACCATCGACCTGCGCGAGGTGGATTCGGTCGGGGATGCGATCCGGGATCTGACCGGCGGACGCGGAGCGGATTCGGTGCTGGATGCCGTGGGCATGGAGGCCCACGGGAACCCGGTGGCCGAGCAGGTGGTGAAGGCCGTGGGGAAGCTGCCCGGCGGCGTCGGGCAGAAGGTCATGGAGACCGCCGGGATCGACCGCACCGCGGCGCTGCTCAGCGCGATCGACGGCGTGCGCCGCTCCGGCACCGTGTCCATCAGCGGGGTGTACGGCGGCACCGCCGATCCGCTGCCGATGATGACGATGTTCGACAAGGGGATCCGCCTGGCGATGGGTCAGTGCCACGTGCGGCAGTGGACCGAGGAGCTGTCCGAGATCCTCTTCCAGGACGAGGACGTGCTGGGGGTGGAGCAGCTGGCCACCCACCACCTGGCCCTCTCCGATGCCCCGGAAGCCTATGACATGTTCCGGGATAAGCGGGACGGCTGCATCAAGGTGGTCCTGGACCCCACCCGCTGACGCCGGGCCGGGCCGGGCTGAGTCGGGCACGGTGACACGCTGGGTGCAGGATGTCGCGGACGGTCCGCGGCATCCTGCACCCAGCGTGACGGCCGACGCCGGGGAGGACGCCGCCGCACCCACTACGCTGGATTCCCATGAAGACCCCCGTGCCCGAGTACCTGTCCGAGCTGCTGGATGCCGTGCGCGAGAAGGACGGCGGTGCCGTCGCGGACTACATCCCCGAGCTGGCCAAAGCGGACCCGGAGCTTTTCGGCGTCGCCCTGACCACCGTGGACGGGCGCACCTACTCCGCCGGGGATGACGAGCACGAGTTCTCTATCCAGTCCATCTCCAAGCCCTTCGCCTACGCTGCGGCGCTGACGGACCGCGGGGTGGAGGAGATCATGTCCAAGGTCTCCGTGGAGCCCTCCGGGGAGGCCTTCAACGAGCTGTCCCTGGAGCGGGGCACCAACCGCCCCAAGAACCCCATGATCAACGCCGGGGCGATCGCGGTGCACAGTCTGCTGATGAACCCGGAGGCCTCCCTGGAGGAGCGCGCCGCGCACACGGTGGAGTTCTTCTCCCGGCTGGCCGGGCGGGAGCTGCAGATGGACGAGGAGGTGTTCCGCTCCGAGCTGGAGACCACGGACCGCAACATGGCCCTCGCGCACATGCTGCGCAACTACGGGATGTTCGAGGAGCACGCGCACAACGTGGTGGCCGGGTACGTGGCCCAGTGCGCCATCCGGGTCACGGTCCGGGACCTGGCGATCATGGGTGCCACGCTGGCCAACGGCGGGGTGCAGCCGAGCACCGGGGAGCGGGTCTGCTCCCCGGAGGTGGCCCGGCAGGTGCTGGCGGTGATGGTCTCCGCGGGGATGTACGACGCCTCGGGGACGTGGTTCGCCGACGTCGGGATCCCGGCGAAGTCCGGGGTGGCCGGGGGTGTGCTGGGGGTGCTGCCGGGGCAGCTGGGCATCGGCGTGCTCTCCCCGCGCCTGGATGCGCAGGGCAATTCGGTGCGCGGGGTGCAGGTGTTCCGGAAGCTCTCCGACGACATGGGCCTGCACCTGATCAACGTCCACGCCTATGGGCACGACGCGGTGCGCTCGGTGCGCCAGGTGGGCCGGGATCTGATCATCAAGCTGCAGGGGAACATCGGGTTCACCGGTGCGGAATCCGTGCTCTCCCAGCTGGAGTACGTGCAGCCCCCGGAGCACGGCGCCGTGATCTTCGATCTCACGCGGGTGACGAGCCTGAACGACGTCGGGCGGCGGATGCTCCTGGAGGGGATGCTGCGGCTGAAGCAGGATGGTGCCCGGGTGGGGCTGATCGACACGGACGGGGTGCTGCCGGATCCGGATCTGGGCGATGGCACCTACCCGGAGCGGCGCGGGCGCATCCGCGCCGCCCTGCGCACCGCCCAGTCCCTGCGCCAGCCGGAGACGACGTACCCGCACAGCACCCGCTGACATCGCCGATCGCGCTGACGCCCCCGGTTCCGACGACGCTCACCCGAGCGTCCACGCGGGGTGCCCGGCCCCGCGGCGTCGGGCCCCCGAGGAGAGGAGACCGGGCCGATGAGCACCACCGCACACCCCGCCCAGCAGACGCGGGCCGGATCCGGCGTCCTGCTGGTCATCGGCTCGTGCATCTCCCTGCAGTTCGGCGCGGCCCTGGCCACCCAGCTGTTCGCCCCGCTGGGCTCCTGGGGGGTGACGACGCTGCGCCTGGTGCTCGGCGCCGTCGTGCTCCTGGTGCTCACCCGCCCGGCCGTGCGCGCGTGGGACCGGCGGCAGTGGCGGGCCGTGGTGCTGTTCGGGGCGACGATGGCGCTGATGAACGGCTTCTTCTACGCCGCGATCGCCCGCATCCCGCTGGGGGTGGCGGTGGCCCTGGAGTTCCTGGGGCCGCTGGTGCTCTCCGCGGTGACCTCCCGGCGGGGACTGGACTTCGCATGGGTGGGTCTGGCCCTGGGCGGGATGGCCCTGCTGGGGGTGCAGTCCGTGCTGGGCGGGGCGGGCCTGGACCCGCTCGGGGTGGTCTTCGCGCTGATCGCCGGGCTGTTCTGGGCCGGGTACGTGCTGGCCAGCGGGCACGTGGGTCGGCTGGTGCCGGGCACGGGCGGGCTGGCGGCGTCGATGACGGTGGCGGGTCTGCTCCTGCTGCCGGTGGGGCGGGCAGCGTGGTGCGGGCAGGGCAGGAGCCGCATCTGCTGGGCCTGGCGCTGCTGACCGCCCTGCTGGCCTCGGTGATCCCGTACTCCCTGGAGCTGGCGGCGCTGCGGCGGGTGCCCGGCCAGGTGTTCAGCATCCTGCTGAGCCTGGAGCCGGCGTTCGCGGCGCTGTTCGGCTGGCTGCTGCTGTCCCAGCGCATCGAGGGGCTGCGGCTGCTGGCGATCGCCCTGGTGGTCCTCGCCTCGATGGGCACCACGGTCTCCGCCTCCGTGGGGGCGCGACGGGCCCGACGTCGGGCGGCGCGGGTGGCCGAGGAGGAGCCGGCGGGGCTCATCCCGCCGGAGGAGGTCGTGGTGGGGGGAGCACCGGCGCCCTGCCCGTCGTGGCCGCGGACCCCGAGCAGACCGAGACCGCGCGGAGCAGGTGAGGCCCGCCCCGGCTATCGTGGGCCGCATGCGAGTCTTCGTCTTCGACGACGCCTGCGGCCCGTGCACCCGGGCGGCGGCCTTCCTGCGCCGGCGCGCCGGGGCGGGTGCCGCCGGAACGGATGCCGCGGGCGCGAGCGACGGCGCGGGCGCGGGCGCGGGGCTGATCGTGCTGCCCTTCTCGCGGGTGCGCGAGGAGCTGGATGACGCCGCCCGCGAGCGCTTCGCCCGCGAGGCCCTGTACGCGCAGGGCCCGACACCGTCGGCCGCTCCTCCGACGGAAACCCTGCCGACGTGCTCCCTCCCGGTGGATGATTCTCCGGGGGATCGCCCGGCGGCAGCGGTGCGCGCGATGCCCGCGGGGTGGGAGCTGCCGGGCCGCGCGGCCTGGGGGCACGCGGCGATCGCCCGGGCGCTGCTGGCCTCCCCGCATCGGGTGGATCGGCTGGCCGGTCGGGTGATCCTGGCCCGACCCGTCGCCCCGGTGGCCCGCCGGGTGTACGGGTGGGTGGCCCGGCATCGTCGGGTGCTCAATCCGCTCTTCCCGCCGGCTGGCTAAGCTGGGGCCATGCTGCCCTTCCTGCTGATCCAGACCCGCGACGATGACGCCGTGGTGGCCGACGAGCTGCGCTCCACCGCCGAGCTGGGAGGCTTCGGCCCCGGCCAGCTGGCGCAGCTGCAGCTGGATCGGATCTTCGCGGAGGATCCCCGCCCGGCCACCGGAGAGCCGGAGCCGGGCGATGAGGCGGACAGCCCCCTGGCGTCGTCGGAGCAGCAGGCGCCCCCGGCCCTGGACTGGCCGGCGATCCTTCAGGCGCATTCCGGGGTGATCCTGTGCGGCAGCCCGTTCAACTCCTCGGACCCGGAGGAGTCCAAGTCCGCGCTGCAGCGGCGGGTGGAGGCGGAGCTGCGGCGGATGCTGGATGAGGTGGTGCGCCGGGACTACCCCTTCTTCGGCGCCTGCTACGGGGTGGGCACTCTGGGCCTGCACCAGGGGGCGGTGGTGGATCGGACCTTCTCCGAGGAGGCCGGGCCGATCCGGGTGACGGTGACCCCGCAGGGTCGGCAGGATCCGCTGCTGGCCGACGTCGAGCCGGTGTTCCAGGCCTTCGTGGGCCACAAGGAGGCGGTGCGCACCCTGCCGCCGGGGGCGGTGCTGCTGGCCGGGGGCGAGGCCTGCCCGGTGCAGATGTTCCGCATCGGGGCGAACATGTACGCCACGCAGTTCCACCCGGAGCTGGATCAGCGGGGCCTGCTGCACCGGCTGCGCGTGTACGCGAACCACGGCTACTACGACCCGGAGAACGCCCAGGAGCGCTTCGACGCCGTGCGCGCGGCCGAGGTGACCCAGCCCCAGCGGATCCTGGCGAACTTCCGCCGCCGCTACGCCCGCTCGGCCTGAGCGGCCCTCCCCCTCCCCGGGGCGCCGCGGACCCGTCATCGGACGCCGCGGGCCCGTCGTCGGCACTTGCGACCACCGCCGAATCATTTGACGCATCAACTTTTTTTACCCGGGAATAAAGCCCACACACCCGAGGTTGGACCGGTCAGACCACGAAGCAGCACCGCCGGGAGGCGGAGCACGAGGCGAAGGAGCCGAGACCATGCAGTTCGGGATCATGACCATCGGGGACGTCACCCAGGACCCCACCACCGGCACCACCCCCACCGAGCACGAGCGCATCCGCAGCACCGTGGAGATCGCGAAGAAGGCCGAGGAGATCGGCATGGACGTCTTCGCGACCGGCGAGCACCACAACCCGCCGTTCGTGGCCCCGGCCAACCCGCCGGTGCTGCTGGCCAACATCGCCGCGCAGACCGAGAAGATCATCCTGTCCACCTCCACCACCCTGATCACCACCAATGACCCGGTGCGCCTGGCGGAGGACTACAGCTACCTGCAGCACCTGGCGGAGGGCCGGGTGGACCTGATCATGGGCCGCGGCAACACCGGCCCGGTGTACCCGTGGTTCGGCAAGGACATCCGGCAGGGCATCCCGCTGGCGGTGGAGAACTACAACCTGCTGTACCGGCTGTGGCACGAGCAGACCGTGAACTGGCAGGGCAAGTTCCGCACCCCGCTGCAGTCCTTCACGCTCACCCCGCAGCCGCTGGACGGCGTCGCGCCGTTCGTGTGGCACGGGTCGATCCGCTCCCCGGAGATCGCGGAGCAGGCGGCGTACTACGGCGACGGCTTCCTGCACAACAACATCTTCTGGAACAAGGAGTTCACCCAGCAGATGATCGAGCTGTACCGGCAGCGCTACGAGCACTACGGCCACGGCGCGGCGGATCAGGCCTTCGTGGGCCTGGGCGGGCACGTGTTCATGCGGCCCAACTCGCAGGACGCCCGCCGGGAGTTCCGCCCGTACTTCGACAACGCCCCGGTCTACGGCCACGGGCCCTCCATGGAGGACTTCATGGATCAGACCCCGCTGACCGTGGGCTCCCCGCAGGAGGTCATCGAGAAGACGCTGAGCTTCCGCGAGTACGCGGGGGACTATCAGCGGCAGCTGTTCCTCATCGACCACGCGGGCCTGCCGCAGAAGACGGTGCTGGAGCAGCTGGACCAGCTGGGTGAGATCCTGCCGACCCTGCGCAGGGAGTTCGACGCCGGGCGCCCGGCCCACGTCCCCGAGGCCCCGACCCACGAGTGGCTGGTGCGCCGCCACGAGGACGGCATGGACCCGGTGCCCGGGGGTCGTCCGGATTCCCCGGCGGGCCGGGAGCGCGCCGCCCAGCAGGAGCGGCAGGCCGAGCAGGCCGGGGGCGACGTCGACGCCACTCGGCAGGACACGACGCAGCGGTAGAGTCCGCACGAGCAGACGGCAGCGAGGAGTTGACGGTGATGACGAGAGCATCGGAGAGGATCCGCCTGGTGGTGGTCTCCGCCGGGATGGGGGAGCCCTCCTCCACGAGCCTGCTGGGCGAGCGGCTGGCCGAGGCCTCCCGGGCCGCCCTGGAGGCCTCCGGGCTGGCGGTGCGCATCGAGCAGATCGGCCTGCGGGGCCTGGCCCACGGGATCGCGGATCACCTGACCATGGGCTTCCTCCCCTCGGGGAAGCTGGCTCAGGCGCTGGACGCGGTGCGCGCGGCGGACGCGGTGATCGCGGTGACGCCGACCTTCAAGGCGGGGTACACGGGGCTGTTCAAGTCCTTCTGGGACCTCACCGAGGACGGGGACATCGCGGGGACCCCGGTGCTGCTGGCGGCCACCGGCGGCTCGGCCCGGCATTCGCTGATGATCGACACGGCCCTGCGCCCCCTGTTCTCCTATCTGCGCGCGGACCTGGTGCCCACCGGGGTCTTCGCGGCCACGGAGGACTTCGGCGCGGATGCCGCCCTGCAGCAGCGCATCGATCGGGCCGGGGCGGAGCTGGCCCAGCGGGTGGCCTGGCGCGCCGGGACCGCGCTGGGCGCCCGGGACGACGCCGAGGACGTACCGATCCCGGCGTCGGTCCCGGACGAGGACGCCGTACCCGCCGAACACGAGGAGGCTGGGCACGAGGGCGGCGCGCACCGGCCCGACGGCGCAGGATCTGCGAGTTCGGCGGCGGACGGCCCGATCCCGGACGCGCGGGCGGCCCGGGCGGTGGACTCGGAGCTGAACGCGGGCCAGGGTGAGAGCTTCCGCCCGGCCTCGGGACTCTCCGCGCTGAAGCTGACCCCGTTCGATCAGCTGCTGGGGGACCAGGCGCCGTCGTCCTCCTCGGGCGGGGCCCGGGCCGGGAAGTAGACCCAGCTCTACCCCGGTTCACACCCTCCCCCACTGTGCGGCCGGGGCGGCGCGAGAAGACTGGATGCCATGATCACCGACATCTTCTCCGCCACCCTGGCCGCCATGACCCTCCAGGAGTCCGCCCTGACCTGGGGGACCCTGGGAGTGATCGCGGCGGTCTCCCTGGGTCTGCTGGCCCTGCTGTTCGCGACCCTGGTCTCCATCGTCGCCTCCCCGCGCTACGCAGCGGGCGGCAAGGCCCTGTGGATCCTCGCGGTCTTCGCCTTCCCGGTGCTGGGGCCGCTGGCCTGGTTCATCGCCGGGCGCACCACGGGCCTCGACCGCTCCGCCGCCCCGGTGCGCTGACGAGGGGGACCCGCCATGACCGAGCACGTCCTGGGTACCCTCCCCCACGACGACGCCGCGGCCGGCGGGCGCACCACGGGCGGTCTCGCGGCGTGGCTGGGTCTGGTGGCCCCGCAGCGCTCGCTGCACCACCTGTGGTGGGAGGTCCCGCTGGCCCTGCTGGCGCAGGGTCTCGTGCTGGCCGTCTCCGCGTCGGTGCTGCTGACGGAAGGCGTGCCCGCCCGGGATCCCGCGGGTCCGGCGTACCGGGAGATGCCCTGCGGGGTGTTCGTCCTCGGGGTGGTGCTGACCGTGGTGGCGGTTCCGCTGCTGCAGGAGCTGCTGCTGCGCCGCGGCCTCCTGGACTGGCTGCTCCCGCGCACGGGGGCGCCGGGGGCTGTCGCCCTGAGTGCTGCGGCCACGGCTCTGCTGCATCCGGTGCCGGTGCTGATGCTCCCGGCCGCGGTGGGCGGACTCGCCTGTGCGCTGTCCTACCGCTGGCACGCCAGCCTGTGGGCCCCGTGGATCCTGCACGCGGCCCTGACCGCCCCGCTCGCCGGGGCCACGCTCGTCGTCCTGCTCGCCCCGTGATCCCGATGCCGACCACCGACCCCCTGCACCGCGGGGAGAATGGACCACGATGAGAACCAGCCTGTGGCGGTGCCTGGCCCGGCCCGCGTACCTCTTCTCCGCCGCCCCGTGGGCGGCGCTGCTCGCCCTGATCACCCCGCCGGTAACGCTGCTCCTGTGCACCGGGATCGTGGTGTTCGTGCCCATCCTGGTGCTGGGCGGGGAGACGGCGGTGCCCCCGGTGGTCACCGCCATCTTCGGCCTGCTCATCCTGGTCAGTCCCCTGCTGCTGCTGGCCCTCGCCCCGGCCGGCGCCGTCTGGTACGGGCACGTGCAGCGGTGGCTGCTGCGCATGCTCGGCTTCCGCGGGGTGTCCAACGCGCACGTGCCGCTGCCGGTGCGGCCCGTGAAGCGGTGGTTCTCCGTGCGGTACCGGGAGCCGGCCACGTGGCGGGAGGTGCTGGCCAGCGTCATCGACGCCGTCGCCGCCGTGCTGTTCACCCTCCTGCTGGGCGCGGAGGCCTTCGTGCTGGGGGTGTGCGCCTTCTGCGCCGGGTACCTGGGGATCTACCGGGCGCCCCTGGAGGACATGACCGGCGCCCCGTGGCGGCTGCGCATCGTGGACGGGGAGCTGACGGGCAGCTCCGCCTCCTACACCCCGGAGGACTGGTGGCGCTTCGCCGCCGCCGGGCTGGTGGCGCTGCTGATCTTCGGGTACCTCAACGGTCTGGTGGCCGCCGCGTGGGCCTCCCTGACCAAGGCGCTGCTGGCCCCGCGCCCGGAGGAGATCCAGCGGCAGGTGGACCGGCTGACCTTCTCCCGCGCCGCCATCATGGAGTCCTTCGAGGCGGAGCGGCGCCGGATCGAACGGGACCTGCACGACGGCGTGCAGCAGGAGCTGGTCAACCTCAGCCTGCGCCTGGGCATGGTGCAGATGGAGCTGGGAACCCTGAGCGCCGAGGGCGCCCGGACCGGGCCGGCGCAGCGGCAGCTGGCCCAGGCGCAGGAGCAGACCACCCACGCCCTGCAGACCCTGCGCAACACGGTCCGCGGGATCTACCCGGCCGTCCTGGAGGATCACGGGCTGCGGGCGGCCCTGGAGGAGCTGGCCAACAACGCGCTGCTGCCCACGGAGCTGACGTGGGCGGCGTGCGCGAAGCTGCCGCCCGACGTCGAGCGCACCGCCTACTACGCGGTCAGCGAGGCCATGACCAACGCGCTGAAGCACTCCGCGGCCACCCGGCTGCGCATCACCGCGCACACCGCGCAGGGGGCGCTGACGGTGCAGGTGCACGACGATGGGCAGGGCGGGGCGGACGCCGCACGCGGCTCCGGGATCAGCGGACTGGACGAGCGCGCCCAGGCCCTCGGCGGCTCGGTCACCGTGGACTCTCCGGTGGGCGGGCCCACGGTGCTGCGGCTGTGGCTACCCTTGGTTGCGGAGCGTCCCGGGCACAGCCTGCCGTGGGGCGCCCCGCGGGTCACCCGGATCTGACCGGTTCCGGCGGTCGGCCCGCGCTCGCCGTCGTCCCCGTGGGAAAGGCCCCGTACCGTGCGCATCGTCCTCGCCGAAGACTCGACCCTGCTGCGCGAGGGCTTGGTGATGGTGCTGACCCGCATGGGCCACGAGGTGATCCGGCAGGTGGGCGACGCCCCGGGGCTGCTGGCGGCGGTGGCCGAGGAGCAGGGCCGGGAGGGCCTGGACGTGGTGATCACGGACGTGCGGATGCCCCCGGGCAACGCCTCGGACGGGCTGCAGGCCGCCCAACAGCTGCGTCAGCGCTACCCGGGGCTGCCGGTGCTGGTGCTGTCCCAGTACATCGCGGCGGCCTACGCCCGGGAGCTGTTCTCCGCGGACTCCGCCGGGTTGGGGTATCTGCTGAAGGACCGGGTGGGGCGGATCGAGGATTTCTCTCGTGCCCTGGAGACGGTGGCCGGCGGCGGGAGTGTGATCGACCCGGACGTGGTCCAGCACCTGATGGGTTCGGCACGGCAGGATCAGCGTTCGGGTGCTCTGGAGCGGCTGACCCCGCGGGAGCGGGAGATCCTGCAGCTGATGGCGGAGGGGAAGTCCAACCAGGAGATCGAGGCGCAGCTGTTCGTCTCCTCGGCGACGGTGGCCAAGCACATCGGCAACATCTTCGACAAGCTGGGGCTGGACCCGGATACCGGCAACCGCCGCGTGCGCGCGGTCCTCGCCTTCCTGCAGCGCTGAGGCGCGTGGCGGCGTCGGGGTGATGCCGCCTACGGGTACCGGGAGAAGTCGATGTCGGTCCAGTTGTAGGCGACGGTGAGATGGATCGGGGGATGAATCTCCTTGCTGACCCTCTCGGCGAGCCCCCGGAACCAGAGCGCCATCGCCAGCTCACCATCAGAGCTGTTGAATTCATCATCCCGTGCAGTTCGAACCACAGACTCGCCCAGGTGCGCAGATCCCTCTTCAGGTCATCAGGAAGGGCGATGAACCACTCAGCATCCTCGCGCTCCTCAACCCAGGAGATACCGGTGAACGGGTACTCATCCCATACGGGAGCCATGATCAGCTCATCGTCATCGATTTTCCTGACCCTCCAGGAGTGAATAATCTCCCTGATTCTGTTCAGCATCTCCCGCTCCTCGTTCATCCTTGCCCTGGGGCTCTGTGTGTCCTGATCCTGTCCTGGTGCGTCAGGCGGCCTTGGCGCTGAAGTAGGCCTGCACGGCGTCGGAGGCCGCCTGCTGACCCGTCTGCTGGTCCGCGAACCCCTGGGAGACGACCGCGACGGCGTAGGCGTCCTCCCCCACGGTCACCACGGCGGAGGAGGTGATGTGCCAGGCCCCGGTGTCCTCCGGCAGCCATCCGTTCTTCACCGAGACGTCCGTGACCTTCCGCCCAGCCACCTCCTTCCCGGACATCACGCCCCCGCCCCAGTTCTGGGAGGAGTTATCCGGGGTCATCAGCGAGCGCAGGTAGTCCAGGTCATCGGCCTCCACCCAGTCCACGCCCTCGGCGATGCCGCGCATGATCTGCACCTGGTCCTGCGCCCACGTGCGGTCATCTCCCCAGGAGCCCTGCGAGCGGGTGCGCCGCACGCCCAGCTTCTCGTAGGTGGTGTTCAGAACCTCCGCGGCCTGCGGGTCCCGGTAGTCGACGATGCCGGAGGTGTCTGCGGCGGAGCCGGGCAGGTCCCCGGTGATGCTGCGCTGGGTGTCACCGAGCCCGAGGAACAGCTGCTGGGTCGCGGCGTTGTCTGAGTAGACGACGGACTGGGTCATCAGGTCCTTCTGGTGCTCCCCCAGCCGGCCACCCGCCTCCTTGGCTTGGCGCAGCACGGACAGGGCGATGGGGATCTTCACGACGCTGGCCTCGTAGCTCCACGTATCCGGGTGGTAGGCGTAGGTGCGGCCGGCGGCGACGTCGTAGGCGGCGAGGCTCAGCCGCGCGCCGTCGTACTTCCCGCTGACCTCGTCCAGCACGGCGGTCACGGCGTCCGAGGCCTCATCCCGCGGGGCCTGGGCGGCATCGGACACGGTGCTCTCGGCGGCCTGCCGCTCTGCCGTGGACGCCCCGCAGGCGCTCAGGGCGAGACCAAGCACGGCGGCCGAGCCCATTCCCAGGGCCCGACGCCGCGTGATCGGCCGGGTGCCCGCCGCCGGGGACGTCGCGGAGCGGGTTCTCTTCCCTCGGTTCGGGTCTGAGGTGTACTCCATCCGCTCAGCCTAGGAAAGTCGGTCGGGGTGGGTCCATGCCCCGGGGCGCCGGAATCCCCTCGACGCCGAGACCGCACTGTCTCGCCGAAACCGTACATAGGTGCCGAGACCGCACCCGTCGGGTACGGCTTCGGCACCTTCGTACGGTCTCGGCAGCGATGTACGGTCTCGACGCCGGAGGGCGGCGTCCTCAGCGCAGAGCGGACGCCCGTTCCCCGAGCCCCTGGTCAGGGCCTAGTTTGGAAGCGGAACAGGCGGCGCCGCCCCGCCCGCGGGCCCAGCGAGTCCGGGAGCCGGCGAGCGCCGCACCTCACCGACCACGAGAGGACGTCATGGCTGACCTCACCGGAAAGAAGATCGCCTTCCTGCTCACCGACGGCGTCGAGCAGGTGGAGCTGACCGAGCCCCGCAAGGCCCTGGATGAGGCGGGGGCGCAGACCGTCATCGTCTCCCCCGCCGAAGGCACCCTCACCGCGATGAAGGGGGACTGGGACCACGCGGACACCTTCCCCGTGGACCAGCCGCTGGCCGAGGCGAAGGCCGAGGACTACGACGCCCTCGTGCTGCCCGGCGGCACCATCAACGCGGATACCCTGCGCATCCAGGACGGCGCCACGGACTTCCTCACCGCCTTCCTGGATGCGGATAAGCCCGTGGCCGCGATCTGCCACGCCCCGTGGCTGCTGGCCCAGGCCGACGTCGCCCGCGGCCACCGGCTGACCTCCTTCGAGTCCATCGCCGCGGATCTGAAGAACGCCGGGGCGCAGTGGGAGGACTCCCAGGTGGTCGTGGACGGCAACCTCATCACCAGCCGCAACCCCGGCGACCTCGAGGCCTTCTCCGCCGCGATCATCGACGCCCTCTCCTGATCCGAGGCTGATCCGACGGGACTGAGCGAGGGCAGGGCTGACCGAGGTCGGCCCTGCCCGACTCGCGTCCCGGCCGCCATCCCCGCAGGGCCGACCGAGCCATCCTCGCGGGATCGGCCGAGTCGCCCCGGCGGCCCGGATAGACTGCACGGGTGGCCCTGACCCGTGAGCGCATCCTCGAGACCGCCCGAGATCTGCTGCGCTCCTACGGCCTGGGGGACCTGTCCATGCGTCGGCTCGCGACCGAGCTGGGCGTGGCCCCCGGGGCCCTCTACTACCACGTGCGCAGCAAGCAGGAGCTGCTGAGCCTGCTGGCCACCCGGCTGCTGGCCGACACGACCCGGCCCGAGGAGATCCCGCAGGACCTCCGGGAGATCGCCGAGGAGCTCACCGCCACCGCCCTGAGCGTGCTCGCGGCCCTGACCGAGGTCACCGACGCCCCCGAGGTGGTCTCCGTGGCCCTGGCCCTGCATCCCGACTCCGTACCCCAGCGCGAGCGCGTCCGCCGTCTCCTGCTGGCCGCGGGCCTGACCCCGCGCCGCGCGCAGTGGGGTGCGCACCTGCTGCTGGCGAGCGTGCTGGGGCTGGCCCAGCAGGCCCAGGATCGCGCCCTGATGCTCGACGCCGGCCCCGATGAGTCCTCCCCCGCGGCCCGGGAGGACCGGGCGGCCGAGGAATTCGGGGTGCGCGCCGTCGTGCGCGGGCTGCTGCCGCACCCACCCGGCGGCCCCATGCCGCCGAGCACCTAGAATCGTCGGGGACCGCGGCGTCCCGACGCCGCATCTCCTCGCCCCCACGATCCAGAAATGAGTCCGCTTCGATGCCCCAGTCCCCCCAGCACGTCCTCGCCCGGTGGGCGCAGCTGCCGGACCACGAGCAGCACGTGCGCACGGTGACCCGGGCCTTCCGGGAGCGCTACGGCAAGGACCCGGACGGCGTGTGGTCCGCCCCCGGGCGGCTGAACCTGCTGGGCGAGTATGTGGACTTCAACGGCGGCTGCGCCCTGCCCACCCCCCTGCCGTATCGCACGCTGATCGCCGCCCGGCTGCGCACCGACGGCGTGCTGCACGCCGAGTCCCTGCAGCTGCCCGGGGCCCCGGAATCCCGGGTCGCGGACATCGCCCCGGGCACGGTCTCCGGGTGGTTCACCTACGTCGGCGGCGTCGCCTGGGCCCTGAACCGGGAGGGCGGGGCGGATCTGGCTCTGCCCCCGGACTTCGGGGCGGACCTGCTCATCGACTCCACCGTGCCCGTGGGCGGGGGGCTGTCCTCCTCCGCGGCCCTGCTGGCGGCCACCGCGCTGACCCTGCTGGAGCTGTCCTGCCCGCTGCGGGCCCCCGCCGGCCTGCCGAGTCTGCCGGTGGGCGGGTGCTCCCCGGACGACGACGCCCTGCGCGCCCGCCTGGCCCAGGTCTGCATCACCGCGGAGAACCGGGTGGCCGGGGCCCGCACCGGCGGGCTGGACCAGACCGCCGCCCTGCGCTCGCTGCCCGGTCAGGCCGTGGCCATCGACTTCCGGGACTTCTCCCTCCAGCCGGTGCCGGTGGACGCCGCCGCGGCAGGCCTGGCCTTCCTGGTGATCGACACCAACGCCCCGCATGATCTGGCCGATGGCCAGTACTCGGCGCGCCGGCAGGCCTGCGAGACGGTGGCGCGCGCCGTCGGGGTGGAGCACCTGCGGGATCTGCTGCCGGAGGATCTGGGCTTCCCCGAGCTGGCCGCACCGGAGGCTCACCGGGCCCGGGAGGCCGCGGTGGAGGCGGCCCTGAACCGGTTGCGGGAGATGCCGGGGCTGCGGGATCAGGTGGAGCCGGTGGTGCTCACCGGGTGGATCCGGCACGTGTTCACGGACATGGCGCTGGTGGAGCGGGCCCGGGCCCTGTTCACCCGGCGCTTCCCCGCCGATCCGCAGCGCCATCCCGAGCGGGTCCGGGAGGTCTGGGAGGAGTTCGGGAAGCTGTTCACCACCTCCCACGCCTCGATGCGCGATGATCTGCAGGCCTCCCGGCGGGAGCTGGACGTCGCGGTGGACACCTGCCTGGAGCACGGCGCCCTGGGGGCTCGGCTGGTGGGCGGCGGCTTCGGCGGGGCGGTGCTGGCCCTGGTGGAGGCCGATCGGGTGCAGGCCACGGCGCAGGCCGTCGCACAGGCCTTCGCGGCGCGGGACTTCGCCGCCCCGGTGTTCCTGCCGTTGGCCCCGGGTCGCCCGGCGCATCGGGACCGCTGAACACCGGCCCGACGTCGGAACCGCTCGGATGTGTGTCTGCCGGTCGTGAACACGGGCCCGCTGAGCGCCGCTGAGGTTCACAGCACACCCGCGGTGGCTTAGGGTGAGGAGTCAGCAGGTGGTCCGCACCGCATACCGAGCGGGCCATCGCCTCACGAAAGGAGCCACCATGGGTATCGAGGACAAGGCCGAGAACAAGGGCCAGGACTTCGCCGGCAACGCCAAGGAGAAGGTCGGCGAGGCCGTGGGCAACGACGATCTGAAGAACGAGGGCAAGGCCGACCAGCTCTCCGCCGCCGTCAAGGACGGTGCGGAGAAGGTCAAGGACGCCGCCCGCAACATCGGCGACAAGTTCAAGAAGTGAGCTGACTCCCCGCGTTCGGGAGCGCCGCCGCGGCATCCGCGTCTGCAGACGCCGGGACCGCGACGGTTCCCGCCGAGAAGGCCCGCGATCGAGACCACCGCCGGGTGGTTCCGCTCGCGGGCCTTTCGTCGTCTCCGGGGATCGGGGGCTGTCGCCCACCGCGCGGCGAAGACCCGACGCGGGTCCGGGGCCTGCCGGCGGGAATCACAAGAATCCCGGCTCGGGCCGTCCACCGCTCTCCCCACCCGTGCAGAAAAGTTATCCACAGGGGTGGACAAGTCTGTGGGTTTCCGGCCGGCAGGCGTCCATCCGGCCCGATCTGCCGCGGATCTCGGACATCCACAGGGGTGACTCCGACGGCGGAGTGACACCCGTGTAGTTATTAACAGCTGTGGACAGACCCTGTGGAGAACCCTCCACGCACCCGGGATTCGTGTAATCACAAGAATCCCTGGACGGGCGCGGGGCGGCTACCGCAGCCGACGCCGGGCCCGCAGCCGCGGGGAGGCGACGTCGAACAGCAGGGCCGTCAGCGCCCCCACGACCAGACCGCCCACGTGGGCCTGCCAGGAGATCCCGGGCACCACGAACCCGAAGACCAGGTTCACCGCGATCAGCACCACCAGGCCCCCGCTCTCCCCGCCGCGGAAGCGGGTCCAGGCGAAGAAGGCGCCGAACAGCCCGAAGATCCCCCCGGAGGCGCCCACGACCCAGGTCCCCGGGGAGAGCAGGTACACCGCCGCGGATCCGCCGAGCACGGACAGGGCGAACACGACGGCGTAGCGCCAGGACCCGAGACGCGGCTCGAGTGCCTGCCCCACGATGTAGAGGCTGTACATGTTCAGCAGCAGGTGGGTGAGGGAACCGTGCACGAAGGCGCTGGTGAGCATCCGCCACGGCTGCACCGCGGTCAGTGCGGGGTGGTAGGCCAGCTGCGCGGTGATCCGATCCCCCGTGAGCACCTGGAGCAGATACACCACCACGCAGACCCCGATGATCCCCCACGTCACCGGCAGCACCCCGGCCCGCGGGAACAGTCCTGCCCCGCTCCCGCGCCGGGTGCCCCCGGCGGCCTGCTGAGCCTGGTGCACGCAGTCCACGCACTGCACGCCCACCGGCGCCTGCACCTGGCAGGAGGAGCAGACGGGGCGCCCGCAGCGGGAGCAGCGCACGTAGGCGGGCCGGTCGGGGTGGCGGGGGCAGACGGGCACCTCGCCGGGCTGATCCTCGATGCGCTGCCCGTACCGGGGCGGGTCCTGGTCCATGGGGTCTCCTCGTGGGTCGATGGGTCCCCGCCGGGAAGCGGGGGGGGAGCGTGCGGATACGGCTCAGGCCCACCCGCTAGCACGGATGGGCCTGGAAGCGTGGGGGACGCCGAGCCCCGATGCTCGCGCGGCGCGGCTCCCGGAAAGCGGGAGACGGCGCGCGGCCTCCGGGCGGCGTCGTGCGGGTGCGGGGACCCGGTCTCGGCTAGAGCTGCTGGATGTCGATGGATTCGATGACCACGTCCTCCACCGGCCGGTCCATCATGCCGGTGGCCACGCCCTCGATCTCGTCGACGACCTTCTTGGAGTCCTCGTCCGCGACCTGCCCGAAGATGGTGTGCTTGCCCTGCAGCCAGGTGGTGGGCACGGTGGTGATGAAGAACTGGGAGCCGTTGGTGCCCTTGCCGCCGCGCGTACCGGCGTTGGCCATGGCCAGCATGTACGGCTCGTTGAAGCTCAGCTCCGGGCTGATCTCGTCGTCGAACTGGTACCCGGGACCGCCGATGCCCTGGCCCAGCGGGTCCCCGCCCTGGATCATGAAGTCCGGGATGATGCGGTGGAAGATCACCCCGTCGTACAGCGGAGTGCTCTTCTTCTCCCCGGTCTTGGGATCGGTCCACTCCTGCGAGCCGTCCGAGAGGCCGATGAAGTTCTTGACGGTCTTCGGCGCGTGGTTCCCGAACAGGTCCACCACGATGTCCCCGTGGTTGGTGTGGATGGTCGCTTGCGCGGTGGGGTTAGCAGTCATGCTCGTCATCCTCCCACGCGCGCGCGAGGCCTCCCAAGGCCTTTCCGCCTTGAGTGAAAAGAACGACGGGTCGGTGCCGCGTCCGCGCGACACCGCGGCGTCCCAGCCCATAAGCTGGTGACGGACGACAAGTGACGCGGTGCCGTCCCGCCGGTGTTTCCCGGCGGATACGCGCGACACGTCCGGGGAGAGGCCCCGGTCGCACCGCGTCCGCAAGGAGGGATGACTCGTGGCGTGCCACCAGAAGAAGGCTGAGAAGAAGGCCCAGGAAGCCCGGAAGCAGGCGGCCAAGAAGGCGAAGAAGGCTCAGAAGGTCGTCGGCTCCCGCTTCCAGGATCAGGCGGAGAAGGCCCAGGATCTCGCCCAGGGCCTCGGCGCCAAGCTGCAGGACCAGGCCGGCAAGGCCAACCACTGGGTGCAGAAGGAGGTGACTCCGCGCGTGCAGGATGGTCTGGACAAGGCCTCCCCGGCGGTGGAGAACGCCGTCGCCAAGGGTCGGCTGCAGGCCGGTGCCGCCGCCGCGGCCCTGGCCCAGAAGCTGGACTCCGTGGACGCCGGCGATGACCGCGTGGAGGCCCTGGCCCAGAAGCTCACCGGGGACAAGAAGGCCGTGAAGAAGTACCAGAAGCAGGCCGTGAAGTCCGCGAAGAGCTTCGCCAAGGAGCAGAAGAAGGCGCAGCGCAAGTCCCACAAGGGCTGGCTGGTCTTCGGGCTCCTGGCCGCCGGCACCGCCGCGGCCGTGGCCGCCTGGCGCGCCTCCCGCCCCGTGGAGGATCCATGGAAGACCCCGGCCGACGCCGCCCAGCCGGCCAAGGACCAGTCCTCCCGCCCGGCCGCCCCGGCCAAGCCCGCCGAGGAGACCGCCGCGGACTCCGAGGCCGGCTCGGCCGGGAAGTCCACGCTGAAGGATCAGCAGGTGACCAAGCCGGCCTCCGCGAAGGCGCCCTCCAACCAGGAGGTCTCCGAGCACGTGGATGCCAAGGACACCAGCCACCCCGGTCCGGGCGCGCCCCTGAACAAGGCGGCCACCCCGGACCCCAAGAAGGCGGACGCCACCAAGCCCGCCGAGGTGAAGGACTCGCAGAAGTCCGGCGCGAAGGGCCGCGAGAACGTGGAGGGCAAGGAGGCCTGAGCCTTCTGCCCTGATCCCACGGCCCGCCGGCCGCACCGGAACGCCGCCGCCCCCTCATCTGGACGATGAGGGGGCGGCGGCGTTTCCCCTGGTGCTGGAGCCGCGGCGGCGGAGGGCAGCTGTGTGCTTGCCGCGTCCGGGCGGGGTTCCGCGGCGGTGTACGACGCTCAGGCGCCGTCGTCATCCCCCGGGGAATCCGCCGGGGCGCTCGGGCCCGAGTCCTCCCCCGGCTCCTCCGTCTCCTGATCTTCTGCCCGGCCGAGGGAGCGCAGGTTGTCCTCCACGCGGCGCACGTCGGTGGGGGACGGCATCTCGTCGGTGACCTTGGTGATCTCCACCCCGATGTCCACGGAGTCGGCGGGCACCAGCCCGGCCGCGGCCAGCTGGCGGGTGACGTCCTGGATCTCCTCCTCGCCCAGGCGGCGGCGCAGCACCGCCATGAGCGGGATGTAGTCCTGGGATGGCATCCCGTGCGGGTAGCCGGCACGCAGCCACTGGATCAGCGAGCTCACGAAGTTGGGCACTGGTGTCCCCCGTCCTCCCGCGTGTGGCGGCGGGTTCCGATGTCGACGGCGGGAGCGTCTCCTGATCCCGCGGGCCGCGTCACTTCTTGGCGGCGCCCAGCAGGTCGAACCCGGTGGTGTGGTAGATGAAGTCCTTGGCGATCCACAGGATGCCGAGGAGGATGATCGCCGCGATCAGGACGAAGATCGCCGCGGAGACCGCCCGCAGCACGGGGCTGGCGGGCGCGGTCTGCACCACGGTCCCGTCCGGCCGGGTCTCGGTGCTCCCAGCGGAGATCCGCATCGCGAGGGCGAACAGGGCTGGCATCCCCGCGCCGAGCACGAGTCCGGCGATGGTCACGGGGAGGAGGTTGGCGATGAGGGAGAGCATCTCCATGGGTCAGGCTCCGTGCTTCTGCTGGCGGCGGGACGCGGTGGCGCCCACGGGGGTGAGGTGGTCCTGGTCGAGGATCTCCCCGGCGGCGGCCGAGACCATGGGGCGATCCGGACCATTGTCCACGGACAGGGCGGCCTCGGCCTCCCAATCCGCGTTGACGTTGCCGGAGTCCACCGGGTTCTTCCGGGAGTGGCGCCACATGTACCCGGCCAGGGCGGCCATGATCAGGAAGACGACGCCGGTGCCGACCAGCTGGTTGCTGACCAGGGACACCCCGTGGGCGATCAGCCAGCACACCGCGCCGACCGCGGCGGCCGCGGGCAGCGTGATGACCCAGGCCACCACCATCCGCCCGGCCACGCCCCAGCGCACATCCGCGCCCTTGCGGCCCAGACCGGTGCCGAGGATGGAGCCGGTGGCCACGTGGGTGGTGGACAGGGCCATCCCGAAGTGGGAGGAGGTCAGGATGATCGCGGCCGAGGCGCCCTCGGCGGCCATGCCCTGCGGGGAGTCGATCTCCACCAGGCCCTTGCCCAGGGTGCGGATGATCCGCCAGCCGCCCAGGTAGGTGCCCAGGGCGATGGCCCCGGCGCAGGAGAGCTTGACCCAGAACGGGATGTCGGCGGAGGGATCGATCGCGGAGGAGGCCACCAGGGCCAGGAAGATCACGCCCATGGTCTTCTGGGCGTCGTTGGTGCCGTGGGCCAGGGAGACCAGGGAGGCGGTGCCCACCTGGCCCCAGCGGAAGCCGCGCTCCTTCTGCTGCTCCCCGACCCGGCGGGTGAAGCCGTAGATGAGGGAGGTGCCCACGGTGGAGATGAGGCAGGCGATGACGGGTGCGGCCAGGGCCGGGATGATGACCTTGGCGACGATGCCGGACCACAGCACCCCGGAGACCCCGAGACCGGCGATGGTCGCGCCGATCAGCCCGCCGAACAGGGCGTGGGAGGAGCTGGAGGGCAGCCCCAGCAGCCAGGTGAGCAGGTTCCACACGATGCCGCCGACCAGGCCGGTGAACACGATGAGGATCAGCCCGTCCCCTTCGGCCATCTTGAGGTTCACGACCTCCTTGCCGACGGTCTTGGCGACCTCCACGGACAGGAAGGCGCCCACGAGGTTGAGCACCGCGGACAGGGCGACGGCGACCTTGGGCTTGAGCGCCCCCGTGGCGATGGAGGTGGCCATCGCGTTGCCCGTGTCGTGGAAGCCGTTGGTGAAGTCGAAGACCAGCGCCGTGATGATCACGATCGCGAGGATGATGAGTTCTGGGGTCACGGATCGATTATGCCGCCGCGCGGACCGGACGCGAGGCCCGCCAGGGTGAACTTCAGATGAACTTCGCGGCGCGAAGCTGGACACCGCAGCGAGTCACATGGTCGGCGTCACAGCTGCGGTCACGGGTGCTGCGCGGAGGGGACCGGAGACGCCGCGCGGGCGAAAACACGGGGCGGATGCGGCGAAGCCGCGGCCCCGATGCGGGAGCCGCGGCTTCGTTCCGATGTCCGTGGTGGAGACGAGGGGACTCGAACCCCTAACCCTCTGCTTGCAAAGCAGATGCGCTACCAATTGCGCCACGTCCCCGGGTGGTTCAGTCGACCCGATCCGTGGACGCCTGCCACGTGGACTTGGTCTCCTGGGAATCCCGGTACCTCTTGGCCACGGCGAGTGCCGCGGCACCGGCGGCCAGCGCCGCCAGGATCTTCCGCATGAGCGGACCTCCTCGAGTGAGGGATTCGGTGGGCGTACCAGGAATTGAACCTGGGACCTCTACATTATCAGTGTAGCGCTCTAACCGTCTGAGCTATACGCCCTCACGCGGCCCGTGGGCCACGATGAAACACTACCGGCTGCCCGCGGCGGCGGCCAAATCCGCCCCCGGTGACCTCGCGCACAGGCGGGGCCGCCGGGCGGCGGACCACCGGGTCAGTCGTCCGTCAGGGTCACCCCGATGCCGCCCACCAGCTTGGCCGCGATGTTGTACAGGAACCCGGCGATGATGCCCAGCAGGGTCAGCAGCACCACGTTCAGCACGGACAGGATCGTGGCGTACACGGCCACCTGCCCCAGGGAGAGGTAGTCCGTGAGCTGCACGGCGTTGCCCTGGCTGGAGAGCATGGACAGGATCGAGTTGATGCCGTCGAAGATGCCGGTGACCTCGAAGACCAGCCACAGGATCACGGTGGCCACCACGGTCACGATGCCCACGGCCACGGACAGCAGGAACACCAGCTTGGCGATGGACCACAGGTCGATCTTCGCGACCGTCAGGTGGGCACGACGCACCTTGGAGCGCGGGGCGGGGCGCACCAGCGGGCGGTTGGCCGAGCCGGCGGGCCGCTTGACCCCACCCGCCGAGGAGGTGCGCCCCGAGCCTGCGCGTCCCGCGGAGGAGGCGGAGGACTTGGTGGCCGTGACGGAATCCCGGCCCCGGCTCGGGGCGGGCCGCCGGGCGGAGGTGCCCGACGCCGAGGAGGGCTTGCGCGCCTCGGATCCCGAATTCTTCGTGCTCACTCGTTACCTCCGTGGGACTGCGGACCGGCTGCTGCCGGTGCGTCGGTGCGATCAGTGTCTGCGTCCAACGGTACTTCATGATCCGCCCCCGGGACCCCCACGGCCCCGCCCTCGGCCACGGGCTCCCCGTCGTCCACGCCCTTGTCCTGGTTGCGGGCGATGGACAGGATGCGGTCCTTCTTGCCCGGCTTCGCGAAGATCACGCCCATCGTGTCCCGGCCCTTCGCGGGCACCTCGGCCACGTGGGAGCGCGCCACCTTGCCGGACTCCATGACCACCAGCACCTCGTCGTCCGCGCCGACGATCAGCCCGCCCACCAGGTCCCCGCGGTCCTCCGCGAGCTTGGCGACCTTGATGCCCAGGCCCCCGCGGCCCTGCACCCGGTACTCATCCACCCGGGTGCGCTTGGCCCAGCCGCCCTCGGTGACCACGAAGACGTACGCGTCGTCGGTGACCACGGAGGCGGCCAGCAGCTCGTCGCCGTCGCGGAACTTCATCCCGGTCACCCCGGAGGTGGCCCGGCCCATCGGGCGCAGCGCCTCGTCCGTGGCGGTGAAGCGCAGGGACTGGCCCTTGCGGGAGATGAGCATCAGGTCATCCTCCGCCCCGGCCAGCTGCGCGGAGATCAGCTCGTCCTCCTCGCGCAGGTTGATCGCGATGACCCCGGAGGTGCGGTTGGTGTCGTAGTCGGACAGGCGCGACTTCTTCACCAGCCCGTGCTTGGTCGCCAGGATCAGGTACGGCGCGTCCTCGTAGGAGCGCAGGGCCATGACCCGCGCGATCGTCTCCCCCGGCTGGAAGGCCAGGACGTTGGCCACGTGCTGGCCCTTGGCGTCCCGGCCGGCCTCGATCAGCTCGTACGCCTTGGTCCGGTAGACCCGGCCGAGGTTGGTGAAGAACAGGATCCAGTGGTGCGTGGTGGTGACCACCAGGTGCTCGACGACGTCGTCCCCGCGCAGCTGCGCGCCCCGGATGCCCTTGCCGCCGCGGTGCTGGGAGCGGTACTGGTCGATGCGGGTGCGCTTGACGTAGCCGCCGCGGGTGATCGTGACGACCATGTCCTCCTCGGGGATGAGGTCCTCCACGGACATGTCCCCGTCGTAGCCCATGAGGATCTGGGTGCGCCGCTCGTCCCCGTACCGGCCGACGATCTCCGCCAGCTCCTCGGAGATCAGCTCCCGCTGGCGCTGCTCGGAGGCGATGATCCCCCGGTACTCCTCGATCTGGCGCATCAGCTCGGCATGGCGATCCTGGATCTTCTGCCGCTCCAGGGCCGCCAGGCGGCGCAGCTGCATGTTCAGGATCGCCTGGGCCTGGGCCTCGTCGATGTCCAGCAGCTGCATCAGCCCGGTGCGCGCCTCCTCCACGGTGGGGGAGCTGCGGATCAGCCGGATGACCTCGTCCAGGGCGTCCAGGGCCTTGAGCAGGCCGCGCAGGATGTGCGCCTCCTCCTCGGCCTGGCGCAGCCGGAACCGGGTCCGGCGCACGATGACGTCCATCTGGTGGGTGACCCAGTGGCGGATGAACGCGTCCAGGGAGAGGGTGCGCGGCACGCCGTCGACGATCGCCAGCATGTTCGCGGAGAAGTTCTCCTGCAGCTGGGTGTGCTTGTAGAGGTTGTTCAGCACCACCTTGGCCACGGCGTCGCGCTTGAGCACGATGACCAGGCGCTGCCCGGTGCGCCCGGAGGTCTCGTCGCGGATGTCCGCGACCCCGGAGATCTTCCCGTCCTTGATCAGCTCGGCGATCTTGATGGCCAGGTTGTCCGGGTTGGCCTGGTACGGCAGCTCGGTGACCACCAGGCAGGTGCGCCCGTGGATCTCCTCCACGTTGACCACCGCGCGCATCGTGATGGACCCGCGCCCGGTGCGGTAGGCGTCCTCGATGCCCTTGTGCCCGAGGATCTGCGCGCCGGTCGGGAAGTCCGGGCCCTTGATCCGCTGGATCAGGGCCTCCAGCAGCTGCTCGTCGGAGGCCTCGGGGTTGTCCAGGAACCACTGCACGCCGTCGGCGACCTCGCGCAGGTTGTGCGGCGGGATGTTGGTGGCCATGCCGACGGCGATGCCGGAGGAGCCGTTGACCAGCAGGTTCGGGAAGCGGGCGGGCAGGACCGTGGGCTCCTGGTTCTTCCCGTCGTAGTTGTCCTGGAAGTCCACGGTGTCTTCCTGGATATCCCGGACCATCTCCATGGCCAGCGGCGCCATCTTGCACTCGGTGTACCGGGGTGCGGCCGCGCCGTCGTTGCCCGGGGAGCCGAAGTTCCCCTGGCCCAGGGCCAACGGGTAGCGCATGATCCAGTCCTGGATCAGGCGCACCAGGGTGTCGTAGATCGCGGAGTCGCCGTGCGGGTGGTACTGGCCCATGACGTCGCCGACGACGCGCGCGCACTTGTTGAAGGAGCGGTCCGGGCGGTACCCGCCGTCGTACATCGCGTAGATGACGCGCCGGTGCACGGGCTTCAGGCCGTCGCGCACATCCGGCAGCGCGCGGCCGATGATCACGGCCATCGCGTAGTCCAGGTAGGAGCGCTGCATCTCGGTCTGCAGGTCCACGGCCTCGACCCGATCGGTCAGACGGATCTCCGGACCGGGCACGGCCGGGTCCACGACCTCGCCCTCGTGGACCTCGCGCTCCTCGTTCTCTGCGCCGTTCTCCGGCGTGGCGTTCTCGTCGCTCATGGCTGTGTGCTTTCCGTTCTGGGGTGTGCTCTGCGCTGTCTCGCCGCATCGCCGCCCGGCTCATTCCGCGTGGGGAATATGATCCGGGCGGCATGCGATCAGATGTCGAGGAAGCGGATGTCCTTCGCGTTCTTCTGGATGAACTCGCGGCGGGACTCCACGTCCTCGCCCATCAGCACCGAGAACACCTGGTCCGCCGCGGCGGCGTCATCCATCGTGACCTGCAGCAGGGTGCGGTGCTCGGGGTCCATGGTGGTCTCCCACAGCTCGGTGTAGGACATCTCCCCCAGGCCCTTGTACCGCTGGATCCCGTTCTCCTTGGGCAGGCGCTGGTTGTTGGCCAGGCCCCGGGCCACCACCTCGTCCCGCTCAGCATCCGAGTAGACGTAGTCGTCCGCAGCGTTGGACCACTTGATCCGGTACAGCGGCGGCTGCGCCAGGTACACGTACCCGGCCTCGATCAGCGGGCGCATGAACCGGAACAGCAGGGTCAGCAGCAGGGTGGTGATGTGCTGGCCGTCCACATCGGCGTCGGCCATCAGCACGATCTTGTGGTACCGGGCCTTCTCCACCTTGAACTCCTCGCCGATGCCGGCGCCGAAGGCGGTGATCATGGACTGGACCTCGGCGTTGGACAGCGCCCGATCTAGGCGGGCCCGCTCCACGTTGAGGATCTTCCCCCGCAGCGGCAGGATCGCCTGGCGCTCCGGATCCCGGCCCTGCACGGCCGAGCCGCCCGCGGAGTCGCCCTCCACGATGTAGATCTCCGAGATCGTCGGATCCTTGGAGGAGCAGTCCTTCAGCTTGCCCGGCATCCCGCCGGACTCCAGCAGGCCCTTGCGCCGGGTGGTCTCCCGGGCCTTGCGCGCGGCCACCCGCGCCTGCGCGGCCGTGATGGCCCGGCGCACGATGGCCTTGGCCTCGTTGGGGTTGCGCTCGAACCAGTCGCCCAGCTGATCCGAGACCTCCCGCTGCACGAAGGCCTTGACCTCGGAGTTGCCCAGCTTGGTCTTGGTCTGGCCCTCGAACTGCGGCTCGGCGATCTTCACCGAGATCACCGCGGTCAGGCCCTCGCGGATGTCATCGCCGGTGAGGTTGTCGTCCTTGTCCCGCAGCAGCCGGTTGTCCCGGGCGTAGCGGTTGACCAGCGTGGTCAGGGCCGCGCGGAAGCCCTCCTCGTGGGTGCCGCCCTCGTGGGTGTTGATGGTGTTGGCGTAGGTGTGCACGGACTCCCGGTAGGCCTCCGTCCACTGCATCGCCAGCTCCAGGGAGAGCATCCGCTCGGTGTCCTCGACGTCGAAGGCGATGACGTCCTCGTGGATCACCGGGGACTTCTGGCTGGCGTTGAGGAACTGCACGTAGTCCAGCAGCCCGCGGTCGTACTGGTAGACCACGGTGCGGTGGCCCTCCGCGGTGGTGGTCTCCGTGTTGAGCTTGAGCTCCTTGGGCTTCTTCTCCTCCGCCACATGGTCCTCGAAGTCCACCGCGGTGCGCTCATCCGTGAGCGTGATGCGCAGTCCCTTGTTCAGGAAGGCCATCTGCTGGAAGCGGGCGCGCAGGGTCTCGTAGTCGAACTCCACCGTCTCGAAGATCTCCGGGTCCGGGTGGAAGACCTGGGTGGTGCCGGTCGCGGTGGTCTCCCGGCCCCGGACCAGCTCCCCCTGGGGCACCCCGCCGTCGGCGAAGGCCATGGTCCACTCGTAGCCCTGGCGGCGCACGGTGGTCTCCACGCGGGTGGACAGGGCGTTGACCACGGAGATGCCGACGCCGTGCAGACCGCCGGAGACCGCGTACCCGCCGCCGCCGAACTTGCCGCCGGCGTGCAGCACGGTCATGACCACCTCGACGGTGGGCCGGCCCTCGGTGGGGTGGATGTCCACCGGGATGCCGCGGCCGTTGTCCACGACCTTCACCCCGCCGTCGGCGAGGATCGTGATCTCGATGTGGTCCGCGTACCCGGCCAGGGCCTCGTCCACGGAGTTGTCCACGACCTCGTAGACCAGGTGGTGCAGGCCGCGCTCACCGGTGGAGCCGATGTACATGCCCGGGCGCTTGCGGACCGCCTCCAGCCCTTCCAGGACCGTGATCTCGTTCGCGCCGTATTCGTGCTGCTCTGCGGATGCCACTGGGGGAATCAAGCTCCTTGGGTCCGGGCGTCGCGGGTGCGGACGCCCATCATTCAGTCTTCCCTCGATTCTAGCGGACCGAGCCCCGGGCGCACCGCCGATTCCGCCCACTGAGGAGCTTCCCGAGGTGGCATCTGCCCCGTCATCGGGCACAGAAGGCGGCTGAGTCGTCCTGACCCCGTCTGGCTGGGGGATCCCCCGTGACCGGGGGTTCGGGACGGCAGCGGGCGCTCAGCCGTAGGTGTCCCGCGGGCCCCGACCACCCGGGGCCACTCGACGGCCCTTCCGCCAGGAGGGCGCGGCGGGCCCCCGCACGGTGACCCGGGTGACGATGCCCGGGCCCAGCTCCCGTTCGAAGGTGCTCAGCAGCTGCCCCTGCATGGTGCGCAGGTAGGTCGCGTAGTTGGTGGAGTCGCAGCGGATCGTGACCTCGCTGTTCTCATAGCTCTCCGGGCTGGCGTGCGCGGCGATCGAAGGACCCACCAGCTCCTCCCAGCGGGAGAGCACGCTGCCCACCGCCACCGGCTCCTTCCACCCGCGCGCGGCGATCATGTGCGCCATCACGGGGCCGACCCCCTGCGGGTCCCGCGAGGACTTCCCCGGCCCGGTGTACCCGCCGAGCACGCGCGGATCCCAGCCCTCCTCGCGCCAGCGCCGCCTGCGGGACTGCCCCGGCGCCGCGGAGACGACGGCGCCGAAGTCCTTGATGATCCGGCGCGCGGCACCCCCGGTGACCCTCCCCTCGCCCCGGGCCACGGCCGCCTCGCGCAGGCGCTGCAGCAGGGAGGCCGGGGCGTCGATCTCGTTCCGCTCCAGCTCCCGGCGCACCTCCTCGCCCCGCTCAGGCACCCGGCGCCCCCGGGCCCTCCGGCTCCTCCGGCGCGGCGTCAGGGGCGCCGGCGTCGGAGTCCACCGGGTGCACCTCGCCGGGGCTGACCTGCAGCACCCGACGCCGCCCGGGCAGCTCCCGCGGCAGATCCTCCTCGACCGCACAGGTCACCAGCACCTGCTCCGCCGCGGAGACGATCCGCGCCAGCCGGGAACGGCGCACCGCGTCCAGCTCCGCGAAGACGTCGTCCAGGATGAGGATCGGGGAGGCGCCGGGGGCGTCGTCGTCGGCCCGGTGCACGTACCAGGAGCCCAGGCGCAGGGCCAGGGCGTAGGACCACGTCTCCCCGTGGGAGGCGTAGCCGCGCGCCGGGATCCCGCCGAGCATCAGCTGCACCTCGTCCCGGTGCGGCCCCACCAGGCTCATCCCCCGCTCGATCTCATCCTGGGCCTTCTCCTCCAGCGCGCTGGCCAGCATCTGCCCGAGCCGGGCCGGGCTCAGCGCGGCCAGGGCGGCGACGTCCTCCCGCGGCCGGGCGCCCAGGGTGAGGGACTCGTAGCGGAAGGCCAGCTCCTTGCCGCCGTCGGTCAGCTGCCCGTACGCCCGGTCGGCCTCCGGCAGCAGGGCCGCCAGGACCTGGAAGCGGGCGTGCAGGATCCGGGCGCCGAGGTTGACCAGCTGCCCGTTCCACACCTCCAGCGTGGCCCGCTCCTCCGGTCCGGTGCGTCCCGAGCGGCGCAGGGACTTCAGCAGGGCGTTGCGCTGGCGCAGCACCTTCTCATAGTCCGCCCAGTATCCGGCGACCACCGGGCGCAGGGAGACCGCCAGATCGTCCAGGAAGCGACGACGCAGCGCGGGTTCGCCCTTGATCAGGGCCAGGTCCTCCGGGGAGAACAGGACGGTGCGGCAGATCCCCAGGGCCTCGCGCACCCGCACGGGCGCGGCGCGGTTCAGCCGTACCCGGTTGGCCTTGCCGGGGGTGATTTCCAGCTCCATGACGGTCTGCTGGCCGCCGCGCACCACCCGGGCCCGGATGTAGGCGCGCTCGGCACCCACCCGCACCAGCGGGGCATCGGCGCTGACCCGGTGGGAGGCCAGCTCGGCGCAGTAGTCCACGGCCTCGACGATGTTGGTCTTCCCGACGCCGTTGCGCCCCACCAGCACGGTCAGCCCCGGCGTCAGGGCCAGATCCAGGAACCGGTAGGTGCGGAAGTCCATCAGCGAGAGGTGGTCGATGTGCACCGGGCCGGCTCCTCCTTTCCTGCTCTGATCCGCTGCGCGCGGGCGCTACTGCTGCGGCAGGCGCACCGGCATCAGCAGGTACCGGTAGCGCCGATCCTCCTCCGCCTCCGGGCTCTCCTGCGGGGAGAGCACCGCCGGCTTGGGCGGGGTGGTGAAGGAGAAGCGGACGTAGTCCCCGCCGATCGCGCCCAGCCCCTCGGACAGGTACACGGGGTTGAAGGCCACGGTGATGTCCTCGCCCTCCAGCTGGGCCTCGATGACCTCGTTGGCCTGGGCGTCCTCCCCGGTCCCGGCGTCCAGGGTCAGCTGGCCCTGCACGAACGCCAGGCGCACAGGGGTGTTGCGCTCGGCCACCAGGGAGACGCGCCGCACGGCCTCCACCAGCTCCCCGGTGCGTACGACGGCGTGGATGGGGGTCTGATCAGGGAAGAGCGAACGGATCTTGGGGTACTCCCCGTCCACCAGGAGGCTGGTGGTGCGCCGCCCGCCGGATTCGAAGCCGATGAGCTCGTGGGATCCGGACAGGGCGATGGACAGCTGCCCGGCCCCACCCAGGGTCTTGGCGACCTCGTTGAGGGTGCGGGCCTTGATCAGGGCGGCGGTCTGCAGCCCCTGGTCCGCGGGCTCCCAGATCAGCTCGCGCATGGCCAGCCGGTAGCGGTCCGTGGCCAGCAGCGTCATGTTCGGTCCGTCGATCTCCATGCGGACCCCGGTGAGGATGGGCAGGGTGTCGTCCTTGCTGGCGGCGATGATCACCTGGGAGACCGCGTGGGCGAAGGCCGCGCCGTCCACGGTGCCGGAGACCTCCGGCAGCCCGGGCAGCTCGGGGTAGTCCGAGACGGGCATGGACGCGAGGTTGAACTTCGCGGAGCGGCAGGTCAGGTACACCTTGGAATCCCGCGTCTCGACGGCGACCGGGGCGGAGGGCAGGGAGCGGCAGATGTCCGCCAGCAGCCGCCCGGAGACGAGGGTCTGACCCTCCTCGATGACCTCGGCGGCGATGGACAGCTTGGCGGAGGTCTCGTAGTCGAAGCTCGCGATGGAGACCTCCCCGCCCTGGGCGGTGATCAGCAGCCCGGAGAGCACCGGCACCGGGGGGCGGGGGGACAGGGAGCGGGCCGTCCAGGTGACGGCCTCGGCCAGTACGTCGCGGTCGACTGAGAATCTCACGGTGGCGCTGTCCTTCTTCCGCGCGCAGCGCGCGGGGTACGAGGGGATCGGATCTGGGGCCAGCTTACCGGAGCCGGACCTCGGGGATTCTTGGAATTCCACAGGCCGGGCGGCCGGTCACGGCCGGATCCCGGCCCTGCCGGCAGGCTCGAGGGTCCGGGAGGTTCGTTGTCGGGGATGATCTCTTAAAGGATCGGGAGTATTAACAACCCGTGTGGATTCTGTGGAAAAACGCCCGGATCCCTGCCGGCTCGCGGATCGCGGGTGTGGGCAACCTGTGGTCGTCGTCGGGGACGGATCCTGCCGGCATGTGGAGCCGCGAGACCGGCCTGATGCGGGATCCACAGCCTGCGGGCGGTGCATCCCCTTAAGCTCCACAGTCCGAGCGGGGTTGTCCACAGCTCTGTCCACAGCTGTTAATAACAGGGCCCGGATCACCCTGTGGAAACGGTGGATGAGCTCGGGCGGGCCCCGGACCGGGCCTCAGCCCTCGCGGTGCTGCTGCTTGATGCGGTTGGTCAGCTCGGTGACCTGGTTGAAGATGTTGCGCCGCTCGGCCATGAGCTTGCGGATCTTCCGCTCCGCGTGCATCACGGTGGTGTGGTCCCGGCCCCCCAGCTCCTGGCCGATCTTGGGCAGGGACATGTCCGTGAGCTCGCGCAGCAGGTACATGGCGATCTGCCGCGCGGTGACCAGTGTGCGATTGCGGGACTTGCTGCGCAGCTCCTCCAGCGACACCTCGAAGTACGCCGCGGTCTGCCCGAGGATCGTGGAGGCGGTGATCTCGGAGACGCCTTCATCCGTGATGAGGTCCTTGAGCACCAGCTCCGCCAGCGGCAGGTCCACGGCCTGTTTGTTCAGGGAGGCGTAGGCCGTCACCCGGATCAGCGCGCCCTCCAGCTCCCGGATGTTGGTGGTGATGTTGGAGGCGATGTACTCCATGACCTCGTCCGGGGCGTCCAGGTTCTCGCTCTGAGACTTCTTGCGCAGGATCGCGATCCGCGTCTCCAACTCCGGCGGCTGCACATCCGTGATCAGGCCCCACTCGAACCGGGAGCGCATCCGCTCGGCGAAGCCGGTCAGCTGCTTGGGCGGCAGATCCGAGGTGATGACCACCTGCTTCTGGTGGTTGTGCAGGGCGTTGAAGGTGTGGAAGAACTCCTCCTGCGTGTGCTCCTTGCCCGCGAGGAACTGGATGTCGTCGATCAGCAGCAGGTCCACGTTGCGGTAGATCTGCTTGAAGCTGGAGCCCTCGTCGTCGCGGATGGAGTTGATGAAGTCGTTGGTGAACTCCTCCGAGTTCACATACCGCACCCGCATGTGCGGGAACATCCGCTTGGTGTAGTGCCCGATGGCGTGCAGCAGGTGGGTCTTGCCCAGCCCGGAATCCCCGTAGATGAACAGCGGGTTATATGACTTAGCCGGCATCTCGGAGACGGCCAGGGCCGCGGCGTGGGCGAAGCGGTTGGACTGCCCGATGACGAAGGTGTCGAAGACGTACTTGCTGTTCAGCCGGGCGCTGGACTCCCACTCCGCGTCGTTCGGCGCGGTGTTGGATGCCATCTGGGGAATGTCCTGGCCGGGGGTGACCACCTCGGGGCGCGGGGCCTCGGACTCCGGGGAGCCGGCCGGGGCCGACGTCGGGCGGGACCCGGTCAGGGAGGCCGGCTCCTGCCCGGCCCCGGGCACGTGCAGCGGGGAGGGGACGGTGCCCACGTGGCCGCGCTCGGCCTCCAGCTCGCTGATGGGCGGCAGGCCGGGCCCCTGCTCCGAGCTCGCGTGCCGGGTGTGATCCGCCTGGGGGTGATCGGCGGGAGGCTCGCCCCCGGCGGTGGGCCGCCCGGTCCCGCCGGCTCTGCGCGTCGGGGCGGCGTCGGTGCGGGGTGTGCGCCGCTGCTGGGGTGAGGCGGTGGCCTGGGCCCGGCCGGGCACCGGCGTCTCCAGCTCCGGGTCGATGACGAAGGCCTCGGTGATGCCCATGTCCTCGGGGAAGGCGCGGTTCAGCGCCTCCTTGAAGGCGACGTTCAGCTCCCGCTGGAAGACGTCGCGGGTGTACTCGTTGGGCACCGCGATGATCAGGGTGGTGCCGAACAGCCCCTGCGGCTGCGCCTTGTCCAGGGAGCCCTTGACCCGGCGGGTCAGGTCGGGGTTGTTCTGCAGGTCCGCGATGCACGCCTCCCAGCGCGTCTGGATCTGCTCGTTGCCCTGAACGCTCACGGTGCTCCTCGAAGTCGGCGACGGGACGGATCGAGGGCGCTGGAGGCGTTCGCGCCGGCGGGTCGGGCGCGGTCCTCCACCGGTTCTCCCCGGTCTGTCCACAAGGTTGTACACACCCGCCTGCTCTGTGGATAACGAGAGGCGGCTCCTGCCAGCCTAGAGCATCCCGACCGCGGGAATCCGCCGCAGTCGGCCGCTTCCGGTAATCACAGGACTGTAGTTCCGCGTCTTCTCGGGGCTGGGGATGGTGGGAACTTCTCTGGGGTTTATCCACAGACTGGGATGGTCGGTGGATGCACACCCTGGGGAAGCGGGATGCACCTCGTCTGACGACATCGGTGCGCCGCGCAGGGCTTGACCGCCCCACCGCCTCCCTCTTATACTCGATCAGTCGTCCGTGTGCCGTCAGTGTGCCCACCGACCCTCCAACCCGGGCTGCCCCGCAGCCCATCGGCGGTTCGAGGAGACCCGGTGCGCGGCCCTGCACGCCGCGCGGATCGCATCGCCCCACGCGTCGCCCCTGCGGATCCCCGTCGGATCCACCAGCGCGGGCAGCGCCCGAATCGACGTCAATGGAGTACCCACCGTGAGCAAGCGGACTTTTCAGCCGAATAACCGCCGTCGTGCCAAGAAGCACGGCTTCCGTCTGCGGATGCGCACCCGCGCCGGCCGCGCCATCCTGGCCCACCGCCGGTCCAAGGGCCGCGCGAACCTCTCCGCCTGAGCCGCACCCCCGTCGTCGGGGACTGAGGCGCTGTCCCGCCGCGCCCGGGAGATGATCCCGCGCGGAGGCACCCGCACCCCGGCACGTCTTCGAAGGAGCCGCTCAGTGCTGGCCCAGCAGCACCGGATGCGGACGTCGGTCCAATTCTCAGCAGCCACGCGTTCCGGCGCCCGTAGCGGGCGCCGGAACGTCGTCGTCTACGCCCACCCCTGCGCACCGCAGGAGCCGACCCTCGTCGGCTTCATCGTGTCCAAGGCGGTGGGCAACGCCGTCGTGCGCAACCGGGTCAAGCGGCGGCTGCGCGAGCTCGCCGCCGAGTCGATCGCCGAGACCCCTCGCGGACTGCACCTGGTGGTCCGCGCCCTGCCGGCCTCGGCCGAGGCGGATTGGAGCCGCCTCGGCGCGGACTACCGGGCGGCCCTGATCGCCGCCCGGCGGAAGCTCGCCGCATGAGCCCCGACCAGGACGCCGGAAGAACCCTCGAGGCCGCGATGGAGCCCCAGCAACTGCTGGAGCGGGCGCCGACGGAGTACGTGCGCGTCCGCGGCGTCGGGCAGGCGCTGTGGACGCTGCCGCAGAACCTCGCCATCGGCCTGCTGCGCCTGTACCGCAGGATCATCTCGCCCCTGTACGGGGAGGTGTGCCGGTACTTCCCGACGTGCTCGGCGTACGCGCTGGAGGCCTTCACTGTGCACGGCGCGGTGCGGGGACTGGGCCTGACCGTGAGACGATTGCTGCGGTGCCATCCCTGGGCCTCCGGCGGCCTGGACCCGGTGCCCGTCGGCCCCCGGACCTTCGCGCCGGGACGCGCCCCCCAGATCCTGCTGCTGAACCATCCGCGCTGCGCGCACGCACATGACACCCCCGTGGAACCGCGGGGCTAGGAGTCAATCCCCGATGAACCTCTTCGACCTCATCCTGTGGCCCTTCAAGTGGATCGTCTCCGCGATCCTGTGGTTCTTCCACACGGTGTTCACCGCGATCGGCATGGACGCCGCCTCCGGGTGGACGTGGGTGCTCGCCATCGTCTTCATGACCCTGGTGATGCGGACCCTGACCATCCCGCTGTTCGTCAAGCAGATCAAGTCCATGCGCGGCATGCAGGAGCTGCAGCCGGAGATGGCCAAGATCCAGGCCAAGTACAAGGGCAAGAAGGATCAGCTCTCCCGCCAGGCGATGGCGCAGGAGCAGATGGCGCTGTACAAGAAGACCGGCTCCAACCCGCTGTCCTCCTGTCTGCCGATCCTCGTGCAGATGCCGATCTTCTTCGGCCTCCTGCAGGTGCTGCGCGGGGTGCCGGCGGCGGCGTCGTCGGGATCCAATCTGCTGGTGCTGCCCGCGGATATGGTGCACCAGTTCAACGACGCCACGATCCTCGGGGCGCCGCTGTTCTCCACGCTCATGCAGCCCGGCCATGGCAACCACACGGCCACCGTCGTGCTCGCGATCCTCATGATCGTGCTGATGAGCGCGACCCAGTTCTTCACCCAGCGTCAGCTGACCTCCCGGAACATGAGCGACCAGGCCAAGGAATCGCCCATGTATCGGCAGCAGCAGATGATGCTGTACCTGTTCCCGATCATCTTCGCCGTCGGCGGCATCAACTTCCCTCTCGGTGTGCTCGTGTACTGGACCGTCTCCAACTTCTGGTCCATGGGCCAGCAGTGGTGGGTCATCCGCAACAACCCGACGCCGGGCTCTCAGGCCGAGCGCGAGCTCAACGAGCGCCGGGCCGCCAAGGGCCTTCCCCCCGTGGGCAAGACCAAGGAGGAGCACGAAGCCGAGCTGGAGGCCCAGCGGGTGAAGGCCCAGGCCGGGCAGCGCCGTCAGCCCGTGAGCAAGCAGCGCCAGAAGAAGAAGCGGAAGTGATCCGCGGCGGGATGGGCGCGACCACGGGTTCGGAGCGCCCTCCCGCGGCCCTCGAGCGCACCGACCGCACGGATGGAGCAAGGAGCATCTGATGTCAGCACAGCAGCCCACCGACCAGCGCCGCGACGACGACGCCGCGGAAACCGCACACGCCAGCGCCGCGGAGGCCGCGGCCTCAGAATCCAGCACTGAGGAGGCGGCGCTGCGCGAGGAGGAGAGCGAGATCGCCGCCGACTACCTCGAGGAGCTGCTGGACATCGCGGACCTGGACGGCGACATCGAGATCGAGGTGCACCAGAACCGCACTTTCCTCTCGGTGGTGGCCGAGGGCGAGCAGGCCGAGGACCTGAAGATGCTGGTGGGCAAGCACGGCGAGGTGCTGGACGCCCTGCAGGAGCTGGTGCGGCTGTCGGTGCTGGCGGCCACCGGCAACCGGTCTCGGCTGATCCTGGACATCGCGGGGCATCGGGAGCGGCGCAAGGGCGAGCTGCGCCGCCTCGCCGAGGAGGCCGTGGCTTCGGTGCGCGAGTCCGGGAAGGACCGCCACCTGCAGCCCCTGAGCCCCTATGAGCGCAAACTGGTGCACGACTTCGTCGCCGAGCTGGGCTTCCTCTCTGCCTCGGAGGGCGAGGGGCCGAAGCGCCACATCGTGGTGACCGGCCCCCGGGAGGCCGCCGAGGATGCGGCGTCGGTCGCCGGTGCTGATGCCGCCGACGCCGCTGGCGGTGCGACTGGCGGTGTGCCTGGTGCGCCGGGGGCTGTGCCCCAGCACCCGGATCCGGCGGAGGTGACCGTGGACTTCACGGCACCGGGTGAGGAGCCGGCATGAGCCGCCCGCACACCGGATCCGCCGCGCGTGATGCTGCCTCGGATTCCCGGGGCGCTGACGTCGCGCCTCAGGGTGGCGGCGCTGGGACGCGGGGTTCCCACGCCGACGCCGGCTCTCGGGGTGCCGGGACCGCCGCGTCGCCGGCGCAGGCTCCGGAGCCTGTGGGCGAGGAGCTGCGGGCGGCCGAGGAGGTCTTCGGTGAACGCCTGGATCTCGCCCGCCGCTACGTGGGTCATCTGTCGGACAGCGGGATCGAGCGAGGCCTGATCGGCCCCCGGGAGGTTCCGCGGCTGTGGGTCCGTCACGTTCTGAACTGCGCGGTGGTCCAGGAGCTGATCCCCCAGGGCGTCTCCGTGGTGGATGTGGGCTCCGGAGCGGGCCTCCCGGGGCTGTGCCTGGCTCTGGCCCGACCGGATCTGTCCCTGACTCTCGTGGAGCCGCTGGAGCGGCGCGTGATCTGGTTGGACGAGGTGGTGCGGGACCTGGAGCTGGGGGATTCGGTGCGCATCCTGCGCGGCCGGGGCGAGCAGATCGTCGGCGAGGTCGAGGCGGACATCGTCACCGCGCGCGCCGTCTCGGCCTTGGGTGGTCTCCTGGACATCACCCTGCCGATCCTGCGGGGCACGGGGCAGCTGCTGGCCCTGAAGGGCCGCTCCGCCGAGGAAGAGGTGCGCAAGGCGCGCAAGAAGCTCTCCAAGTACGGCGCCCGCGAGACCGAGATCCTCACCGTCGGGGATCGGCTGCTCAGCGAGCCGACGACGGTGGTGCGCGTCAGCCTCTGAGGCTCCGTGTCTCCCGGGCTGTGGGTCTCCGGGGTGGTGAGGCTGGGGCGCTGTGATGCGCCTCTGGCATTGTGCTGTGCTGAGTCGCTGAGGCTTGTGGGTTCGCGAGGCTGTGAGGCTGTGGCTCTGTGAGGCTGCGCGGTGCGGGCGTCTGCGCCTCGCCTCACGCCGTCTCGCACATCCGCGACAGGTTGTGTTCGGTCTTCCCCGACGCAGCGTCTGCCAGTGTCTGCGGTGTCCGCAGGCGGTGGTGGAGGCTGTGTGTGGGTTCAGTCGGCGTGGGTACTCCGCGTGGGTGTAGTCCGTGTGGAGCGGGGTCGCCAGGGGCGGCGGTGCCGGAGACTGCGTATGCCTGTGGACTCCGCCGCCGGGGCATCCATTAGCCGGGTACGCTGGGACGAGACGTGATCACCCGGAACGGCCGCGGTGCGACTCTGGACGAGGAGGAGGTCTGCGGACGCCATGACCTCTCCCCCACCTTCCCACCGTCTGAAGGGTGTCTTCGGGGATGCACTGCCGCCGCAACCCCGGGACCTCCCGACCCCGATCCACCCCGACGTCGGCCGTCGTGTTTCACGTGAAACATCGTCCGTGGAGTCCGCCGCGATGGCGGAGGCCGTACAGTCGCCTGTAGCGAGAGAGCTCATGAACGAGAAGAAGCGCTGGAAGAAGCTCAACCAACAGCAGGTGCAGCCCCCTGCGGAGACGCGGATCTTCACGATCAGCAACCAGAAGGGCGGGGTCGGGAAGACCAGCACGGCCGTGAACCTCGCGGCCGCCCTGGCTGAGCGCGGCCTGCAGACGCTGGTGATCGACATCGATCCGCAGGGCAATGCCTCCACAGCGCTGAATATCGAGCACGGGACGGACATCGTCTCCACCTACGATGTGCTCATCGAGGACACCCCGATGCAGGAGGCCGTGCGCCCCTGCCCGGATGTGGAGAATCTGTACTGCTTGCCCTCGAACATCGACCTGGCCGGGGCCGAGATCGAACTGGTCTCTCTGGTGGCTCGGGAGCAGCGGCTGAGCCGGGCTCTCGGCGATTACGCCAAGTATCTTGCCGTCAACGACCTCCCGCGGTTGGATTACGTGTTCATCGATTGCCCGCCGTCCCTCGGGCTGCTGACCATCAACGCCTTCGTGGCCGCGCGTGAGGTCCTGATCCCCATCCAGTGCGAGTACTACGCCTTGGAGGGGCTGAGCCAGCTGCTCAAGAACATCGACATGGTGAAGAAGCACCTCAACCCCGGACTCGAGGTCAGCACGATCCTGCTGACCATGTACGACGGCCGCACCAATCTGTCCTCTCAGGTGGCCCAGGAGGTGCGAGACCACTTCCCGCAGCAGACCCTGGAAGCGATGATCCCGCGGTCGGTGCGGATCTCCGAGGCGCCGAGCTATCAGCAGACCGTCCTCACCTATGATCCCCATTCGACCGGCGCCCTGTCCTACCTGGAGGCGGCCGTCGAGATCGCGCAGCGGGCCGACGTGGATGCTGCCCCCGGGCAGCATCGCGCCCGCCACCTCTAGGAGACGACGGAGGGCGAGGCGGCGGCCCGCTGCTCCATGTGTTTCACGTGAAACATGCTTGGTCCGTGCGGAGGTCCGGGCGGTGGATGGAGGGCATTACCGGTCCGGGAGCGGCAGCACCTTCGAACGTTCAGGTTCAGCTGTCCCCTTGATAGATCCGAAACGATTGATCTCCGTTATTGTTTGCCAACGGCCAATGCGGAAGGCAGTCCTCGTGGGGTTGCGCGAGCCGGATGGTCGCAGAGTCTGACCTTCCAAATCCCGTCCAGGGGGAGGAGGGCCTGATGCGCCCGGATCGGGCACACCGGCGGTGCTGAGAGAGTCACCAGACCCCCGGGGGACTACCCAAGGCGACGGCATCCTGTCCGAGTCGAGGGCGGAGCGTCCAGCAAGTTCACGTCATGTTTCACGTGAAACACGCGCGCACAGACGATCATCATGACCGGGAAGCCGGGAAGCCGGGAAGCCGGGAAGCCGGGAAGCCGGGAAGCCGAGCGTCTGGATCCCCGAAACCTTGGGTCTGGACCACATCTCCCGGTAGTCCGCGACTGACCCAACACCTAACGCCATCGTGATCGGGGACGCAAGAATTCGGCACACGACCCGAGGGATAGACCTCTATCGTGGGCTCGCTCGGTACATCCTCAGGGATGTGAGAAGCACTCTCCGTGGAGAGGCGCGGACGTCCCTGCGTACCGGACCCATAGATCAGTCGCGCCCTGCCGGAGTTGGAGCGTAGGCGCTTTCGCCCAATCCAGCGCCCGTTTCACGTGAAACGGAGGAGTACGTGGCACCTTCGACGTTCGCCATGGGAACGCGTGGGGCTCGGCTGTGCTGCGCAGGTGTCGTCCGCCCCTAGGGCTGGTCAGATCGAAGGGCGCAGGAGACCTCTGCCGTGAGTCGTTATGTTCGGGTGTCCATCTGCTGCTCTCCACGCGGACTTGAGGGGATCCGCTCCGAAGGGGGACAGCTTGGCACAAGAGCTTTCACGTGTCTGGCCCCCCATCCCGACCCATCTGTCGCTGTCTACTGCCTTCACGATGAGCGTCCAGGAGGTGGTCTTCACCCGTCCGGCCAATATTGCCCTGTCGACCGGCAGCAGCCCGGATTGTCTGCCCCTGTCCGTGTGCTCCCGTTGAAGGGAACCCGGCGTCCTCCGGGCAGATGGTCTCGGCGCCCCAGTGGGGAGGGTGGAGTCAACACGCCGGTTTGGGAATCGGTGGCACTGAGGATGGGCGGTTCTGACCCATGCGATGAAGGTGAGCCTGCAGTGGATGCCGTACATTCACACGATCCGGCCCCGGTTCGAGCGAATGGCCCGCGGTGGGAGGTCGATTCCTGTGGAGGAGGACGGTTCGATGACACCGAGGCCCAGTAGAATCGGAGCGACGAGTGTCGAGTGGGAAGGTCGAGGGACATGGCAGAGAGACGACGTGGATTGGGGCGCGGACTGGGGGCTCTCATACCGAGCTCACCCGAAGAGGAACCGACGACATCCGTCGATTCATCGGCTGCTGCCGGTCATACCGGTGATGCTGGGGCGGAGACGAAGGTCCAGGCGGGACGTCGGCGTACCCCGGCCGGAAGGTCGACGTCAGGCTCGTCGGGCCGATCGAGTGCGAACGGCCCGACCGTTTCACGTGAAACATCGAGGGCTGAGGCGTCGAGCGGTGGAGGCTCTTCCGTGGCCGACAACCAGGCTGCATCGCCGAGCGGACAGGGAACGGCCTCGACCTCCGCTGGAGCGAGCGGAAAGGTCGGCGCGAAGAGTGGCGGTCGAGGGACGAGCGGGCGGTCGGCCGCCAAGAAGGCTTCCGCTGCGACCTCGGCGAGCGGGGCGAAGAACGGCGAACAGACCGACAACGCTCCGGAGAAGCCCCAGAAGAAAGCCTCTACAAGTCGTTCTGCGAAGAAGAGCGGGCGATCCGCTGGGCGCGCCGATATGGGCGCCGCCCTTCGCAAGAGCGGTGCGGGCCGGCGACCGGTTGATTTCTTCTTCGAGCCGAGCGCCGCCGCCCAGGAAACGAAGAGCGAGGATCCGCGAACCGCCGAGGCGGGGACCGGTGAACGGGGGAGCTCCTCGTCGAGCAACGCGACTGTTTCACGTGAAACGGCGGAATCCAGCGCTGGCACCTCCTCGACCAACCGTCGCCCGGACGATCGATCCTCCATGCCCGTCTCCGCCTCCGCATCGACACATGACTCTGCCCAGGCCTCAAAGTCTGACCGCTCCGGCACAGAGGAGGGCGAGCAGCGGACCACGAGGACTCGGACCGGTTCTGCGGACGCACCCGTGTCCGAGACGGATCAGGACCTGGTGCCCGTCCCCGGGGCGCTGTTCGGAGAGATCCCCGTCCGGGACATCCACCCGAACCGGAAGCAGCCGCGCCAGGAGTTCGACCCCGATGACATGGCCGAGTTGGTGCACTCGATTCGGGAGATCGGGGTGCTCCAGCCGATCGTGATCCGCCCCAGCCAGGAGGACGGCCCGGAGAAGTACGAGCTGGTCATGGGTGAGCGGCGCTGGCGAGCCAGCCAGGAGGCCGGGCTGGACCGGATCCCGGCGATTATCCGCGAGACGCAGGACATCGACCTGCTTCGTGATGCTCTTCTGGAGAATCTCCACCGCAGCCAGTTGAATCCGTTGGAGGAGGCGGCGGCGTACCAGCAGCTGCTCCACGAATTCGGGACCACCCAGGAGGAGCTGGCACGCCGGATCGGCCGGTCGCGCCCGCAGATCAGCAACACCATTCGCCTGCTGCGTCTGCCCGCCCTGGTACAGCGTCGGGTTGCGGCGGGAGTGCTCTCGTCCGGGCACGCCCGCGCCCTGCTGGCGCTGTCGGACCCCGCCGCCATGGAGAGGCTCGCACAGCGCATCGTGGCGGAGGGACTATCAGTGCGCTCCGTCGAGGAGATCATCCAGTCCGGGGCGGCCGCCGGTCCGGAGAAGAAGAAGCGCCGGCCGTCGGCCCCTCGGCATCATGAGAGGTTCGACTACATCGCCGACGCGTTTGCGGACAAGCTCGACACCAGCGTCAAGATCGCCCTGGGGGCCCGCAAGGGGAAGATGACCATCGAGTTCGCCTCGGTGGACGATCTCAACCGCATCATCAGCGTGCTGGATCCGGAGATCGAGCGCGGCTGACGACACAGCACGAGGCCCGCATGTTTCACGTGAAACATGCGGGCCTCGTCGTCGGATGGGAGGCGCGTCAGGCGGGGGAGATCAGCCGAGGAACTCGGCGAACTCCTTCTCCAGGACGGCCTTGGGCTTGGCACCCACGCTCGTCTTGGCCACCTCGCCGCCCTTGAACACGTAGATCGCGGGGATGGAGGTGATGCCGTACTTCGCGGCGGTCTCGCTGTTCTCATCCACGTTGAGCTTCACGACGTCGACCTTCTCCGCGTGCTCCTCGGCGATCTGATCGAGGACGGGGCCGACCATCCGGCACGGGCCGCACCACTCGGCCCAAAAATCCACGATGACCGGGCGATCGCTGTTCAGAACGTCTTCCTGGAAGGACGCATCGGTGACTGCTCTGGCGCTGCTCATGACAGCTCCTTTCGGTGGGAAGGGTGTTACAGGGTTTCCAGGTAATGCTGGACGTCGATGGCGGCCACACAGCCGGAGCCGGCCGCGGTGATCGCCTGGCGGTAGGTGGGGTCGATGACGTCCCCGGCGGCGAACACCCCGGGGAGGCTGGTCTTGGAGGAGCGGCCCTGCACGGCGATCGTGCCCTCGGCGGTCAGCTCCAGCTGGTCCTTGACCAGCTCCGTGCGGGGGTCCGAGCCGATGGCCACGAACAGGCCGCTGACCTCCAGGCGCTGCGTCAGCCCGGACTTCACGTTGCGCACCTGCAGGGCCTCCGTCTGCGCGGCACCCTCGATGCCCACCACCTCGGAGTCCCACACGAAGGTGATCTTCGGGTGCTCCAGGGCCCGGCGCTGCATGATCTCCGAGGCCCGCATGGAATCGCGCCGATGGATGATGGTCACCGAGGAGGCGAAGGTGGTCAGGAACAGCGCCTCCTCCAGGGCGGAATCCCCGCCCCCGACGACGGCGATCGGCTTCTCCTTGAAGAAGAACCCGTCACAGGTTGCGCACCAGCTGACGCCGTGCCCGGACAGGCGCGCCTCATCCTCGAGGCCGAGCTTCCGGTACTCCGACCCGGTGGAGACGATCACGGCCTTGGCCCAGTGCACGGACCCGTCCGCGACCGTGATCCTCTTCAGCTCGCCGGCCAGCTCCACGGACTCCACATCCTCGTAGCGGATATCCGCCCCGAAGCGCTCCGCCTGCTGCTGCATCGTGGACATCAGCTCGGGCCCCTGGATGCCATCCACGAAGCCGGGGAAGTTCTCGACCTCCGTGGTGGTCATCAGGTCCCCGCCGGCCGCCACCGAGCTGGCGAACACGATGGGCTTGAGGTTGGCGCGGGCCGTGTAGATCGCGGCCGTGTACCCGGCCGGCCCGGAGCCGATGATGGCGACGTCGTGCACTGAGTCCTCCGCGGACGGCGCGATGGCCTCCGCGGCCGACGACGGCACGGCGTCGTCACGGCCCTCGGCGGCGGGCTGCTGGTTCAGAGAGATCACGGGGGAACCCGCGGCGAAGACGTTCTCGTTCACGTGCTGGGGGACCTTTCCTGCGGCCCGCGGGATGCCAGGCCGACGCGCTCGGGCGGGAGGAGGCGCCTCGCAAGACGCCCCGGTGCTTCTACAGGGTGGAACCGGGGACCGGGGAGGGATATTCCGCGCGACGGGCCCGGGGCCACAGCGCCTCACCGGGCCACCTGGCCAGCCGTGCCTCACCGGACCGCCGGGCGCACAGCGCCTCACCGGACCGAGATCTCCCCCAGACGCAGCCCGTAGGGGTACCCGCCGATCGGCTGGGACAGCCGCGGAGCGGAATCCACGAAGACGATCACGTACCGGGCGGTCTTCGAAGAGGCCTGTTCGTTCAGGCGCACCGTGGTCTGCGCGGCGTCGAAGGTGCCCTTCCCGGCCTCCGTGGCGCCGTCCAGGGACGGGGAATCGCTGGTGTAGACGGTGAAGGACCCGCCGGTCCCGCCCTGCTGATCCACCGTCACCTGGCTGACCTTCGCCGGATCCTGCAGCTGGACGGCGATGCCGAAGCCGGAGATCAGGGAGCCGAACTGCGCCGAGGAGAAGCCGTAGCTGGTCCACACGGTGGACGGGTTCCCATCCACCACCTGGGACAGGGTTCCGTCCTGATCCGCCATGAACGAGACGTTGCCCGGCACGATCCGCTGCGCGGAGACGGCGCGCGGCTCGGCGCCGTCGTCCTCGGTGGGCGAGGCGGAGGCCGACGCGGAGGAGCTGCCGGTCCCGGAGGCCTCGGAGCCCCCGGAGGAAGCTGAAGACGCAGGAGCAGAGGAGGAGCCGCCGCCGATCGAGGAGACCATCGCTCCCAGCCGGGTGAAGCCGAAGAAGACCAGTCCGGCCAGCAGCAGGATCACCACCAGCGTCGTGATCCACAGGCCCCCGCCGGGGCCGCGGCGGCGCGGTTCGTCGTCGTACTCCTCCTCATCGTCCGGGTAGAGATCCTCGTCCTCGGGGTCCTCATCGGCGACGGTCTCGGCCCCGGGATAGGTTCCGGTGGCGGGATCCGGGGAGGTCGGCCCGGCGTAGGCGGGCTCCGCCTCGTCGTACCGGTAGTCGTAGGCCCGGTCATCGTCGGCGTCCCCGACGCCGCTGCCGTCGTAGCCGGCGTCCGCGGCGCGCCGAGAGGCGGCCGACGCCGCGGCGCCGCCGGCCGCATCGGAGGCGGCGCGATCGAACAGGGTGCCTCCGGAGCGGCTGGAGCGCCCGGAGCGCTGGGCGGGCGGCTCCTCGCCGAAGGACTCGTAATCCGCGTCGGTCCAGCGGGTCACGGCCGGACCGTCCTGCTCCCGCTCCTCGGCTCGAGACTCGTCGACCGGGCCGGTGACGGCCTCGTAGCCGTCCTCCGCGCCCGCCGGGGCATCTTCGGTGCCGAAGATCTCGGAGCCGAGGGCCTCTCCGCCGTCATCCGGGTCCGCGCCTCCGGGCAGCAGGAGGTCCAGCAGCTCCTCCGAGTCGGTGTGGGAGGTGATGAGGTAGGTGGTGTCCTCGGACTGGCCGAGGTCCAGGATCTGCAGGGACCTGGAGCGCGGCCCCGAGGCCAGGGAGCGGGCGTTGTCGATGAGCAGCTCGGCGTGCTGGGGGCCCGCGGCTAGGATGGACACCTGCCGGCCCAGCACCTGATCCCGGCCCTCCAGGACCTGGTCGCGCGCGGCCGTGGTCAGCACCTGCGCCGTCACCTTGTAGCGACCGCCCAGCACGGTGCCCAGCTCGATAGCCTGCGTCACGAGTCCTCCAGCTCTCCTTGCGAGGGTTCTTCCGGGCCCGGTGCGGACCGCTGCCCACGATCCTACCGGGGTGTGGCGGGGATTACCGGCCCAGTCGGGTGCGCACCATGCGGACCATGCCGTCCAGCTCCCGCACGTGCAGCAGCTTCAGCGCCCCCAGGTACAGCACCCCCATGAGGGTCCCTCCCGCGGCGATCGTGATCAGGGAGGTGATCTGGTTGCTCCAGGCGAACCCGGAGAAGTCCGAGCCGCCCAGCAGCGTGAGCACCGCGAAGCCGCCGATCCCGGCCAGCAGGGCAGCCACGGTGACCCGCAGGTGGGTGGTCATGATGTTCGCGACGTCGTAGTCCCCCAGCCAGTGGCGCAGGCTGCGGTGGTACAGCAGGGTCGCGAGGATGTTCTGACCGGCATACAGACCGGCCAAGCCGAAGACGATGTGATCCGGCTGAATATGCTTGATGAGGAATCCTCCGATGATCAGGTACGCCGCGCAGATCGCCTGGTTGATCAGCGGGGTCTTGGCGTCCTCGTGGGCGTAGAACATCCGCCCCATCATGAAGGACGTGGTCAGGAACGGACCCCCCAGGGCGATCACCGTGATGACCTGCCCGACCACCGCCCCGGCCACCGGGCCGCCGCCGCCGAACAGCACGCCGATGGGCCCAGCGAAGACCACCAGGGCCACGGCGCAGAAGATCGTGGCCACGCACGTGATCCGCAGGCCGCGGGAGAGGGTCGCGATGAGGGTGTCCCGGTCCTCCTCCGCGGCGGAGCGGGACATCTGGTTGAACAGCACCGTGGCCACGGACAGCCCGATCACCCCGTGCGGCAGCTGGTAGAGCATGGTCGAGTTGTCCAGGGCGTTGTTCCCGGCGATCGGCACGTCGTAGTCCGCGCGGAACCCGGCGGGGGTGGTGGCCAGGTGGGCGACGTAGAGGAACGCGAGGTTGGCGATGACGCCGGTGGCCAGCGTCCAGCTGGCCAGGCGCCCGGCGGTGCGCAGCCCGATCCCGCGCCAGCCCAGCTTGATCCCCAGGCCGATCTTCAATGCCTTGAGCGGAATGAACAGGATGAGGGCCTGCAGCGCGACGCCCACGGTGGCCATCCCGGCCAGCCAGAAGGTCTGCTGGGAGGTCCAGCTCTCCGGGGTGTGCTGGGCGGACTGCTGCGTGCCGAACAGCCACACGAACACCAGCAGCGCCCCGATCGCGACGACGTTGTTCAGGGCCGGCGCCCACATATACGCCCCGAAGGCGCCGCGGGCGTTGAGGATCTGGCCGACCACCGTGTAGAGCCCGTAGAAGAAGATCTGCGGGAAGCACCAGAGGGCGAAGGTCACCCCGAGGTCGATCTGCTGCTCGGACCACCCGGAGGCCATCACGGAGATGATGGGTCGGGCCAGCAGGACCACGAGTCCGGTGACCGCGAACAGGCCGATCACCGCGAGGGAGAGCAGCCGGGAGATGTAGTCCGCGCCGCCGTCGGGATGCTTGGAGGCCTTGATGACCTGGGGGACCAGCACGGCGTTGAACACGCCCGCGGCCACCAGCACGTAGATCTGGTTGGGCAGGGTGTTGGCCAGGGCGAAGACGTCTCCGACGTTGGTCGCACCGCCGATGGCGACGGCCAGCAGCATGGTCTTGAGGAAGCCGAGGATGCGCGAGACCAGCGTCCCGGCGGCCATGATGGCGCTCGAGCGCGCACCGGTGGTTGCCATAGGAGGTATTCCCTGTCCGTGATATTCCGTGTCGACGCGGCGGCCGGGCCCGTCAGAGCTGGTGGATGAGGTACTCCCGGGCGATGTCCGCGATGCGGCGCTCGTTCGGGAAGGAGAGCTTGCGCCCGAGGTCGTCGATGCCCACCCAGGCGACGTCGATCGCCTCGTGGTCCGGATCCTTCTCCGTGGTCAGGTACCCGCCGGTGGCCTGCAGGAGGAAGTGGTGCACGGTCTTGTGCACCCGGTGCCCGGAGACGGAGAACCAGTAGTCGATGGAGCCCAAGCCCGCCAGGATCTCCCCGGCCACCCCGGTCTCCTCCTCGATCTCCCGGCGCGCGGCCTGGGCGTTGGTCTCCTGGCCCTCCGGGTGGCCCTTGGGCAGACACCATTCGACGCGCCCGCCGCGGTTGAGGCGGGCGATGATCGCCACGGGCTGGCCCGGCGTCTCCAGATCCACGACGAGGCCCCCGGCGGAGACCTCCTCCACCGTGGGCGTGGCCGAGACGGGCAGGAGCACCCGTCTCTTCGGCGCCCGCGGTACTGGAAAGCTCATGTGTCCACCTTACAGAGTCACCCGCGACCGGCTCCCGGGTCCGGCCCCCCGTCTCGGGAGCCGCGGCGGGCGTCTCCGGGGCGGGCGCGGCGTCGTCGTCGGCGCGGATCTGGCACGATCGAAGGACTATGGCACACCTCTTCGACACCTCTGCGATCCACCCGGCGGCCCTGGAGCTGGGGCGGATCTTCGCCGAGCGCGGCTACGAGCTCTCGCTGGTCGGCGGGCCCGTCCGGGACCTGTTCCTGGGTGCTGAGGCCCTGGACCTGGACTTCACCACCGACGCCACCCCGGACCAGATCCTGCAGACCGCCGGGGACTGGGCGGATGCGCACTGGGAGATCGGCCGGGAGTACGGCACCATCGGGCTGCGCAAGGGCGAGGCGATGATCGAGGTGACCACCTACCGCGCGGAGGCCTACGACGCCGACTCCCGCAAGCCCACGGTGGCCTTCGGGCGGCGGCTGGAGGATGACCTGTTCCGCCGGGACTTCACCATCAACTCCATGGCTCTGCGCCTGCCGGGACTGGAGCTGGTGGATCCCTACGGCGGCATACGCGATCTGCACGCCGGGATCCTGCGCACCCCGGGCGCCCCGGAGGACTCCTTCTCGGACGATCCGCTGCGGATGATGCGCGCGGCGCGCTTCGCCTCCCGCCTGGACGTGGCACCGGCCCCGGAGGTGGTCGCGGCGATGACGGACATGGCCGAGCGGATCGGCATCGTCTCCGCGGAGCGGGTGCGCGATGAGCTGGTCAAGCTGATGGTGGGGCGCAACCCCCGCCGCGGCGTGGACCTGCTGGTGAGCACGGGCCTGGCCGATCACGTGCTGCCGGAGGTGCCCGCGCTGCGGATGCAGCGGGATGAGGCGCACCAGCACAAGGACGTGTACGAGCACTCCCTGACCGTGCTCATGCAGGCCGTGGACCTGGAGACGGGTCCGGAGGGTCCCGTGCCGGCCCCGGACTTCACCCTGCGCTTCGCCGCCCTGATGCACGACGTCGGCAAGCCCGCCACCCGGTGCCTGGAGGAGGACGGCGCGGTGAGCTTCCGGCACCACGACGTCGTCGGGGCCAAGCTGGTGAAGAAGCGGATGCGGGCCCTGCGCTTCGACAACGAGACGATCCGGAACGTGGCGCGGCTGGTGGAGCTGCATATGCGATTCTACGGATATGGCGATGCGGGGTGGACGGATTCGGCGGTGCGCCGGTACGTGCGCGACGCCGGGGATCAGCTGCAGCGCCTGCACCGGCTGACCCGCTCGGATGTGACCACCCGGAACCAGCGCAAGGCGGGGCGGCTGCGCCGGGCCTACGACGACCTGGAGCGGCGCATCGAGCAGCTGGCGGCCCAGGAGGAGATGGACGCGATGCGCCCGGACCTGGACGGGGAGCAGATCATGGCGATCCTGGGGATCGCCCCGGGGCCCACGGTGGGGAAGGCGTACCGCTTCCTGCTGGAGCTGCGCCTGGACGAGGGCAGTCTGGGCGAGGAGGAGGCCCGGGACCGCCTGCTGGCGTGGTGGGCGCAGCAGCCGGAGGGCGGGGCCTGATCCCACGCCGGCACGCGGCGTGCCGGTGAGGTGCATCGCCGTGCGATCCGATAGTTTGGTGGGCATCATCACCCGCAACCATCACCTCTGAGGATGCATCATGACTGATTCCCCCGGTCAGCCCACCCCCTCCGAGTCCTCGGGCGCTGCCCGCGAGCCGGAGAGGAACGAGAACCCGCGGGCCGCCGGCATCACCTACGGGGCGATGCTCCTGGCCGCCGTCGTCTTCTCCGTGCTGATCGTGGTGGCCATCCGCTCCGAGACCGCGGGCTCCCTGAGTGGGGCAGGTCTGCTGGACGCCGATGACGTGGTGGGACTGCTCCGCAACGGCACCGGGGTGTACTTCGTCGTCGCGCTGACCGTGCAACTGGTCTCCATGGCCCTGGGCGGACGGATGCACCTGAGCGTGACCGCCGTGGACTCCAGGTCGGATCTCCTGCACCTGTCCATCGGCTTCCTGCCGGTGATGATCACCGTGGTGGGAGCGGTGGCGCTGTTCATCTGCTCCCGGCTGGTGGCGGCCCGCCAGGTCCGCCGCCAGGAGCGGGTGGCTCCCGACCAGGTGTGGCTCTCCTCCCTGGTCACCGCCGGGCTGCTGACGGTCTTCGCGATGGTGCTGACCATGGTGCTGGCCGGGCGAGCCACGGAGGACGGCGACTACACCGTGCGTCTGCACTTCTGGGCGATAAGTCCTGGCCTGGTGATCTGCCCGCTGGTCTTCCGGCACGCTGCTGGGCGTCTGGGCTCGGCGCACCGCCCTGGGGCCTGAGCCCACCCGGGTCTCCGATCTGGTGCACCAGTGGGTGCCGGGCCTCGCGCCGGCGGCGCGGCTGAGCGCGCTGTACCTGGGTGCGCTGTCCGTGCTCGGTCTGATCCTGCTGTCCATCGGCTCCGGTGTGGAGGAGGGCTCCTTCGCCGCCTTCCTGGCGGTGCTGCTGATCGGGACCTTCGCCGGCGTCGACCTCGTCTCCATGACCCACCTCGGGGCCGTCACGGCCGTGGCCCGCGGCGACGGCGGCAACGCTCGGGAGACGCTGTTCCTGTGGTCCGGCGGCACCCGGGATGTCGCCACCGCCTGGCCGATGCTGATGTGGCTGTTCCTGGTGGTGGGGATCCTGGTTCTGGCCTGCGCGTGGGCCGGGCGCCGCCCCGGCCTCGGACGGTGGACCTCCTGGGTGGCCATGCCGCTGGTGTTCTTCCTCGCCGGGCTGGTCACGCTGATGCTCGGCCGGATCAGCGCGGAGATATCCGTGCAGGCCTACAGCGGCTACTCCGCGCGCCTGTCCATGGGCTCGGCGTGGTGGACGCCGGTGGTGTTCGCCCTGTGGGGTGGGGTCGTGGAGGTGCTGGCCCGGTATGCGGTGCCGCACCTGGCCCGGGCCGTGCCGCAGGGTCGCGCGCGCCGTGCTGTTCGGAGCCCCGGCTCCGGTGCTGTTCACCCAGCGCGCCGGGAACGGAGGTGCCGATGCCGGGGCCGCCGGTTCCGGAGCCGGCGCGCCGGTCGCCGCCGAGAACGGTGCCGAGACCGCCGTTCAGGCCGATGCCCAGGCGGACGCCCGGTCCGGCGCTGAGGCCGCACCGATCGTCGGGGAGGGTGCGAAGCAGACCCGTCCCTTCACCGCCCCGCAACCCGGGCAGCCGGCTTCCTCGTCCCCGTCCGAGCAGACCGCCCAGACGGCGGCCGTGCGCGAGGCCGCGCCGCTGTCCCCGAGGGCGAAGAAGCGGCTGAAGATCTCCGGGATCATCGCCGGGGCGCTGGTGCTGGTGCTGATCCTGGCGTTCGCCGGGGTGCGCATCGCCAACGCCACCGTGTACAGCCCCGAGCACGTGGTGGAGGAGTGCTTCGACGCCGTCGTGGACGGGGACGCCGAGACCGCGACGAACCTGATCGATCCGAACGTCCCCTCCGCGCAGCGCGTGCTGCTGACCGGGGACGTGTACAAGGACGCCGGGCAGCGGATCTCCGGGTACGACGTGAAGGACGTGGAGGTGGCCGATGACGGCCAGTCCGCCACGGCCACCGTCTCCGTGACCCAGGATCAGCGCTCCACGGACACCACGCTGCAGCTCACGCGTGCCGGCGGGGTGCTGGGGCTGCGGCAGTGGGAGATCGCCCCGGACCAGTCCGGGCTGTACAAGACGGTGCGGGTCTCGGTGCCGGCCGGTCAGGACACGCTGACGGTCAACGGCCATGAGGTGAGCGTGCCGGCGTCGTCGGCCTCGCCGTCGCCCACCTCCGGGTACCACCGCCGCTCCGTGTTCGAGGAGGACCCGGACGCGCTGAGCCTGACGGTGCTGCCCGGGGAGTACACCTTCGCCGCGCCGAAGGGCGGGAAGTACCTGACCTACGGCGATGACCAGAAGGTCACGGTCACCGCGGACGAGGACACCTCCTCGGAGCTGTCCGGCTCCACGGTGGAGTTCCGGCAGAGGCTCACCGAGCAGGCGGTGACGGATGCCGCGGCGAAGGCCAAGGAGAAGATCGACGCGTGCGTGGCGAAGAAGGAGTTCAAGGTCGCCGAGTGCAGGCTGAACAGCTACTACGAGGCCGATGACGAGCACCGCAACCCCAGCTGGTCCGTGGAGGAGTACCCGACGTTCATGCTCACGGACGGCCTGAACAGCACGGACTCGGACCCGGTGGACGAGCTGGAGACCGGCAGCAGCTGTACGTGCGGACCTCGGAGAGTGGGAAGGTGAAGTTCTCCTACCAGTACCGCTTCGACGATGACGAGCCGTGGGAGGACAAGAGCACCACCTCGCCCCTCTCCGGGGCCTTCATGATCACGGTGACCCCGGAGGAGATCACGGTGCAGGACTCGCACTCGAGCAACGGGTACTGACCCGCGCCGGCCCTGACCGGGCCCTGACCGGGCTCGGCTCGGGGCCGGAAGGGGGTCCGGCTCGGCGCCGGGGTGGAGCCAGCTCCACCCCGGCCTCCGCCCTGAGGATGAGATCCCGGCCGTTTCCGCGCTGTGCTGCGGGAGCGGCCGGGATCTCCTTATACAGTGGGTCACACACGCCGGAGAAGACCAGAAGACCACCAAGACCCCTGCAGAACGGGAGCGATTCCATGATCGAGGTCAGCGGCCTCACCAAGACGTACGGCCCCAAACGGGCCGTGGATGATGTGTCCTTCACGGTGCAACCCGGGAAGGTGACCGGCTTCCTCGGGCCCAACGGCGCCGGGAAGTCCACGACGATGAGGATGATCCTCGGGTTGGAGCACCCCACCCGCGGGCAGGCGCTGGTGGACGGGCAGCGGTATGCGGCCCTGCGCTCGCCGCTGACGTCGGTGGGCTCCCTGCTGGAGGCGCGCGCGGTGCACCCCCGGCGTTCGGGGGTCAACCACCTGCGGGCGATGGCCGTGACCCACGGGATCCCGAAGTCCCGGGTGGATGAGGTCATCGAGATCACCGGCCTGGCCTCGGCCGCGAAGCGGAAGGTGGGCGGGTACTCCCTGGGGATGGGTCAGCGCCTGGGCATCGCGACGGCGATCCTGGGGGACCCCTCCACGGTGATCCTGGATGAGCCGGTGAACGGCCTGGACCCGGAGGGTGTGATCTGGGTGCGGCAGATGGCCCGGCACCTGGCCTCGGAGGGCAAGACGGTGTTCCTGTCCTCGCACCTGATGTCGGAGATGGCGCAGACCGCGGATCACCTGATCGTGATCGGGCAGGGCAGGATCCTCGCGGATGAGCCCCTGCAGAGCTTCCTGGACGCCAACGGGGAGCACCGGGTGCTGGTGCGCACGGACGACGCCGCGGCCTTCGCGGATCGGCTGCGCGCCGACGGCGTGGAGTCCACCCCGCATGAGCAGGACGGTCTGCTGGTGGCGGCCGAGGCCCGCGAGGTGGCCGAGCGGGCGCAGTCGGCCGGCATCCTGCTGTATGAGATCACCCCGCAGCGGGATTCCCTGGAGCAGGTGTACATGCGGATGACCCAGGATTCCGTGGAGTACCGCTCCGCGGACCCGAACGCACCCCAGGCCCAGCAGGCCCCGCAGGCCCAGCACGTCGCGAAGGAGAGCCGAGCATGAGCACCGCCGTTTCCGAGACCCCCCGCACCGACCGCGCCGCGCACACCTCCCAGTACCGGCTGAGCTTCCTGGGGATCCTGCGCGCGGAGGTGCTGAAGTTCCGCACCCTCGTGTCCTCGTGGGTGCTGATGATCGTGACGATCGCGCTGATGGCGGGCATGGCAGCCATGGCCGCGTGGAGCGTGAACTTCATGACCTCCGCGAGCCAGTCCGTGTCGCAGGATCCCGCGGCCGCGGAGGGCGGCGCGGAGATGCAGGCTTCGCTGTCCGGGAACGTGCATGACCTGGCGGTGATGACGCCGACGGCGGGCGCGACCCTGGGGTTCATCGTGGTGGGTGCGATGGCGGTGATGATCCTGTCCACGGAGTTCGGCACCAAGTCCATCATCTCCACGTTCACCGCGGCCCCGCGCCGGTGGGCGGTGTACGTGGCGAAGGCGCTGGTGATCTCCGTGTTCTCCGCGCTGGTGGCGCTGATCTCCGCGGTGGTCTCCTACCCGCTGACGCAGCTGATCCTGTCCGATGATGACGCGCACTTCGACTTCACGGATTCCGGGTACTGGACCTGTGTGCTGGGTCTGCTGGTGGTCTTCGTGCTGACCTCCTGGATGGGCCTGGGGCTGGCGGCGCTGCTGCGCAACAGCGCGGGGGCGATCGTGGTCGTGGTGGTGGTGCTGTTCGTGCTGCCGCTGGTGTGGTCCTTCCTGACCAACCTGGATTGGGCCAATGACTTCATGCCGTATCTGCCGATGAACCTGGCGAACACCCTGACCACCGCCTCGGACCCGGTGGGTGATCCGCAGCGGGTCCCGGCCGGCTGGTGGTACGCCCTGTGGTGCGCGGTACCGCTGGTGGCGGGGTTCTTCTCCTTCACTCGCCGGGACCCGAAGTAGGAAACCCTTCGGATCACCGGGTGGTCATCGTCGTAGGGTCTGCGCCGGCAGGCCCCACGACGATGACCACTTGAGGTTCAGCCCTTCGTCGCAGCCCGGGTGTAGTGTGGGTCACATCATTCGCCGCCCGATCGGAAGGGACCTCGCACCATGAGCCAGCAGCCTGAAGAGCACCCCGCCGAGACGACCTCTGCTCCCACCGGCTCCTCTCCCGCCCAGCGTCCTGAGGGCTCCGGGCAAGAGGCGCGCTACGGTGCTGCATCCGACACCGCCGGAGAGCTCCAGCGCCATCCCGGCCAGCAGTTCCCGGCGACCTCCGATGCCTACGATCACCCCGGCGTCGGCCCCACCGGCGGATTCGACCGGAACCCGTCGCAGCCCCAGTACGGTCAGCCGCAGTACGGTCAGCCCGGTTACCCCACGGTGGTGCATCAGACCGTCATCACCCCCAAGAGCATGGGCCTGGCTTACGTCCTCTGGTTCTTCCTCGGCGGCTTCGGGGCGCACTCCTTCTACCTCGGCAAGACCGGAAACGCCGTCGGACACATCATCCTCACGATCCTGATCATCCTGTTCTCCTGGACCCTGGTGATCCCGGCTCTGATCGGCACCGCCCAGTTCATCTGGCTGATCGTCGACGCCTGCCTCATCCCCGGGTGGACCGCCCGCAGCAACCACCCCCAGCCTCAGGCCTACGGTCTGCGCTGACCGGCATCGAGCCGTCGTCGTGCGTCTGCCCAGGTCAGCGGGGTTCCGGCGGCCGCTGCCGCGCAGTAGCGTGGAATGAGGAACGACGCTCGGTCCGCGCCACCCCGCCCACCGGGGTGCCGCCCGCGGACCGGAAGGGAGCAGCACCCATGGACGCATCACACACCCAGCAGGAGACCCGCGCAGCGCGGGAATCGGGCACGGAGCGGTTCGACTACCTCATCACCGGCGCCGGCATGGCCGCGGACACCGCCGCCCGCGGCATCCGGGAGATCGACGCGACCGGCAGCATCGGCATCCTCGGGGCCGAAGACGACGAGCCCTACGCCCGCCCGCCCCTGTCCAAGCTGCTCTGGCTCAACCCGGACGCGAAGCTCGACGACTTCTTCACCGGCACCGCCGAAGCCACCGGGGCGCAGGTGCGCACCGGCACCACCGTGACCGGCATCGACCGGGAGAACCGCCGGGTGAGCACCGCGGACGGCCAGCAGATCGGCTACGGCAAGCTCCTGCTCGCCACCGGCGCGGAGCCGAACCGCTTCGACGCCCCACAGCACCCGCACATCCTCACCTACCGCACCGCCGAGGACTACCGGCGCCTGCGCGAGCTCACTCGCACCCACCGCGAGTTCGTGCTCCTCGGCGGCGGGTACATCGGCGCGGAGCTCGCCGCCGTCCTCAGCCAGGAGGACGTCTCCGTGCACCTGATCATCCCGGAGACCACCCTCGGGGACGCCAAATTCCCCGCGGACCTCGCCGTGCAGTACCAGGCACTGCTCACCGACGCCGGGGTGCAGGTCAGCGGCGGGCACCGGGCCGAGCGCGCCGACGTCGACGGCGATCGCATCCGGGTGCGCCTGGACGACGGCACCGACGTCGAGGGCGACGTGCTCATCCTCGGCCTCGGCGCCACCCCCCGCACCGAGCTCGCCGAAGCCGCCGGACTGGAGCTGGCCGACGGCGGGGTGCGCGTGGACGAGCAGCTGCGCACCTCCGACCCCCACATCTGGGCCGCCGGGGACATCGCCTCCTACCCGGACGTGATCCTCGGGCGCACCCGCGTGGAGCACAAGGACAACGCCCTGCAGATGGGCACCACCGCCGGACGCTCCATGGCCTCCGGCGGGGAGCGGTACGCCCACACCCCGTACTTCTACTCCCTCGTCAACGGCACCCGCTGGGAGGCCGTCGGCACCCTGGACTCCACCCTGGAGATCCTCGAGGACGACCTCGGCGACGGCCGCCGCGTCGTCTACTACCTCGACGCCGACCGCCGCCCCGTCGGCGTCCTGCTGTGGAAGGTGGAAGACGCCGTCGACGCCGCCCGGGAGGTCCTCGCCGCCCCGCCGGCCGACCCCGAGCAGCTGCGCGGACGCATCGGCTGACCCCGCGTGACCCGGCCCCTGGGTGCCGCGGCGCGGATGGGGTAGACTCGGGCAGGTTGTGCCGAGACCGGGACCGTTCCCGGACCCCTCGCGCACCGCACCCGCGCAAGCGAACCTCCTGCTGCGGAGAGACCGCAGCCGCCGAGACCGAAGGAGGTGGGTTCCCACATGCGTGAATACGAACTCATGGCACTGATCAGCCCCGAGGTTGACGACCGCGCCGTCGAGCCGACCCTGCAGAAGTTCCTCGACGTCGTCCGCAAGGGCAACGGCACCATCGAGAACATCGACATCTGGGGCCGCCGCCGCCTGGCCTACGAGATCCAGAAGAAGAGCGAGGCCATCTACGCCGTCGTGAACTTCACCTCGGAGCCGGACGTCGCCAAGGAGCTGGACCGCGTCCTGAACCTCAACGAGAACATCATGCGGACCAAGATCATCCGCCCGGAAGAGCAGAAGATCTCCTCCAAGTAGCTTCCACAGGGGCCCCGGGACATTGGATCTGTCAGTCCCCCGTGGTCCACTGGTAGGAGCACCACTCGCTACGACTGCAAGGAGGTCATGATGGCCGGAGAGACCATCATCACCGTCGTCGGCAACCTCACCGCCGACCCCGAACTGCGCTTCACCCCCTCCGGGGCGGCGGTCGCAAACTTCACGATCGCCTCCACCCCCCGCACCTTCGACCGCCAGACCAACGAATGGAAGGACCAGGAAGCCCTCTTCCTGCGCTGCTCCATCTGGCGCGAAGCCGCGGAGAACGTCGCCGAGTCCCTCACCAAGGGCCAGCGCGTCATCGCCCAGGGGCGGCTGAAGGCACGGTCGTACGAGACCAAGGAGGGCGAGCGCCGCACCTCGATGGAGCTGGACGTCGACGAGATCGGCCCCAGCCTGCGCTTCGCCACCGCATCCGTGAACCGCAACCAGCGCTCCGGCGGAGGGAACTTCGGCGGAAACCAGGGCGGTCAGGGCTTCGGCGGCGGACAGCAGAACTTCAACCAGGGCGGCGGCCAGCAGCAGGGCTTCGGCGGGGGCAACCCCAGCCAGGGGCCCGGCAACGGCTACGGCGGTAGCGGCTACAACCAGGGAGGCAACCGCGGAGGCCAGCAGGCCCCGGCGGCGGACCCCTGGGGGCAGAGCTCCGGCGGCAGCTACGACTGGGGTGCCGGCCAGGACGACGAACCGCCGTTCTAGACTGCACCCGCCCTCCCCTGACACCCACCCATCCCGCGGGGCACGAACCCGCGGGCTCCAACTGAGAGAACAAGGAGCACCACGATGGCCAAGGCTGAACTCCGCAAGCCGAAACCCAAGCAGAACCCGCTCAAGGCTGCTGACATCACCGAGATCGACTACAAGGACGTCGCGCTGCTGCGCAAGTTCATCTCCGATCGCGGCAAGATCCGCGCCCGTCGCGTCACCGGTGTGACCGTGCAGGAGCAGCGCAAGATCGCGCAGGCCGTGAAGAACGCCCGCGAGGTCGCCCTGCTGCCCTACTCCGGCGCCGGCCGCTGATCGAGAAGGAGACCAGAACACATGGCTAAGATCATTCTTTCCCAGGAAGTCACCGGCCTCGGCGCCGCTGGCGACGTCGTCGAGGTCAAGGACGGCTACGCCCGCAACTACCTGTTCCCCCGCGGTCTGGCGACCGTGTGGACCAAGGGCGGGGAGCGCCAGGTCGAGTCGATCCGCGCCGCCCGCGCGGCCCGTGCCCAGCACAACCTCGAGGACGCCCAGGCCCAGGCCGAGCGTCTGACCGGTGAGACCGTCTCCTTGCCGGTCAAGGCCGGGGCCGAGGGCCGCCTGTTCGGCACCGTCAAGCCCGCCCAGATCGCCGAGGCGATCGAGGCCGCCGGCCTCGGTGCCGTGGACAAGCGGACCATCACCATCGAGAAGAGCATCAAGCGCACCGGCCGCCACGTGGTCGCCGTCCGCCTGCACGAGGACGTCGTCGCCTCCGTGGAGCTGGACGTCGTCGCCGCGTAGCACCCGCGCCTGACGCCTGCCGATCCAGGGCCCGCCCCCGCACCCACCGTGGTGCGGACGGCGGGCCCTGGCGCATCCACCCCGCGGATGCTCCCAGCCGCCGATGCGAAGATGGAGCCCATGACCCCCAGCCACACCACCGCCGACGACGCCCGCCCCGGCCGTCCTGGATCCCGCCGTCGCTGGCTGCCCAGCACCCGCCTGTTCGCGATGGGTCTGGGGTTCTGGCTGGCCGCGATGCTGCTGATCATCCTCGGGTTCTTCGGTGGGAACTGGGGGAGCAACCAGGTGATCCTCGCGATCTTCCTGATCTGCCTCGTCGTCTCCTCGATCGCGGCGGCCTTCGCCTCCTTCTTCGCGGTCTTCGGCTTCTTCAAGTACCGACGCCGCCGCGTTCTGAACCTGCTGCTGCTCGTGGTCTCCGTGCTCACCAACCCGGTGCTGGTGTTCATGGTCGCCGCCGCCAACAGCTGACCCCGGCTCGTCCCGGCTCCGGCCCCCGCCCCCACCGGAATCGCGTTCGGGACGGGTTCGTCTCTTCGGGACGGGATATTCCGGTCCCGAAGAGACGAACCCGTCCCGAAATCTGGCTTCGGGGCCGGGGCCGGGTCCGAGGGGGCGGGAGCGGGTAGGGTTATCCACAGGATGCGCGCGGCGTCGTCCGCCCCCATCCCCACCGCTGTCCACAGTTTCTGTGGAAGAACGCGGCGAACCTGTGGATGAACCGCCCCGAACGGTGCACATCCGGTACACATCGGCCCACCGCGGGCCTAACCTGTGGATAACTACGACGAGGAGAGCACGTGTCTGAGGTTGTCTCCGAACGCGACGGCGGGGGCCGCACCCCGCCCCAGGACAACGTCGCCGAGCAGTCCGTGCTCGGCGGGATGATGCTGTCCAAGGACGCGATCGCCGACGTCGTCGAGGTCCTGCGCGGCGTCGACTTCTACAAGCCCGCCCACGAATCCATCTACGAAGCGATCATCGACCTCTACGGCAAGGGCGAACCCGCCGACGCCATCACCGTCGCCGACGAGCTCACCAAGCGCGGGGAGCTCGGGCGCGTGGGCGGTGCCGCGTACCTGCACTCCCTGATCTCCTCCGTGCCCACCGCGGCCAACGCCGGGTTCTACGCCGAGATCGTGCGGGAACGGGCCGTGCTGCGGCGGCTGGTCGGGGCCGGAACCAAGATCGTGCAGCTCGGGTACTCCCAGGACGGCGAGGTGGACGACCTCGTCAACCAGGCGCAGACCGAGATCTACCAGGTGGCCGAGCGGCGCACCGCCGAGGACTACGTGATCCTCAAGGAGGTCATCGGGGAGACCGTCGAGGAGATCGAAGCCAACGGGGACAAGGCCGACGGCATGCAGGGCGTGCCCACCGGGTTCTACGAGCTGGACGACCTCACCCACGGGCTGCTCGGCGGGCAGATGATCGTCGTCGCCGCCCGCCCCGCCGTCGGCAAATCCACCCTCGCCCTGGACATCGCCCGCTCCGCCGCCATCCACCACGACATGGCCACCGTGATCTTCTCCTTGGAGATGTCCCGCAACGAGATCGCGATGCGCCTGCTCTCCGCGGAGGCCTCCCTGAACCTCTCCGACCTGCGCCGCGGCTCCCTCGAGGACGCCCAGTGGTCCAAGATCGCCGAGGTCATGGGGCGGATGGACAAGTCCCCGCTGTTCATCGACGACTCCCCGAACATGTCCATGATGGAGATCCGCGCCAAGTGCCGCCGGCTCAAGCAGAAGAACAACCTGCGCCTGGTGGTCCTGGACTACCTGCAGCTGATGAGCTCCGGCAAGAAGGTGGAGTCCCGCCAGCAGGAGGTCTCCGAGTTCTCCCGCTCCCTGAAGCTGCTGGCCAAGGAGCTGGACGTGCCCGTCATCGCCCTGTCCCAGCTCAACCGCGGCTCCGAGCAGCGCACGGACAAGAAGCCCATGGTCTCCGACCTTCGCGAATCGGGCTGCCTCACGGCCGACACCCGGATCCTGCGCTCGGACACCGGGGCCGAGACGAGCATGGGCGAGCTGTACGCCTCCGGCGCCCGGGACGTTCCCGTCTGGTCCCTGGACGAGAACATGCGCTACGTGGAACGGCACCTGACTCACGTGTTCCCCACCGGCAGGAAGCCCGTGTTCCGGCTCAGCCTCGCCTCCGGCAAGACCATCACCGCCACCGCGAACCACCCCTTCTTCACCTACCGCGGCTGGAAGCCCCTCGGTGAGCTGGCCGTCGGGGATCGCCTCGGCGTGCCCCGGCACACCGACGGCCCCACCCAGCGCACCCGGTGGAGCGACGACGAGGTGATCCTGCTGGCCCACCTGCTGGGGGACGGGTCCTTCGTCAAGCGCCAGCCCATCAGGTACGCCTCCGTCGACGAGGAGAACCTCGAGGCGGTCCGTGCGGCGGCGGAGCACTTCGGCGTCACCGCCGTCCTAGACGACCGTCCGGCCGCGCGCGTGACCTCGCTGCGTCTGCCGGCTCCGCATCATCTGACCCACGGCCGCCGCAACCCCATCGCGGCATGGCTGGACGGCCTGGGTCTGTTCGGCCTGCGGTCCTGGGAGAAGTTCATCCCGGCGCCGGTGTTCTCCCTTCCGAAGCGCCAGATCGCCCTGTTCATCAAGCATCTGTGGGCTACGGACGGCTCCGTCACGCTGACGAGGAGCCGACGCTCCGGTAGGATCTACTACGCCTCCACCTCCCGCCGGATGCTGGATGAGCTCAGCCTCCTGCTGCTGAGGTTCGGCATCTCCACGCGCCTGCACCTGACGGCCCTGAAGGGCGAGTACCGGCAGGGATACACCCTGGATGTCTCCGGGCGGGACGACCAGCTGCGCTTCCTCCGGGAGATCGGCGTGCACGGTGAGAGGGCGGGCAACTGCGCGGCGCTGCTGCGCGCACTGGAGGTCTCCACCTCCAACACCAACGTGGACACGGTGCCGGTGGACGTGTGGCAGGACGTGAAGAGGGTGCTGGAGGACCGGGGCATGACCCACCGTCAGTTCCAGTCCGCCATGGGCTCCGCCTACTGCGGCAGCACGTACTACAAGCACGCCCCGTCCCGGCAGAGGATCGGCGCCGTCGCCGCGCTGCTGGAATCCGCGGAGCTGGAGATGCTGGCCGTCAACGACCTCCTCTGGGACCGGATCACGGCGATCCAGCCGATGGGGGAGCAGGAGGTCTTCGACGCGACCGTCCTGGGAACCCACAACTTCGTGGCCAACGGCATCACGGTGCACAATTCGATCGAGCAGGACGCGGACATGGTGATGCTGCTGCACCGCGAGGACATCTACGACAAGGAGTCCCCGCGCGCCGGGGAGGCCGACGTCATCGTCGCCAAGCACCGCAACGGTCCCACCAAGACGATCACGGTCGCCTTCCAGGGCCACTACTCCCGCTTCGCCAACATGGCCGCCGACGCCGGCGGCTTCTGACCCGCGGGGGCGGGGATCCTGCCGGTTTGGGAGCGGTTTCGGTGTTTGGGAGTGTCCTCGAGGCTCCCAAACCACGAAACCGCTCCCAAACGCGGGTGGAGGCGGGCGGAGGGGCACGGGAGCGCGCAGGGGCGCGGGTCACCGGGTCCATCTCACGGCGACATGCTGTTGAACAGCAGGTGACCCCTCATTAGACTTCGATGGGTTCGGCGCGTCCCCGCCATGAATCCGCATGGCCCATCCCGAGGTGTCCCCCGGTGGAGCGCGCACGCGAGGAGGAGAGCACACGATGGCAGGACGCATCGGCACGGCCACCCGCGCCGTCGGGCGGGTGCTCGGCCGGATCCTCGCCTACCTGCTGCTGTGGCTGGGCCTCACCTGCCTCATCGCCGCCCTCGGCATCCGCCACTACTGGGGCCCCATCACCTTCGACCAGCTGCGCACCAACCTCTTCTCCGTGCAGACCGACGGCGGCGGCGGGGCCATCGTCTGGAAGGGCATCCTCGGCGTCGGCGTGCTGCCCGTGGTGGTGACCCTCGCCGTCGCCGGGATCATCGCCTGGCGCCGCCGGGTGGTGCGCCGGCGCATGGCCGACGGCGCCCCCCGCCCGCCGCGCAGCTGGCGCTGGCCCCGCAACATCCTCGCCACGCTCTCGGTTCTGGCCCTGGGCATCGGCGGAACGAGCGCCTTCGCCAGCACCGTCGGCATCCGCGACTACCTGCGCGCCGCCAACTCCCCGTACACCCTGGACGACTACTACGCGGCCCCGACCGTCACCTCCGACGCCGGCAAGCGCAACCTCGTGGTCATCTACCTGGAATCCGGGGAGCAGACCCTGGCCGATGACCAGCTGTTCGAGAAGGACGCCTTCCAGGGCCTGGAGGAGGCCACCTCCGAAGCTGAGGGCTGGCAGTCCATCCCGGACTACCTGCAGTACGACGGCGGGGGGTGGACCATGGCCGGGATCGTCTCCACCCAGTGCGGTGTGCCGCTGAAGGGCGGCTCCGGCTCCAGCTCCATCGCCGACTCCGCGGAGCAGGACGAGAACGCGGCGTACCTGGGCGGGCTGACCTGCATGGGCGACGTCCTCAAGGAGCACGGGTACAAGAACGTGTTCCTCGGCGGGGCCAACGGCGACTTCGCCGCCAAGAGCAAGTTCCTCGGCGGGCACGGCTACGACGAGCAGAAGGACCTCCACGACTGGCGCGCCGCCGGGGAGCCCGAGCAGAACTTCCGCAGCGACTGGGGCCTGAGCGACCAGCGGCTGATGGCCCACGCCAAGGACGAGATCGACCAGCTGCACGCCGAAGCCCAGCACACCGGGCAGCCCTTCAACCTCTCCATGCTGACCCTGGACACCCACGAGCCGGTGCACGTGTTCGACTACTGCTCCGTGGACACCCAGAGCGAGGTCACCTCCGTGTACGCCTGCTCGATGAACCAGGTCGCCGACTACGTGCAGTACATGAAGCAGAAGGGGTACCTGGAGGACACGGCCGTCGTCATCATGGGCGACCACCTCAAGCACATGAGCGCCGGGGACGCCTTCCACGAGGAGCTGGACGACCACCCGAACCGCACCATCTTCAACCGCATCTGGGTGCCGGAAGCCGACCGGAAGAAGGGCGCCCTGCGCTCCGGGGCGGATCAGCTGAACATGTACCCGACCATGCTCGAGGCCGCGGGCCTGGAGCTGAAGGACCACGAGGCAGGGCTGGGCGTCTCCGCGTTCACCGAGAAGATCCCGGAGGGCTCCGCCCAGTCGCTGAGCCCCGAGGACTACCGGCTGCTGCTGGAGGCCCGCTCCCAGGAGTTCTACGACCGCGCCTGGCAGGGCGCCGGACGGAACTGACCATGGGGGACGTGCTGGGGTCCGAGGCCCTGGATCCGGCGGAGCTGAGCCGGCACCGCAGGACGGTGGAGCGGTTCCTCCTGGAGTACGAGTGCGCCATCGACGAGGTGGAGACCAAGGTGCGCGTGCTGCGCCGCGAGCTGTCCGCCATCCACTCCTACAACCCGATCGAGAGCTTCTCCTCCCGCCTGAAGTCCCTGGACAGCCTGGCCCGCAAGGCCCAGAAGCGCGGTCTGGGCTCCCTGCCGCAGATCCGGGAGTCCATCACGGACATCGCGGGGGTGCGGGTGATCTGCTCCTTCACCGCGGACGTGTACCGGGTGCGGGATATGCTGTGCCGCCAGGATGACGTGCGCCTGGTGGTGGAGAAGGACTACATCGCCCACCCCAAGCCCAACGGGTACCGCAGCCTGCACCTGATCCTGGAGATCCCCGTGTTCCTCTCCACCGGGCCGGTGACCGTGCCGGTGGAGGTGCAGCTGCGCACCATCGCCATGGACTTCTGGGCCAGCCTGGAGCACAAGATCTTCTACAAGTACGACGGCGACGTCCCCTCCGGGCTGCTGGCCGACCTCACCCGCACCGCGGACTCCGCTGCGTCCATGGACGGGGAGATGGAGCGGCTGCACCGGGAGATGCAGTCCTTCCGCGCCCCCGACGACGAGGCCGAGGTCACCGAGGCCGTGCTGCGCACCCTCACCCGCCTGGCCCGCGGCCTGGGGGACTGAGGGAGCGCTCCGCCCGTTCCGCACACTGACTCGTTCCGCACCGTGAGACGACCGCGGCGGGGAAAACCGCCGGAAACCTCTCCGGGGGTAGCCTGGATCACCGTGGGCCACCACCCCATATGCTGAGGGAAGCATTCGACCGGTCGGCGTGCGGCGTCGGCCCCCACGGAAGGCCCAGCCATGACCGAATCCCCCGCGAGCACCCCCGACGCCGCGGCGTCCTCCGGGCGCGTCCCGGCCGACGTCGCCAGCGGCGAGAACGAAGGCGGGCTGGCCCGCGGGCTGCACAACCGCCACCTGCAGCTGATCGCGATCGGCGGGGCCATCGGCACCGGCCTGTTCTTCGGCTCCGGGCAGACCATCCACCTGGTGGGGCCCGCGATCCTCCTGGTCTACGGGCTGATCGGCTTCATCCTGTTCCTGGTGATGCGCCAGCTCGGGGAGCTGCTGCTGTCCAACCTGCACTACAAGACCTTCGGGGACATCGCCAAGGACCAGATCGGGCCGTGGGCCGGGTTCATGGTGGCGTGGAACTACTGGCTGTCCTGGGTCATCGGGTGCGTGGCGGACCTCGTGGCGATCACCGCGTACGTCCAGTACTTCTGGCCCGAGGTGCCCGTGTGGCTGCCGGCCGTGGCGACCGCGCTGGGCCTGATCCTGCTGAACCTGCAGCCGGTGCGCGCCTTCGGGGAGACGGAGTTCTGGTTCGCGATCATCAAGATCGTCACGATCCTCGCGCTGATCGTCGTCGGCATCATCCTGGTGGCCACCGGCTTCCGCAACCCGGCCGGGCAGGAGGCGCAGGTCGCGCACCTGTGGAACCACGGCGGCTTCTTCCCCACCGGCTTCCACGGCTTCCTGATGGGCTTCCAGCTGGCGATCTTCTCCTTCATCGGGGTGGAGCTGGTGGGCACCACCGCCGCGGAGACGGAGAACCCGCACCGGAACCTGCCGCGCGCGGTCAACTCCATCGTGCTGCGCATCGCGATCTTCTACATCGGCTCCCTCGCGGTGATCATGATGGTCACCCCGTGGGACTCCATCGACCCCGCCCAGAGCCCGTTCATCACGATGTTCGGCAACGTCGGCTTCGCCGGGGCGGCCTTCGTGGTGAACCTCGTGGTGCTGACCTCCGCGGCCTCCAGCGCCAACTCCGGGGTGTACTCCGCGACCCGCATGGCCTACGGTCTGGCCAAGGACGGGCACGCCCCGCGCTGGCTGCGCTTCGCCTCCTCCCGCGGGGTGCCGCGCAACGCGGTCTTCTTCACCACCGTGTTCCTGTTCGCCTCCGTGCCGGTGCTGCTGTCCGGGGACGCCCTCACCCAGGCGTTCACGATGGTCAGCTCCCTGTGCTCGGCGTACATCCTGTTCACGTGGGGCACCATCGTCGTCAGCTACATCCTGTATCACCGGCGTCACCCCACCCACCATGAGGCCTCCCGCTTCCGGGTGCCCTTCCCCAAGGTCACCCCGTGGATCTCGCTGGCGTTCTTCGCGTTCATCGCCTGCTGCCTGGCGCTGTCCCCGGACACCCGCGTGGCGCTGTACGTCAGCCCCGTCTGGTTCGGGTTCCTGGCGATCATGTGGCAGGTGGTCAAGCGCCGCCTCATCTCCCAGGAGCGCCCCCTGACCGCCGAGATCCCGACGGTCACCGCGGAGCAGATCCGCAAGCAGTTCTCCGAGCACCTCGACTGACGCGCATCCCTCTTCCCTTCTCTGCGCAAAACGGGAGATGCTTCCCATATCTGGGCGCTACACGTCCCGATATGGGAAGCATCTCCAGTTTTGCGGAAGAGGAGGTGGGGTGCCCTGTCAGGGTCTCCCTCCAGGCGCCCGGTGCGGCTTAGCCTCGAAGACATGGACCAGTCCGCTGAGATCCGCGAGTTCCTCTCCTCGCGGCGCGCCAAGATCACCCCGGAGCGGGTGGGCCTGCCCGCCGGGCCCGGTCCCCGCCGGGTGCCGGGGCTGCGTCGCTCCGAGGTGGCGCAGCTGGCCGGGATCAGCGTCGAGTACTACACCCGGCTGGAGCGCGGTGCCCTGGCCAGCGCCTCCCCGGCGGTGCTGGACGGCCTGGCCGCCGCCCTCCAGCTCGACGACGCCGAGCGCGCCCACCTGCTGGACCTCGCCCGCGCCGCCGAGCGCACCCGCTCCCCGCTCTCCCGGGATCCCGGCCGGGGCGGCGTCGGGCCCGCGCCCGTGCGCCCGGCCCTGCAGCAGATGGTGGATGCGATCACCGGCGCCGTCGCCTTCGTGCGCGACGAGGCCCAGAATATGCTCGCCGTCAACGCCCTGGGTCGGGCCTTCTACGCCCCGGCCATCGGCTCCGACGGCGTCCTGCCCAACCTGGCCCGCTTCCAGTTCCTGGACCCTGCCAGCCGGGCGATCTACCCGGAGTGGGAGACCATGGCCCGCATGTGCGTGGGCATCCTCCGCGCCGACGCCGGCCGGAACCCGCACCACCGCGGCATCCAGGAGCTGGTCGGGGAGCTGTCCACCCGCAGCGACCTGTTCCGCACCCTGTGGGCCGCCCACGACGTGCGGGTGCACGGGCACGGCCTCAAGCGCTTCGACCACCCCGAGGTCGGGCGGCTGGAGCTGGCCTACGAGGAGCTGGCCGTGACCGCCGATCCGGGGCAGGTGCTCTACGTCTACTCCGCCCCGGCCGGCTCGGAGGCGGATCAGAAGCTGCGGCTGCTGGCCTCGCTCGCCGCGACCGGGGCGGCGGAGCAGACTGCCGCGCAGCAGGCCGCCGAGCGGCGGGGTGCGGCGAAGCATCAGGGCACCGGGCAGGTCGCCGGGAATCAGACCAACGGGAACCAGACCATCGAGAACCAGAGGAAGGCATGACCATGGCACACCGCGTCATCGAGCACGGGGCGACGACCAAGAACCCGCCGGAGAACTTCACGGGGGACGTGTGGGTGGACCCCATCGCCGTCCCCCAGGAGGAGGGCCAGCGGATGGTCGTCGCGAAGGTGCGCTTCGCCCCCGGCGCGCGCACCGCCTGGCACTCCCACGCCCACGGGCAGACCCTGCACGTCACCGATGGCGTCGCCCTGTTCGGCACCCGCGACGGCGAGGTGCTGCGCGCCCTGCCCGGGCAGACCGTGTACTGCCCCGCCGGGGAGGAGCACTGGCACGGGGCGGACCCGGAGCACTTCATGGAGCACCTGGCGATGCTGGAGAACGCCGAGGACCCGTCGACCACCACCACCTGGCTGGAGCACGTCAGCGACGAGGACTACGCCCGCCGCCCCTGACCCCAGACGGGGCACCACAGAAGTGCGGCTTACGGCCGCGATCATCCACAGCTGAAGGAGAGCCATCATGCGAGGAGTCGTCCTGCACGGCGCCGGAGACGTCCGGGTGCAGCAGCGCCCGGACCCGAGGATCGAGGACCCCAAGGACGCCGTCATCCGGATCGAAGCCGCCTGTGTGTGCGGTTCGGACCTGTGGCCCTACCGCGGGGACGACCCCGGTGAGGACCTGCCCATGGGCCACGAGTACGTGGGCGTCGTGGAGCAGGTCGGCGATGAGGTGAGCACCCTGAACCCGGGGGACTGGGTGGTCGGCTCCTTCGTCATCTCGGACAACACGTGTGAGATCTGCCGGGCCGGGTACCAGTCCCGGTGCGTGCATGCCGTGTTCGTGCACGGGGAGATCGGCACCCAGGCGGAGAGGGCCCGCATCCCCTGGGCCGACGGCACCCTCGTGCGTCTGCCCGGGGAGCCCGACGAGGACCTCATCCCGTCGCTGCTGGCGGCCTCCGACGTGCTGGGCACCGGGTGGTTCGCCGCCGACGCCGCCCAGGCCGGGCCGGGGAAGACGGTGGCCGTGGTCGGCGACGGCGCCGTCGGCCTGATGGGCGTGCTCGCGGCCCGTCAGCTCGGGGCCGAGCGGATCATCGCCATGTCCCGGCACGAGGACCGCCAGGCCCTGGCCCGCCGGTTCGGTGCCACGGACGTCGTCGTCGAGCGCGGGGACGAGGGCGTGGCGCGGATCAAGGAGCTGACCGACGGGCTCGGCGCGCACAGCGTGATCGAGGCCGTGGGCACCCAGGGTTCGATGATGCAGGCCATCCGCAGCACCCGTCCCGGTGGACACGTGGGGTACGTGGGGGTCTCCCACGACGTCCAGCTGCCGGGGGATGAGCTGTTCTTCGGTCTGATCCACCTGCACGGCGGGCCCGCCCCCGTGCGTCGGTTCCTGCCGGACCTGATCCGGCGGATCTGGGACCGGGAGATCGACCCGGGGAAGGTCTTCGACCGCGTCCTGCCGCTGGAGGAGGCCGCCGAGGCGTATCGGCTGATGGATCAGCGGGAGGCCGTGAAGGTCATGCTCCGCCCCTAGCCTTCTCCCCCTCTCCCACCCTCTCCCCTCCGCAAAACGGGACATGCTTCCCATATCTGGGCGCTACACGTCCCGATGTGGGAAGCAGGTCCCGTTTTGCGCCGGGAGGGGAGAGGAGGGCGCACAGCGGACTGATAGCGTTTTCCCATGGGAGACGCATCACATCCGTACCTGGAGATCCTCGAGCGACGCACCGCACGGCGTCGGGAGACCGCCCAGCACCACCTCGCCCCGCACGACGGCGCCCCCGCGGCCGTCGTCGACGCCCTGGAGCGCGCCGTCGATGCCCAGGAGGGCGAGCTGACCGCCATCCTGCACAACCTGCACGAGCACCCGGAGACCGCCTTCCGGGAGCACCACGCCGCCGACGTCGTCGTGGGCCACCTGGCATCCCACGGGATCGCGGCGCAGCGTCCCGCCCACGGGCTGGACACCGCCGTGCGCGCCGAGGTGCGCTCGCAGGACTTCGACCCGACGCGGGACCGCACCGTCGGCATCCTCGCGGAGTACGACGCGCTGCCGGAGATCGGGCACGGGTGCGGGCACAACGTCATCGCCGTGGCCGGGCTGGGGGCGTTCACCGCGCTCGCGGACCTGCTGCGCGCCGAGCCCCGCGCCTTCCGCGGGCGGGTCGTCTTCCTCGGCACCCCCGCGGAGGAGGGGCAGGCGGGCAAGGAGCTCATGGCCCGGGACGGCGCCTTCGACGATCTCGACGCCGCCGTGATGGTCCACTCCTACTTCACGGACACCGCGGACCAGGCGTGGCTGGGGCGCCGGGACTGCCGGGTGCGCTTCACCGGGCGGGCCGCCCACGCCTCCTCCCACCCGTTCCTGGGCCGCAACGCGCTGGATGCGGCGAGCCTGGCCTACCAGGGGATCGGGCTGCTGCGTCAGCAGACCCCGCCCACCGACCGCATCCACGCGGTGATCACCGAGGGCGGCAGCCAGCCGAACATCATCACGGAGTCCGCGCAGATGCTGCTGTATGTGCGCTCCCAGGACCCGGAGACCCTGGCGGAGCTGTCCGCGCGGGTGGAGCAGGTGCTGCGCGGGGCCGCGATGATGGCCGGCGTCGAGGCGCAGGTGCGGTGGGATGAGGCGCCGGCGACCCTGCCGGTGCGCTCCAACGGGCCGCTCACGGATCGGTGGGTGCTGGCCCAGCGGCGTCGGGGGCGGGACCCGTACCCGGGCGGGACGGTCTCCGAGGTGCTGGCGGCCTCCACGGACTTCGGCAACGTCAGCCACCGGGTGCCGGGCATCCACCCGCTGATCCGGGTCTCGGCCGACGGGGTGGGGCTGCACACCCGGGAGTTCGCCGCCGCCGCGGGCACCCCCGACGCCGAGCGGGCCGGGATGGACGGGGCCTTCGGCCTGGCCTGCGCCGCCCTGGACTTCCTGCACGACGACGCCCTGGCCGCCGCGGTGCGCGAGGACTTCGAGCGGGCCGGCGGCTTCGCGACGGCGCAGGACTACTTCCGGTCGTGAGCGCCCCCGCCCGTCGCCCATCACCTCGTCTCGGGGGGGGGGGGGGGGGGGGGGGGGGGGGGGGGGGGGGGGGGGGGGGGGGGGGGGGGGGCGGGGGGGGGGGGGGGGGGGGGGGGGGGGGGGGGGGGGGGGGGGGGGGGGGGGCCCGGCGCCGTCGCGCACGGGGGCCAGCAGGTCCCGCAGCTCGTGCAGGGGCAGCGCGGAGATCTCGGTGATGTCCAGGCCCTCGAAGGTCACGCTCAGCGCCTCGGCCTTGATGCGCCGGCCGCGGCACGCGGGGC